>CALKWT010000030.1 GCA_938003885.1 uncultured Balneolaceae bacterium | reverse complement strand
ACATGATAAAGTCATTGCTGACTTTCCGAGGGTGAGGTACAATCCTTCAAGCCGTTCCGTTACCTTAAATCCGGAAAGCAGGTTTGGAAAATTGATGCTATATTGAACAAAAACAACAAATAATTATTTTTTGTTATGGCCTCATTTGATATAGTAAATGAAATTGATGCGCAGGAAGTGGATAACGCGGTAAACAATACGCTGAAGGAAGTATCTACACGATACGATTTTCGCGGGCTCCACACAGAGGTTGAGTACCATAAGAAAGAGAACCGAATTCACATAGTCGCTGCAGAAAGCATGAAACTTCAGGCGGTTAAGGATATGCTTATCAAGCATTTTGTGAAGCGCGGGCTGGAACCCAAGGTGCTTGAATTTGGCAAGGAAGAAGGGACAAGCCAGGGGCATGTAAAAGTCGATATCACGATTAAAGAGGGAATTGACAGGGAAACAGCCAGGAAGATTGTAAAAGAGGTTAAATCACTAAAACTGAAGGTTCAGCCTGCGATTCAGGATGGGCAGGTACGTGTGACCGGTAAAAAGATCGATGACCTGCAGGAGACAATCAGACACCTGAAATCAAAGAGCTTTGAAGTTCCTCTCCAGTTTGTAAATATGAAATAGGTTCAATAACTCCTTCATAGCGCCGGATAGAATTGTGATACGAACTGGCACATGAGGATGCGGGAGGCAATTAAAAAGGTATTCGTTACCTGATGACTGCGAAGTGAAATTTTACATGGAACTACCGGTTTAAAGCAGAATTTCTGTTTCTGAAACTTCAGATCAGAAAAGCCTCCAGTACCCATAACAACAATGATTCACAAGAGAGCTTTTTATGACCCGTACCGTAATATTTAGTTTATCTATTCTATTTTTCTGTTTCCTGACGGAAACCACGTTTGCCCAGAGTGGCTATATGACACCATCACAGGAGCTTGTAAATCTTGTAGATGGGGCAAGAAATCCGCAGGTGTCAGTTTCTCCGGATCGTTCGGTTTTGCTCCTTCAGGATCGCCCCTCTCTGCCTGCCATTGAAGAGATCGCCCAGCCTGAGCTTCGCCTGGCAGGGATTCGGATCAATCCCAATACAAATGGAAGCAGCCGGCCCGGCTACGTAACCGGGTTTACCTTACGCGACCTGGAAACAGGATCCGATACCGAAATCACGGGTATCCCGGAGGGATCGCGGATGACCAATGTAAGCTGGTCTCCCGATGGCTCCTACTTTGCCTTTTTGATGATTACAGAGAATGGCCTGGATCTCTGGCTTGCCGATGTTGAACGCGCATCTGCCCGAAAATTATCCGACTACAAAATAAATAATACCTACTACGGGTCTCCATTCTTCTGGACAAGAGACAGTGCCTCAATAGTGGCAAAAACAGTTCCTGAAAACAGAGGGAATGTACCCGAAGAATCCACTATTCCTACGGGGCCCATCATTCAGGAGAACCTGGGGGAAGCGACACCTGCCAGAACCTATCAGGACCTGCTTCAGAATGAGCATGATGAGGCTCTTTTTGATTATTACTTTACGTCGCAATTGGTAGAGCTATCTGTTACTGGAGAAGGGGCAAAGAAAATTGGAGAGCCTGCGATTTATCGCTCCGTCACGCTCTCGCCGGATGGAAACTATTTCCTGGTTAACATCACCCAAAAGCCTTACTCCTATCGGGTTCCGGCATCCAGGTTTCCGCAGAGCATTAACATTCTGGATCGGGATGGAGAGCATGTGCATCATTTCGCAGAGCTGCCTCTGGCAGATAATGTGCCTATCGCTTTCTCTGCGACCACACAAGGCCCCCGTTCCGTAACCTGGAGAAACGACGCGCCCGCAACGATCGCCTGGGTCGAGGCTCTGGATGGAGGGGATCCCTCGGTAGATGTCCCCTACAGGGACCGGTTGCTTACACTGGAAGCTCCTTTTGATGGGGATCCGGTAAACAATTTCGAAATGGAATACAGATATAGCGGCCTGCAGTGGAGTGAAGATGGGTTCGCTCTTGTAACCGAGTTCTGGCGGGACAGTCGTCACCGCAGAACATGGAAAATTGATCCCGATAACCCTGCACAAGAGGCAGAGTTGATTTTCGATCTCTCTACAGAAGACCGATATAATGATCCGGGCACACCGCAAACGAAACGTTCGAGGTTTGGTACCTGGGTACTGAATACAAAAAATGACGGAAACACCCTGCTCATGACCGGAATCGGAGCTACGCCAGAAGGTAATCGTCCGTTTTTGGCAGAGTACGACATGGAGAGCGGGCAGACCAGAGAAGTGTGGCGCTCAGAGGCTCCCTATTATGAGCGTATTGTGACAATTTTAGATGAGGATGCAGATAAGCTGCTTACGATGAGAGAGTCTCTCGAGGATCAGCCAAACTATTTTGTAAGAGATCTGAGGACTCAATCTCTTGACCAAATAACCGATTTTGAACATCCGACACCCGAGTTGCGAGATGTAACCAAAGAGTTCATCCAGTACGAACGAAGCGATGGTGTGCAGCTTTCAGCCACCCTCTACCTGCCCGCAGGGTATGATGTTGAAAAGGATGGTAAGCTTCCGGTGCTGGTTTGGGCGTATCCAAGAGAATTCCGCAGTGCAGATGCTGCCGGGCAAATTGCTGACTCACCCTACCGTTTTGCATCTCTTAGTCATTGGGGGCCGCATTTTGCCCTGACCCAGGGGTTTGCAGTGGTTGAAAATGCTACCATGCCGATTGTAGGCGAGGGGGACCAGAACCCGAATGACACGTTTGTAGAGCAACTGATTGCCAGCTCAGAAGCTGTCATAAATGAACTGGAACAACGCGGCGTGGGAGACCCTGACAGGGTTGCTATCGGAGGCCATAGCTACGGTGCCTTTATGACCGCAAACCTGCTGGCGCATTCACGGCTGTTTAAAGCGGGGATTGCAAGAAGCGGGGCCTATAACAGAACCCTGACACCTTTCGGCTTTCAGGCTGAACCACGTAACTTTTGGGAATCATCAGAGATCTACCTGAGTATGTCGCCATTTATGCACGCCGATGGCATTAAAGATCCTATTCTGTTCATCCACGGAACGGAGGACAACAACTCGGGTACTTTTCCGATGCAGAGTGAGCGGATGTATGCTGCTGTAAGCGGGCTTGGAGGGATCACACGCCTGGTGATGCTGCCTGAGGAGAGCCACGGTTACAGTGCCCGTGAATCTGTGCTTCATATGCTTTGGGAGCAGTCGGAATGGCTGAACAGATATGTCCGTGATCGATAATACGGCCTGACATAAGGGAGGCCCGTCTCTCCGGGACTCCCGTGCCAGCTGGCTAAGGCCAGCGATCTTCGCGGGCAGGTACAATTTGGCCTGCCCGTCACGGCCCATCCGGGAAGTTTGTTTTATCAGGAGAGGTCACCATTTCTATTGTTCAAGTAAGGGGTCACTTCTACCTCTCCTGACTCTTTAAGGCTTTTCTGTAAGTCATATTAAAAACTTTGTTTCTGAGTCAGGAAATTCTTACTCTCATTTTATCTGACCCTTCCGGAAACTACAGGCCAAAGGGAGGTTTTTAAATCCCAATCATATGAAGAATCGAATAAAATCAGATAAAAAGACCGGTTATACCGAACGCATTCTTGTTCCGGTATCCAATCCGGTTCATGTTAACGAGTTGATGGACCTCGCATTTTATTTTCATTCCCACAGCGAACTTGCCATCTATCCTCTGACCATCCTAAATAAAATAGCAGGTGATGAAGAGAGTATGGGTATTGCAAATGCCCTCCTGGAGAAGGCAGCGCAGAGCCCGGTTCCGGATAATGTACATATAGAGCCGGTTATTGCGTCGGATATCAATGTGGCAGCCGGTATCTCCAAAGTGGTGGATCAGAAAAATATCGACAGCACCATCATCGGTTGGAACAGGGATCCTGTAAAGGGAAGCCGGATTTTCAGCACCATTCTGGATCAGCTGCTTGTACTCACCTCCCAGTTTCTTATTGTCAGCAATACCAGCAAAAGTATTCTGGAGCATCAACGTATTGTGATGGCGATTCCACCGGAGTCTCACCGGGAGCCCGGATTCGAAGAATTGATTTCGAAAACATTGAATATGGCGGCATCTGCCAAGCTGGACCTGCTCATATTAACAGAGTACAGCCAGGCCTCCCGAATCAAAAGGAGTGTAGAGAATCACGGGGCAGAACTCCCGGTTATTGTGGAGTCTGTTACTCTGTGGGAGGATCTCAATCTGGTTCTGCAGAACCGGGTGAGAAAAGGGGATGTCATTCTTTTGAATGGTGCACGTAAAGAGACGATCTCCTGGACCCACCACTCGGATCAGCTGCCGGGCTCGGTTTCGGAACAATTTCCAGACAACAGCCTCATCGTCGTCTATCCCCGGATCAAAAACAGAAAGTTCAATAGCTATTTTGATCCGTGAGAGGTATGCAGCTCTCCGGGACGGCATGAAGGAGGCCCTCATTTCTCCGCTGCCGGAAAGAAGATGAAAAGATGTGGAATAAAATGAAGCGCGCGGAATCTGCAGAACGGGCTAACGTGTACCTTTGATCAGGGAGAGACGCCTGTACGAATGACTCGGGTACCCCTTCTGTCCGGGATCGTTACCGGGAAGTTTGGGCAACCCCTTTTTTAAGATCGTAGGTTTCCCCGTGTTTTACATGTTCATTCAGGGTCCTCTTCGGGTTGTTGTTCTCATCGACGACAACAACCGTCGGTACATGTTTCCGGGCCTCTTCCGGGTCCATCTCAGCGTAGGCTATGACGATGATGCGGTCATCTACCTGGGTAAGTCTTGCTGCCGCGACTGCCACGCTCGCCCGGTATGGTATATGTTTCCAGCCGCGAGCCATTGGTAATATTGACGACAGCTACTTTTTCGTAAGGCAAAATACCAGCCAGATCGAGCAACTCTTCATCAATGGTGATACTGCCTTCGTACATCAAATTGGCTTCGGTTACCCGCATTTGATGCAGTTTGGATTTGAACATCGATAGTTTCATAGTTGGCAGTTCTAAAGTTTTAGCATGAGGTTATCAATCAGCCGGGTCTTACTCAGATAAACGGCACCGGCGATCGTATATTGGCTCTCTTCCATCACTGTTTCAACCGGTTGAAGCGTTCGCACTGAATAGACTCCAAGATAATCAACTTTGAAACCTTTTGCTTCAAGTTCAGACCACTGGTGGCTGATAAGCATCTTCGGTGTATGCACACCCCCGCGGATATTTTTTTCTATATAGAGCAACGCTCTGTAAAGGGAAGGAGCCAGTACCCGCTCTTCTCTGGAGAGGTAGGCATTCCGGCTGCTCAGAGCCAAACCGTCCGGGGCTCTGACAGTGGGCGAGCTGATCAACCGTATGGGATGGTTAAACTCTTTAACCATTTGGGTAAGGATAAGATATTGTTGAATATCTTTTTGGCCAAAGACAGCGATATCTGGCTCTATTATGTTAAAAAACTTATTTACAACCTGAACAATCCCTTCAAAGAACCCGGGACGGCTTTTCCCGTCCATATGCTCATTGAGCTGATCGATTTGAATTGAAAAGTAGTTTTTTTCATCGTAAATCTCATCCGGCGCAGGTATGAAAACGATCGAGACACCCGCTTCTCTGCACTTTTTGATATCCTCCGCCTCATTCCGGGGATAGGTATCAAAATCCTCATGAGGTGCAAACTGGGTAGGATTTACGAAAATAGAGACGACTACCGCATCACTTTCACGTTTTGCGGTTTCGATTAACGAGAGGTGTCCCTCATGAAGAGCGCCCATCGTGGGTACCAGTGATACGGTTTTATCAGAAGATTTTTCACTGGCGACTGCCTCTCTGACCTCACGGATGGTCCGGCATATGATCATGTTGATGTAATGATGTGGACTTTCTCAAACGTTGAATCCCCTCTTCCTACCCCGCCATACTGCATGGCGGGGAGGTGGTAGAGGAACGGATTATATCACTCTGTTGGGGTCAAACTCTTCCAGAAGCTGTTTTACACGTCTCATGAAGGCTCCGCCATGTGCTCCGTCAATAATCCGGTGATCATAGCTCATGGTCAGGTACATTCTGTGGCGAATAGCAATCATATCCCCATCCTCTGTCTCCATCACTACCGGCCGTTTTTCAATAATACCGGTACCAAGAATGGCGACTTGCGGCTGGTTGATAATGGGGGTTCCCATCAGATTTCCGACACTGCCGTAGTTGGTTAATGTGATGGTGCCTCCCACCAGGTCGTCGGGGTTGAGGTTTTTCTCACGGGCTCTGGTGGCGAGATCATAGACTGATTTAGCCAATCCTGCCAGATTTTTATCCTGAGCCTGCTTAATCACCGGGACAATAAGGCCGCCCTTTCCACCTTCGCCAAGTGCTACTGCAATACCGAAGTTGATATCCTTTTTCAGATGGATTTCATCACCGTCCACCGAGCTGTTCATCAGCGGGAACTCTCCGACTGCCTGGATAAAGGCTTCAATAAAAATGGGGGTAAAGGTCAGCTTAATGCCCGTCTGCTCCTGAAACTTCTTCTTATTGGCATTTCTCCACTTCACGATATTGGTTACATCCACATCGTTGAAGGTGGTGACATGTGCCGAAGTTTGCTTCGAACGGACCATATGTTCGGCAATCGTTTTCCTCATCCGATCCATTTTGATGATTTCAATATTGCCATGCGGGCTGGAAACATCCAGTTCACCCGCTGAAATCGTATCCTTGCCGGCTGCGGGTTGTGAGGAAGGAGCAGAAGGCGCCTTAGCAGGCTGTGGGGTGCTGGCTTCACCAGCTTTTCGCTCTTCCAGGAAGTTAAGTATATCTTCTTTTGAAACACGCCCATCTTTGCCGCTTCCAGAAATAGATTCCAGTTCTTCCTGACTGATCCCCTCTTCTTTTGCAATGGAGCGGACGAGCGGTGAGAAAAACCTTCCGTCAGATCCGGTCGATTTCAGTTCGGGGCGATCTTCCGCCGAAGCAGCCGGAGCTTGTTCTTCAGCGGGGGCCTCTTCTGCAGGGGCCTCCTCAGCGGATCCCGATTCTGTTGTGCTCTCATCCGTACTCTCCTGTGCGGCTGCCGGTGCGGCAGAAGCTGCATCGCCGGTACCGATGACTGCAATCGGCTGTCCTACTTCGACAACATCTCCGGATTCTACCAAGATTTCGAGCAGAATACCGCTTTCAGGAGACGGTACTTCTGTATCAATTTTATCTGTTGCGATTTCAAGAAGCGGTTCATCAGCTTCAACCGAATCGCCAATGTTTTTTAGCCATTCGATAATTTCGCCTTCCATGACAGACTCGCCCATTTGGGGCATCACAATTTCTATCCTTCCGCCTTGGTCATTACCTTGATCTGGTTTGGTCATAGTATCCTCGTTCACGGTCTCTGTGTTATCTTCTAGTGGAGCTGTGGTTTGTTGAGATGATTCTGCATTTTGTTCTGAATGTTCGTCCGTTTTGTCTGGAGTGTCCGGGTGTTCTGACAGATCTTTGGCGCTATTTGCGGCCCCGGCCTCTGTTTCGATAATGGCAATGACTTGTCCCGCTTGCACGGTTTCATCTTCCTGCACCAGGATTTCTGTTAAAATACCGCTTTCAGGTGAAGGGACTTCAGTATCGATCTTATCCGTTGCGATTTCCAGCAAGGTTTCATCAACCTCTACCTTGTCTCCGACCTTCTTGGACCATTCGATAACGGTACCTTCCATTACCGATTCACCCATCTGAGGCATTACAACTTCAACCTTTGCCATGTTTAGAACCGTTTTATGAACGCATACATTAAAAACTTCTTTGCAGAGATTGTGTACTCCTAAAGATCAGAATAATCAGTCTCAGATCAAAATGAGTGATGTCTCTATTCTGTTGTTATTCACGATAGAACATCATGCCAGCATGCAGGTTCCGGGTATCGTTCCCTTACCCGGTTCTGAAGCCGGAGGATTGTGTCATTCTACGTAGGATTTATCGGAAGCTGATCAATTCGAAATAGGTGTTGACATTGGATTACAGCAGAGGGAGAGGCGGAGAGCAGAACCGGCCGAAGGAGCTCTCTCCTTCTACAGCAGATGCGATCTGCACCCCTGGTTTTAGATTTCCCGTATTCGGATGTTTCGGAATTTGACCATATCTCCATGATCCTGAAGGCCGATATGCCCTTTTGGAGCATTCCCGAAAGATGGTTGACATTCAAATTTGGAGTTTCGGACCATCTCATACCATTCAGCATTCCATCGTTCGTACTCCACAATCTTTTCCCCATTTTGCCAATACTCAATTTTTGGGCCGTCGGAGATAATTTTTGTGTGATTCCATTCGCCCTGCGGCTTTTCATTTTGAGGATTGGCTGCACGCATATCGTATAGAGCACCGGAGTGCTGCAGATCTGAAAGTCTGTCGCGGCCGAACCCATCGGAATCGATGATCTGCATCTCTATACCTGACCAGTAGATCGCCCTTCCCGGCTGCTCCACTACGTGATGGAAGATTCCGCTGTTTCCCCCTTCCGAGATCATCCATTCCAGCTCAAACTCGAAGTTACTGTACTTTTCTCGTGTGATCAGATCAAAACTTCCTGAATGGGAGCTGTTTTTTCGCATAACAAGGGCATCCTCTTCCACCTTCCAGACCTCCGAAGGGAAGTGATCTCCATTGTAAATTCGCCAGTGATCGGTACCGGATCCATCAAAGAGTACTGTCCACTCTGAGGTGGCTTCACGTTCCGGTGCCACAGAATCAGTAGAATTAAAAGAAAGCGAGGAGATGAACAAAATTGACAACAGACTGAATAGCGTTTTCATGATACTGATATGAATAAAAGAGTGAATGAGCAGGTTGATAAGTCTACCGCCTGCTCACTTTATGAATGTGGTTTATAGGGTTATTGATGATTTCTGACTGGGTTATCATCCAGATTGCGTATCCAGATATTTCGGAAGCTGACCAGATCCCCATGATCCTGCAGCACGATGCCATCTTCCTCATGAACAGTATAGGATGGCGGCCCGATATACTCGGTAGTTCCCTGAATTTCCGTCTTATGCTGTACCAGAACTCCGTTCCAGAAAACGGTAATGTATGCCGGTTTTTTTACGCTTCCGTTCTCTCGAAACTCAGGAGCTTCATAGATAATGTTATAGGTATTCCATTCACCGGGTGGCACGGCTGCATTTGCCCACGGAACGCTCTGCTTGTAGATGCTTGCCGCCATTCCGTTGGTGTAGGTCTCGTTATTGAACATATCCAGTACCTGGACTTCATACCTTCGCTGAAGAAATACACCGCTGTTCCCCCGGCCCTGCCCCTCTCCGGAGACTTCCACAGGCGACCGCCACTCCAGGTAGAGCTGTACACTGCCAAATTTCTCTTTGGTAACAATGTTACCCGAACCGGGCTTGACGGTCATCGCACCGTTTTCCAGCGTCCAGTCTGCTGCTCCTCCATTGGTAGATTCCCATGCAGAAAGGTCGGAACCGTCAAAAAGGATAGTGGCATCCGAGGGAGGTTGCATAAAGACAGGCTTCGCTTCTACAATGGGTGGAACGGGTTCATAAAATTCCGTGTCGCCGGGGACCCATTCCCGGGACTGGCTGCAGGCTGATATCGTTAAGCCAAGAGTGAGAAAACAGGTCAGCAGGCTAAAGTAGGTGATCTGTATGCGTTTCATCTGTTTTGGTGTTTATTAATATTTCTCTGAACGTAATGCAAGGAAAATAAGAATGGTATTTGGTTTTTCCATCTCTTTATTACTTATTTTGCGAACAAGGAAGTTTCTGCTGGCAGAGAGGAAGTCGTGCTCCTCCCCGGTCTAACCACCAACTACACCGTGAGGTGATCTCATGAGAAATTACTTTTCCAAACTTCAAATTTGCACTTCCATTCCCATTGTTAACTCTGCGGCGCTCACCAGGCTGATCATTCTCTCTTCATTTCTCCTTGTTCTGCTGGTAAACGGTTGCGCACAGCAGGAGCCGGCCCAATCCCAGGCGTATGTTCATCCGGAATTGCTGGTCGATGTCTCGGAACTGGAAGAGAGGATAACGACAGACCCTGACCTTTTTCTGATTGATGCACGTGAAGACGAGCCGCAAGCCGTGATTCCGGGAGCTGTTCACTTTTCTGCCGTCCGTGAAGTGACAGATCCTGATCACGCTATACAGGGTTATCTGATCAATCCGGATGATTTTGCACGGAAAATGAGCGAATTGGGGCTCGAGAACAATAGCCGGGTCGTTATTTACGATGAGGGAAATAATCTGGCATCGGCACGGCTTTTTTATGCTCTGGATTATTACGGATTTAACAACGCTTCCCTGCTAAACGGCGGGCTGGAGGCGTGGCAGGCTGCCGGTAAAGAGATGTCAGACTCTATCAGCAAGTTGCCTGAAAGTAACTTTACAGTAGAAATTCAGGAAGCTCTCATGTGTGATTTTGACTATGTGACTCAAGCGTCAACATCCGACAACATCGTCATATTTGATGCTCGCTCAGCAGCAGAATTTAGCGGTGAGGATGTGCGGGCTGAGCGGGGAGGCCACATTCCAAACGCTGTGAATATCGAGTGGAACAGAGTCATTGCAAAAGATGGCATCCCCTACTTTTTACCTGCAGAGCAGATCAGCGCACTTCTCACGGAACAGGGCATCACCCCGGACAAGGAGATCATCCCTCACTGTCAGTCAAATGTGCGGGGATCCCACGTCTATTTCACACTGCGGCTGATGGGATTCGACTCCGTCAGGCCGTACGAAGGATCCTGGTATGAGTATGGGAATCGCCCGGATGCAGAAATTATTCAATAACTTTCCATTGCGGATAGAGTCACCTGGTGCGGGGATGATGTCTGGGCCAATACATTTTCCAGCTGTAAGGTAAATGTAGAGCCTTCACCGTAAACACTGTGGACAGAGAGGGTACCGTTCTGTTTTTTAGCGAAATCCTTGCAGATGGAAAGCCCCAGGCCTGTACCCTGCTCCCCTGCAGTACCCTCGGTTGTGTACGTCTTTGGTTCAAATAGGTATTTTAATTGATCTGAGGGGATGCCGATACCGTTGTCCGTAATAGAGATATTCACAAGGTTCTTGTACTTTTCACTTTCCAGTAGGATTAAACCTTCCCTGTGGGTGAACTTTATGGCATTGGACAGAAGATTTCTGAAG
>CALKWT010000029.1 GCA_938003885.1 uncultured Balneolaceae bacterium | reverse complement strand
TCAGGATATCATCAGCTATACCGTTTTCGGCAAACCGTTTTATGAACTGGAGTCTTGGGAGCAGGTTGTCGCAGGAAGCGGGAGCGGGCCTTCTGTCTCGGATCTCGCCATGGATGTGCTGCTGGACCGAGTGGAGTTGCTTGCATCGCAGCGGCTGGGCATCGATGTGGTTGAGATCGACACCAACCGTTCCGGTACCGGAAGCACCACGTCGATCAAAACCGGCTGGTATTTAAATCAGAAGACATTTTTTGCGATATTGAATGAGCTGGGCGGTGCAAGGCCCACCACCCTATTTATTCTGGAATATCTGTTGCGGGAAAATCTGGAGCTGATCATTACTCAGGGGGATGACAGCCGGGAGGGGGTAGACCTTCGGTGGCACCTCGATTACTGAACAAAATAGCTATGAAACTCTTCTGCGGGCTCACTCTTATTGCCGGATGCCTCCTCTTTCCGACCACTGCAGCGGCGCTTCCGGATGCAGGTGAAGAGGGGCTTTTCTGTTCCGCTGCGATCCGTGTGGCGCTCGGTTCGGTGGATGAGAGATTTCAGCTGGGCCGGGAAGAGCTGGTGGAGGAGATCCGGGAGGCGGCGAGACTCTGGTCTGATGCGATCGGGCAGCCTGTTGTCGTTTATGATGAAGAGGAGGGAATCCCCATCCATTTTATCTATGAAGATCAACAGGAGCTGACCGATCAGGAGAGAGAGTTAAGAGAGCGGATTGAGCGGGCCGGGGACCATGTAGAGTCGTTGGAAAGGAGTGTGTGGAGGCGTGAAGAAGCCTGGCGGGATGCAACTTCGGGATATGATGGGGATTCCGGTAGACGCGAGAGGCGGTTTGAAAGTCTGAATCAATGGGTTCGGAAGATCAACGAGAAAGGGGGGTTTAACGAGGATGAACTCCGCCAATACCACTATAGGAAACAGGGGGTGGATCGTACTGCCGGGGAGTTGGAAGCACGAAAGGAGTGGCTTCTGGAAACCGGGGAGGAACTGAAAGAGCGAGTAGATGAGCTCAATCGATTGATCATAGATAAAAACGGACTGATCGATCAATATAATGTTCGCTTTTCCGGGGTCCACTATATGACTCAGGGGATCTATGAATGGAATGCAACCGACCGGGTGATTCAGATTCTTCAGTTCGCGGACCGGGATGCACTGAAATTGGTCCTTGCTCATGAAATAGGCCACGCTCTGGGAATTGAACATGTTGAGGACGAGGAGGCGGTAATGCACCGGACAACCGGCAGCCGGCCGACGGGCCAGCTACGGCTCAGCAGTGCAGATATCGATGCGCTGAGGGCGGTGTGTCGTTGATGGTGTGAGGGCCGCAGAGGCTTGTAGATTTGGAGTGCCCCTGTTCCATTCCGTGCCCCATTCCTTCGTCTACTTGCTCAGGTAGAGGTTTTTAAACTCGTATGGCTTCCCTAATTATAAATCGTTTCATAATCCCTGTTCACCTTTCTATGTTGTATCCATAGC
>CALKWT010000028.1 GCA_938003885.1 uncultured Balneolaceae bacterium | reverse complement strand
CAGAAGCGACACCAAAGAAAAACCCGACAAAGAGAGACCCGATCAGCATCCGGGCAGCACGGGGTTGAGCCGGTTTCCCGGGGATGGTTGCCGGTTCATGTATTCGGAAGACGGGCGTCTGCTCCTGCACCTGAATTTTGGCCTCCTGCAATCTCCTTGCAAGGGTGTTATAGAGACTGTAGGAGAGGTCGAACTCTGACTGGAGCCGCTGTTCAGTGACAGCCACCGATTGCAACTGGATATTCACATTTCTATCCTGGAACTCGGCAAGGGATTCCTGCGCCCTTCGGAAATTCTCTTCTGCCTCCTCAACCTGCTCTTCGATAAACTCCAGATTTTTCATCGCTTTTTCAGTTCGGTAATCCACCACATACTCTTGCAGCAAATTACGGACCAGTACCACCATCTCTGAAGATGCCTGCGGATCGGGAAGGGAGACCCCGATACTTACAAAACCGGTCTGGGGTTCCCGTTCGACGGTGATCAGCTTGCCCACTCGCTCAGCTACACTCCGTATCCGGTTGTCAAGCTGCAGGGGGGTTTCAAAATTGGTCAGTTCAGAAAACTCAATCGGCTCGAGTGGCTGCGGATCTGAAGTCCAGTTCTGATAGGCCCTGTAGAGAGTTGCCGGAAGGCCAATTGTAAAGTCCCAGAGGCCTTCTGATACGATCTGAGTCAAATTCTTCTCCTCATGCTCGGTGAAGTATTCGAAGATGGTGACTCTCTGGCCGATGTTCGAAAAATAGACTTCATGTTGCATCAGTTCGATCTGGAAAGGAATACTTTCCACAATAAATGGATAGAGGCCTACCCTTATATCTTCTGAATCTTGCGTAGATTGAATACCGAAAATGTTTTCATACTGCTGAAAAAGCTGCCCCAGCTGTGAACTGCTGCCCGTAGACTCCGGCATCAATTTTGTTTCTGAATAGTAAATCCGTTCACTCCCGATGAAACTGATGATTCCGATAGCCAGACAGAGAAGGGTTACAAAAAAAATCGTCGATCTGTTTACCCACAGGTCCTTCAGCAGCCCCATTATATCGATGATCTCACGATCTCCATCAAAATCGTAAGAATCAACAGGTACCAGCCGGTACTCTTCTATCGTACCGCCTCTTCCCCCCGGTACCACTTTTTTTTCCCGTGTTTCAGACTGTTCTGATGGCCGATGATCTTCGCTGGATTGAGACATGAGATAAAGTTAACGATCAGTGAATTCTTAAAATAAGAATTTAAAAATTCAATACTTCTTTCGTTTTATGATGATACGTGGGAATCACTTCTTTTATTGCATCTTTTACCCGGTCACGGCTGCTGTTCTCTGCGATGTAGATCAGTTTATCCAGTTTATCACTAAGGCCATCAATGGGGTCTACAGATTTTGCAACATATATTTTTTCATGCTGCGTAATTTTAGTGCCCTCTTCTGCTGTGAGCAGCTCCTCAAAAAGTTTTTCGCCCGGCCGTATTCCGGTATACTCAATCTTGATATCCTTATCCGGTTCAAGGCCTGATAAGTTGATAAGATCCCTGGCCATCTGCTCAATGTTTACCGGCTCTCCCATATCCAGTACAAAGACCGAACCATTCATCTGCAATGCACCCGCCTGCAGTACCAGCTGGGACGCCTCCGGAATGGTCATAAAGTAGCGAACCATGTCGGGGTGAGTGATGGAAAGGGGCCCGCCCCGCTTGATCTGCTCCTTAAAGATGGGAATGACGCTCCCGCGGCTGCCCAGAACGTTGCCAAATCTCACGGAGACATAATTCTCCCCGTTTTTCGCCTGTGAGGCTCCCCACTGCACAATCTGCTCGGAGATTCTCTTGGTCGCACCCATTACAGAGGTGGGATTCACGGCTTTATCGGTCGAGATATTTACGAAATGTTTGATGCCATATTCTACAGCCAGATTCACAAGATTCCGGGTACCCATCACATTATTCAATACCGCCTGCTCGGGGTTTTCCTCCATCAGAGGTACATGTTTATGAGCGGCAGCATGAAAAATAACCTGAGGATTATCTTCCCTGAAGATCCTCTCCATGGAGTTGTAGTCCCTCACATCGGCAATTCTGATTTTATACTTCAGATAGCCGTAGGAGAAGTTAATCTCATTAATCAGCTGATGAATGCTGTTTTCGCCACGACCCAGCAGTATAATCTCTTCCGGTTCAAATCTGGCCAACTGCCTGACAATTTCAGAACCGATCGATCCTCCCGCTCCCGTGACCAGAATAACTTTCTCTTTGATATAGTTTTCGATCGTGGTCATATTCAGCTGCACCGGCTTTCTTCGAAGAAGATCGCCGACATCCACATTCCGGATCTGATTGATAGTGACCTTACCGCTTATCAGGTCATAAATGCTGGGTATGATCTTGTAATGCACACCGGTGGAGGCAGCATGTCCCACAATGCGCCGGATCACTTTCCCCGACTCCGATGGCATGGCGATCAGAATTTCATCCACTTTCAATTTCGCAACAGACTCTTTCATATCCTCGATCGATCCGACTACCGGGATGCCATGAAATTTCTGCCCGTGCTTGGATTTATCATCATCCAGAAAGGCGATCGGTTTGAGGCCGGCCTGGGAATGCCGAAACATCTCTCTTGCTGCCATATTGCCGCTTTCACCTGCTCCGGCGATGAGAACTCTTTTGACATGGCCTTTTTCGAATGTCCCCGGACTCCTGTAGACAAAATAGAATCTGGTGGCAACACGAAGTCCGGAAAGGATCAGCAGTGAGAGGCACATCTCGATCAGCGGAACAGATAAAGGAATAACAAATCCATTCAAGTTGTTGGCGATCATGGCTCCGACAAAGAAAATAGCCGTTACGATAACCACAGCCTTCAGCAGAGAGATCAAATCTCTGAAACCTGTATTCCGCCAGGATTGTCTGAATGTACCAAACCAATACACCGCAGCCATTTTAACAAACAGCAATATGGCAGTCGAGTATAGAATTTCAGTCTGAAATCCGGAAATATCACCATCCAGTCTCAACAGGAAAGCAACCACTGTCAGTAGTGACCAGATCAGACTTTCCGCCCAAAATTTTACAGTATCCCTGTAATCAATGATATTTTTCAGCATGGGTTATGGTTTCTTATACACAACAACCTTCAGAAATGCCTATTGAATTGTATTCGTGTATAATAATGAATTTAAGCCCTATATTTAAAATTAATCTGTTTTGTAATAAGCCTTATACCAGTCAATAAAGTTTTTTACCCCATCTTTTGTTGACACGCGTGGTCTGAATCCAATCAGATCAAACAGATTATCCACTTCCGCCCATGTTTTCGGCACATCGCCGGGCTGAATAGGCTGAAGATTTTTATCTGCCCTGATACCCAGATTGTGTTCTATCTCTTCGATAAAATCCATCAGTTTAACAGGGCTCCCGTAACCGATATTAAAAAGCCGGTAAGGAGCTTTTGTACCCAGTGCATTACTATCCCCTGATTCAGGGGCCTTGGGCACCAATCGGGTTATCCCTTCCACTATATCATCTATATACGTAAAATCCCTCGACATCATCCCGTAATTGAAGACATCTATCTTTTTACCCTCGGTAATCGCCTTGGTAAAGATAAAAAGGGCCATATCCGGTCTTCCCCAAGGGCCATAGACCGTAAAAAAACGCAGGCCTGTGGTGGGGAGATCAAACAGATGTGAATAGGTATGCGCCATGAGCTCATTCGATTTTTTACTGGCGGCATAGAGACTGACCGGGGTATCTACCCTGTCTTCCGTAGAAAAAGGCATCTCTGTATTGGTACCATATACCGAGCTGGAGGATGCGTAGATCAGATGTTTTACATTGTGATGCCGACACCCTTCAAGAATATTCAAAAACCCTGTGATGTTGCTGTCGATATAAGTTGCGGGCTGTTCCAGCGAGTAACGCACACCCGCCTGAGCCGCCAGATTGATAACCACTTCAAACTTCTCCTGCTCAAACAGATTATCGATTGTATCGCGGTCAGTCAGATCTGCCTTGATAAATCGGTACCCGGGGTATTTGGAACTTTGCACAAGCTGCTTGTCATTTATCCCGGCAATTCCGGTATCATTCAACCTATCCAGTTTCAGGGACACATCGTAATAGTCGTTAATATTATCCAGTCCGACGACCGTGTGCTGCATATTCAGCAACTTTTTCGCCAGATGAAATCCGATGAACCCGGCTGTACCCGTAATTAAAATTTTCATGTGGTTTTATAATTTTCCTAGATTATTTGTACAGTGTATACGCCACATATACCTGCATACCCCTTCTATTTATGCTTTCCATATTTTTGTATTCCCTCTGTTGGCATACTCCTTCATCACATTTCGTGTGTCCACAATCAACTTGCTCCACTGATACAGTTCATCATAGTTAACAGAACTGTGATCGGTTGAAATCAACACGACATCGTACTCTTCAATCAGGCTTTTCTCCCAGCTTACAGAGTTCATCCCCGCCCAGTGTGCATGTTCCCTGGAAGGTTTGATCACAGGGATATGAGGATCATAATAGGATATTTCCGCACCTTTTTCATGCAGATAATCCATGAGTTTATAGGTGGGGGACTCCCTGTCATCATCCACGTTCGGTTTATATGCCAGGCCGACCAGAAGCACCCTGCTTCCATTTAATGGTTTTTTATGGCTGTTCAGGGCGTCAATAGTCTGCTGTACCACATACATCGGCATGGAGGTATTGATCTCACCAGCCAGTTCTATAAATCGGGTATTTTGTTCAAATTCACGTGCCTTCCAGGTCAGGTAAAAGGGGTCGATAGGGATGCAGTGCCCCCCCAGGCCGGGCCCCGGAGTAAATTTCATAAAGCCGAAGGGCTTGGTTGCTGCTGCATCGAGTACCTCATGGACATCGATATCCATTTTATGGAAAACCACTTTTAGTTCATTGACCAGTGCGATATTGACAGAGCGAAAGATGTTTTCTGTAAGCTTGACCGCTTCAGCCGTTTTTGTATCACTTACAGGTACGGTTTCTACAATACTCGTACCGTACATTTCTGAAGCGAGCCGCAAAGCCTCCTCTCCGTGGCCTCCCACTACTTTCGGTATACCTGCAGTATTGAACTCTGTATTTCCAGGATCTTCTCTTTCCGGACTGTAGGCGACGTAGAAATCGGAACCAGCTTTCAGTCCGCTCTCGCTTTCCAGTATCGGAATGATCAGCTCTTCCGTCGTTCCCGGATAGGTTGTGGATTCCAGAATAACGAGCTGTCCGCGGCGCAAATGTTTCCCAACTGTTCTTGTGGTGCTCTCCACAAACTGCATATCTGGTTCCCTGTAGGCATTCAGGGGAGTCGGAACGCACATCAACAGAGCGTCCGCTTCTTTGAGCCGGCCAAAGTCGGTGGTGGCACTGCAGCGGCCGGATGATGATAATTTCTTCATCTTATCATCTCCCAGGTGTTTGATATATGGGATTCCCTTATTGATGCAATCTACTTTAAACTCATCAATATCATAACCGATGACAGGCATCCCGGCCTCGTGGAACGTCCACAACAGCGGAAGTCCGACATATCCCAGACCTATAATTCCAACAACATATTCCCGGTTATGAATTTTCTGTACAAATTGATCTACGTCCATCTATTTACTTAGTAAAATATGAATTCCAAATTTTGGCAGTCTTGAATATAAGAGTATCGTCACCTATAGAAAATTAAATACCCGATATGACCTTATTTTCTTGCTACCGACTTATTGTATTATTTGCTGCTTTTGTTCCACCCTTCTCACATAACTTGAGAATAGCAGAGAGACACTGAACAGAATAATGAAAATTGCGAGTCGTGCAACTTCGGAACTGTACAGAAAGAGAAACCCCGTTAATGCACAGACTGTAGCAAACAGTCCGTAAAGGGAGGAGACTTTCTCATGGGTCCACCCCGCTATATGCAATCTTTGGTAAAGATGTGAGCGGTGTGCATCGAGTACATTTTCCCCGTTCTGATATCGCTTGAAAATGGTATAGCTTCCATCAAACAGAAATGGCCAGAGTAGAATGGCCGCAAACCAGATCATAGGACCGATCTTCATACCCTGCTGGAGGGAAACCGCCCAGAAAGGCATACCTGCGAACCACAAACCGAGAAAAACGCTGCCTGCATCCCCCATAAATATTTTAGCGGGTGTCCAGTTGTAATAGAGAAATGCCAGAAGAGTACCACAGAGGATAACATTTGAAACGACCAGCAGCGGTTCATTTATTAGCCATCCAAACAGAGACCATGCCAGGGCTGCAACCATTCCCTGAAGCGTGGCTATCCCATTTACACCATCCAGGAAATTATAAATATTTGTTACCCCTACGATCCAGATTAATCCCAGTGGAATTCCCAGCAAGCCGAAATTCCAATCAATAATGAAAGGAATATAAAACCAATCCATTCCATGGACAAAAATCAATATGATCAACCCAGCGAGGAACTGAACCAGGAAACGGACCTTTTTTGAAAGCCCTCCCCTGTCATCAAACAGGCCCAAAACCGAAATAATGATGAGTGCGATGATAAACATCCATACCGAACCGTCCGCACCCTGTGGTTCCCGGAAGATCAGAAAACAGGATAAAAGAGCAAGGGTGGTAACAACAAATCCTACCCCCCCGCCTCTCGGCGTCGGCACCGTATGAGAACTCCTCTCCGTCGGAATATCGGTGATTTGCTTCCACTTGGCATAGCTGATAAACTGCTTTGTTACGAAGTAGTTTAAGGCCCCTGCCAACCCGAAAAAGACTAATAGGGAAAGTTTTACACTCATTTTGAGGATTTATTACCATCTATGGATTACTTCCAGAAATCGCACATAGACCCGCAAGGTAAAATATTTAAAAATGAAATTCTAAATTAAAATTTACTCCATAAAAAAACAGGTTTCCTGCAAAACTGCTGAGATATTCGGTTTTACCGTCTATTACATGTAAAATTTTTAATCATGCCGCACTGTGCCTCGATTGCCGGTCTAAATTAAGCCACCCTCTGATGACAAGAACAGGTCGTTTCGGTTATTCAGGAAAGCAGCCGCAAGGCCCCGGGACTACCCTCTTCCCGGCTGGTTTGTTCCAGGGATCCTTCTGACAGGTAGCGTGAAATTTCATAGCGGCACATCTTCAAAAAAACATGTGAGTTCCAGAGCTGAAGGTTATCAAAAGGCCACCGTGAAATGAATGAGTCAGAATCACAATACGTTCTGATTTTACCCTATAAGTCAAGTTGAATATGTTTACCTTTATCTGATAAACTGATTTAACATATATCACCGGAACCCCATGAACACAACTTTTCCAGCGATGCGGTTTTTCAGCAGAAAGCTGATTAAACCAGAAGATCTCAATTCCCACGGTACCCTCTTCGGGGGATCCGTTCTAGCCTGGATCGATGAAGAGGCTGCCATTTATGTTATCTGCCAGCTTGGCAAGAGCAACATTGCCACGAAATTTATGTCCGAAATTGACTTTGTGAGCTCTGCGAAACTGGGAGATATTATTGAAATAGGTATGGAGACTGTCGCTTTCGGCACAACCTCGATTACCGTCCGCTGTGAAGTTCGGCATAAATTCACTCTCAAGCCCATTATTCGGATTGACAAAATTGTGTTTGTTCATCTGGATGAAAAGGGGCGGCCGAAACCCCATGGAGTCACAGAACCTGCAAATCCCTGACCTGGTAGATAGATGTGAAGAAGATGGAAGAACCATATCACCTCATTAACGATCAGCTGATCCTGGATCTGCTCTATGGAGACAAAGAGTATTTCAGAGAATTTGTACTCGCTTCTATTGAATCATTTTCAGAGTTCAGAGACCGTTACAATGAAGCTGTTAAAAATCGTGATCTGAAAGTTTTGCGGGATGCAGGCCATAAGATTAAACCTGCCGCTCTCATGATGAATTTGAACAGACTTCTGGAGCTCTATGAGAATTCAAAAGGGATGCTGGAAAATGAACAGGCCGGGGAAATCGATCCGCTCGTTGAGGAGATGAATCATTATTCTGATCAGATCCTTGCAGATTTACATAAAATGCTGAACCGATAGTTCCTGCCGGGGAACCAAACCTTTTTTGTTATGAAGAAACATATTCTGGTAACCGGTGGCGCCGGTTTTATCGGAAGCCATACCGTTCTGGAACTCTTACAGAAGGGCTATAAAGTAACCGTAATCGATAATCTGAGCAACAGCCATGAACTCTCCCTGAAAAGAGTGGAGGAGTTGACAGGCCAACCTGTGCAATTCATTCCAATGGATTTGCTCGATAAAGAGAGCCTTTTTACTCTTTTCTCTGAGCAGCGCTTTGATTCTGTCATCCACTTTGCAGGATTGAAAGCTGTAGGTGAATCGGTGGAAAAGCCGCTCTATTATTACAAAAACAACATTTCAGGAACGCTAAACCTGTGTGAGGCGATGCTTGAGTACAATGTGACGAACATTA
>CALKWT010000027.1 GCA_938003885.1 uncultured Balneolaceae bacterium | reverse complement strand
TCTGCTTTAAGGCTCTGACTTGGAGCTATTCCTCTTTTCCCTTCGTTGCAGCTTCGAGATCGCTGTAACCCCCGATGTTGTACACCTCCTCAAATCCATAATCCCGCATCATGCGTGCTGCTTGTCCGCTTCTGCCACCGGACCTGCAGTAGAGGTAGTAGGTCTCATTCTTATCCAGGTCTGCCATTCTCTCATGAAAATCTCCGTTCCTGAAGTCATACTGCGCATCGGTCTCAGCCAGATGGCCCTCTTCATGCTCTTCTTTTGTACGTACATCAATGATTACTCCCTTTACTTCGGCACGCTTCTTTAAGAATTCATCGATTGTAATATCCATAGGTCTTTACGTTTGAATGTTTGTTTATGTTGTCCATTATAAAATCGCAGTGAATCTCTACTTCATCGAAATCTAGTTCATTTTCATATGGGTAAGAAAAGGCGTGGCAAATTGTACATATCAATTTAACCCTGGCGCTCTCTTGCCGAACTGCTGTGTCTTTCACTCACCTGCCTGGTGATTGATTCATCATAAGCTCCGGAATTTCACATCGCACCCTTCCTCCACATGCGAGGCAGAATTCAGGGCCGGATCTGCTAAAGGTTCATAAACAGAATGTAGCCTCCCATCACGATCAGAAAGATAGCAAAAATACGCTGTAAACCGGAATTCGAGATCTTATCACCGATCGCTTTACCAATCAGGCTTCCGGCTGCACCAATCAGGGTGAACAGAAAGACCAATTCCCAGTTGATCGGTATATTCAGATCTGACAAAACATCCAGGTATTTAAAAAAGCCGCTAAAACTTTTCAGTGCGATGATGATCAAACTCGTACCAATTGCCAGATTCATCGAGAGCCCCCCAAGCAAAATCAAGGCAGGGACGATCAAAAAGCCTCCACCAACCCCGACCAGGCCCGTCAGCACACCTACGCCCAGCCCCTCCAGAACAATTTTCCACCATGCGTGATCCGGTTTGCCCGGGGGACTACTTTTTTTAACTCCATTGGCAAACATCATCACTGCAGCCAGGATCATGACACCTGAGAAGAGGATCAACTGAAAAGCGCCACTAACATGTGCTGCCAGAGCGGCACCGCCATAGGTTCCTGCCATTCCCGGAAGGCCGAAAAGAATAACACTCTTCCAGTGAACCTGCTTCTTCCAGGCGTAGGGGATAAACCCGACTAAACTAATGGCCCCTACGATGCCGAGAGATTCTGCAATCGCCGCTTTCTCTTCCTCTCCTGCCAGATAGATCAAAATGGGAACAGTGAGAATAGAACCGCCGGAACCGAGGAGGCCGAGTGAGAGCCCCACCAGTAATGCGCCTATCCAGGACATGATCATTTCAAACTCCTTTTAAAAATCAGGCAGGGGATTAATCCGCTGCCTTTGTAGGATCGTAATTATTGAATGAATCATCGATCAAGATCACATCGTGGCCCTTTCTTTTCAGATAAGCTGCCGCTACGGATGCGCGTCCGCCGGCCTGGCAATGAACCACCAGGGCTTTATCCTCAGGAAGCTCCCCGCGTCTGGCATGCATTCGGGTATGGGCTATATTATGAGCGCCCTCCACATTCCCTGCCTGATACTCAGAATCTTTCCGAACATCCAGAATCTGATAGGCATCATTGTGGATATAGTCATAGATCTCATCAAACGATTCGAGGGTGAGGGTCTCCAGATGCCCGCCGCCCGACACATACTCCTCTATATCAGCCGGTGTCAGATAACCTGTCACATGATCAAGTCCGATTCGGTACAGATCCAGTACGGCTTCTTTTACCCGGCTCTCCTCTACCACCAAAACAATACGTTCTTCTTCCATGATATAAGAACCAGCGATGGTATTAAATGATCTATTCAGAGGTGCAAGCAGCGATCTGGGCAGATGGCCTCCGGCAAAAGTGGACGCATCCCGGGTATCCAGTACGACTGTCTTTTCATCTTCCATTACCCTTCTGATTTCATCTTGAGAAAGATGTACGGGTTCAGGAATATGAGGGAGTACCCTGGGTCCCATTTTATTATCCCGTTTCATGCGTGCAAAATAGAAAGGCGGCTCAGGCTGGCCATCCAGAATAAAGTCAACAAATGACTGTTCGGCCGTTGCCGCCTTTATGGAATTATTGTATTTAAGCTCATATCCCGCTGTTGATACCGGTACGGCTCCAAGAGCTTTCCCACAGGCGCTTCCTGCACCATGACCCGGCCATATCTGCAGATGGGAATCTACCTCTTTGAACTTTTCCACAGACTTAAATAAGGTTCGTGCTGAATCCTCCATCACATTCTCCTGTCCGGCAGCTGTCTCCAGAAGATCGGGCCTGCCCACGTCACCAACAAAGATGAAATCCCCGGTAACGATACCCAGTGGTTCTTCTGCGGCAGCACGGTCAGTGATCAGATAACTCAAATGTTCAGGTGTATGGCCCGGGGTATGCCAGGCTTTAATGAGAATGTTGCCGATCTCAAATTCATCTCCGTCTTTCAGGAGTTCGTAATCGTATTCGCTATTCAACAGCCACTCATACTTCCACTCTTTATCCCCTTCATCAGAGGCGTAAATTTTAACACCTCTTTCAGCAAACTCCCTTAAACCAGAAATGTAGTCTGCATGAATGTGGGTATCCGCTGCGGCTATGATTGTTAACTTTTCCTTCGCCGCAGCGTCGATATATTGATCGATATCCCGCATGGGGTCGATTATCACGGCAGTACCTTCTGCCTGACAACCGATTAAGTAGGCGTATTGTGCTAATTTTTCGTCAAAGAATTGTTTAAAATACATTGTTCATTACCAGTGGTTAATTAATAGAAACAGTTTGTTTTAATGCGGCAGTTTATTTTTCAGTATGCCGTAGGTGTATGTACCTGCAATCGCTCCGATAATCGGAACGGCCATGATGGTTAGCCCGCTGCCAAGCAAGGCAAACATCGGTGCCGGACAAGCGCCCAGCAATGCCCAGCCCAATCCGAACGTTATTCCGCCAGCAATATATCTGATTTTCTGCGAGGAATCTTTGGGTGGGATAGAAATCGGATGACCGTCTGTATCCTTTATGTTAAACCGTTTGATCAGCTGAATGGAGATCGCAGCGACAATCACGGCAAGGCCGATCGTACCGTACATGTGAAATGAATCAAACCGGAACATTTCCTGAACTCTGAACCAGGATACGACTTCCGCCTTCATCAGTACAAATCCGAAATACGTTCCGATCAGCAGATAGATGATATACTCTTTTATTCTCATTTGTCTTCTTGTATAGATAATTAAGGGGTATTGCAAAACAATAGATTTCTGTTCATTCCGGTGCCAGGTTGTAAAAAAAAGACGACCTGACTCCCCGGGCGGCTCTCTTTCTCAGAGATTCTATCTTCGTGATAGGGCAGTGAACAGAGGAACAGCTCTCCAGATTCTCCGATTCATGTTTTTTGTTAACCCAGAATAATGGGATAAATCCAGTGTGTCATGATTAAGCCGCCGATAAAAAAGCCGATCACAGCAATTAGCGACATCAGCTGAAGGTTTGCCAGTCCTGACATGGCATGTCCGGAGGTGCATCCACCTGCATATCTCGCGCCAAAACCTACCAGGAAACCGCCCCCCAGCATAATGGCCAGCCCCGGGGCGGATGTGAGGTTCCCCCAGTTAAACAGCTCCACCGGGACCATCCCTCTAAAATCAGTTATTCCAAGCTGCCGGAGGTCGGCTATCGTAGATGCAGATAACTGAATTGGTTCCGGATTTTGAAATAGATAACCTGCCAGGAAGCCCCCAAATATAGATCCGGCTAAAAAAAGCAGATTCCATCTCCCAACCGATTTCCAGTTGTATTTAAAGAATTCAACGCCTCCGATATTACAGGCAGCACAGATGTGCCTGAAGTTCGATGAAAAACCCAGAACTTTTCCGCTGAACAGAAGAAGTGCGGGTATGGTTAATCCGATAAGTGGCCCGGCAATGTACCAGGGCCAGGGTTCATAGTACATGTCTCATACTCATTTAATGACTCTGTTTAAAGTTTCTGGTTAGAAGATACAGCAATTGTATCTACTTGTCAATACATGTTTGAATTTCAACTCCTCCCATGGATTTAAGTTGCACAATATCGCACCCATTGGATTGGCTAACAGCAAATTGGCGCCCATCACAGGAAGCCCGTCATAAGTTTTTATCAGGTGCGGTATGTCCCTCTAATTGTCAAAATCAGTTTTACTTTCAAATAAAACCCGGCATATAAAAATTCTACTAACACATTTGCATCAGAAATCCTCTGTATGTATCATCCGAAAATCACGATAATAAATTTGATAAATGTATGATGAGCAGTATATCACGGATGATACTCTTCCTTTGCGGATGTCTATTTGCCATTTCGTGCGGCTCTTCTACCTCCTCCGATCATGAGGGTCAGGCAGTTCTTCGAATTGGCGCAAATATTGAGGCAACCGGGAGCTACAGTTATGCAGGGGAGGCTTCTATCAATGCAATGAATCTGTTTATTAAAGAATTGAACAGTTCCGGCAGGCTTCAGATGGAGGAGACAGCCTATCAGATTGAAGTGATTCTTAAAGATAACGAGAGCACAATTGCGGGAACCGAGGCGGCCGCTGACGAACTAATCAACGACAATGACGTACTTCTTATCATTGGCCCAAATGTGAGCGGACTTGCCATACCAGCCGGGGAGATTTCCGATGAGTTGAAAACGCTGATGATCAGCCCATGGTCCTCAAGTCCTTTAACCACACAAAACCGTTCATGGGTATATCGTTCTTCGTTTGTGGATACGGATCAGTCTCCAATACTGGTTAACTTCGCGACCGACCACCTGCATGCTAAAAACGCCTGTATTCTCTACGATGGAGAGCCGAATTCATTTCCAAGTGGATTTGCTGCAACATTTAAAGCGGACTGGGAGAAGAAGCATGGCATGGGTTCCGTGACTGCCTACGAAAGTTATGAAACTGACAGTCAGGATGTAAGCACCCAACTGTCTGCGATTTCCAATTCAGACTGCGATTTCCTCTTGATTCCCGAGTACGCACTTGAGATTCCAGGAATTGTAAGCCAGATACATGATGCCGGCATCACCGTACCTGTTGTAGGGCCCGATTCATGGGTGGACGGTAATCTTGTAGAGGAGTGCGGTGCAGATTGTAATGGGTATTACTTCTCAAAACACTTCGTAGCTTCCAGCGAAATCGGGGATGCCGAAGCATTTGTTGACCGTTACACTGCAGAGTTCGGAACCCCACCCGGAGACGTTTCTGCCCTTACCTGGGATGCGATGCTTTTAGCTGAACAGGCCATTAAGAATTGCGGAAAGCTTACCGGCGATTTACCTGCCGACAGAGCGTGTATCCGGCAGGGCATGCGGAATATTAGCAACCTCCAGGGAGTTACAGGAAATTATACATTTAACAACAGTAACAACCCTGAAAAATGTATTCCGGTCGTTCAGATTCGTGATGGCGAGCTGATTTTCGTTGAAACCTTTTGCAAGGACCGTTAAGGGAAGGGTTCTGCAATCAGGAACGACGGCCGACTTTGGAGTCTGATTAATAACAGAAGACGAGCCGTACAAAAGCCTTGAGGTTGCTTGTTTTATGCTAAATCAGCTCATCTTTGTACATGACGTGTTCTGCTTCTTAAAAACCTTTTGAAAGCGAACATGAGAAAGGCTGTTTCTAATCTTATTAGAAGTCGGCCCGGTAGGTCAGGGTGTACACCTCCATTTCAACAAGTGAGAGGGTAGCATGACTCCCTGATGAAAGGTCAAATTGAACCGATCTGTCCTCATTGCTCACGACCCACTCTCCGGAATAACTTCCTGCCTCCAGCTCCCAGGCCATTTCAATTTCAGATTCATTACCCGGTATGAGATACAGTTTCCACGCCTGATCTTGCGTAAACGGATTTCTGAAATCGTGCAGCAGCCTCATCCCGCTGGTTTCGATCCAGGCAGACAGCACCCCATTTGGTGGTGGCGGGGGAGCCTCCAGATCGATGGTACTGTCAAATCCGTCTGTGGCCCCATTCACCCTGCCAAGTCGAAGTACCGTCACAAATTGCCCGTCACTCACCCGCAGTGCAATTCGCGTTTGGTGTCCCGACAACTCAAAATTAGCAAAAATACGCATGTTCTGAGTGGGAGAGAGCTGTACCGGGTTTTCTGTCGTATCAATATCTCCCGACCAATGGGAGAAACTCCAGTTTTCATGCGGATTCGCCAGCAACTGCACAGGATCTGTCCCATTGACCACTACCTGGCCACCGACTGATGGAATAGGCTCGGCTATGACCTGATATGCTTCCTTTCCCTCTTCAAAAATATTGCAACCATACAGAATGAGAGATAACCAGATCAAACAGAAAGTCGCCCGTCTCGCTGGACGACACCGGTCCAGATGTTGTATTCCCGTAACGTAACTTCCTCTATTCATCAGTCTATTTAATCAACGTAATTTTTTGTTGTTGTATTCCTGTACCGGTTACAAACCGTACGATATAGACTCCTGTTGACAGGTGGCCCGCATGGAAGCTTACCTGATGCTGGCCAGATGGCTGAAATCCATCTGCCAGTACCTGCACCCGCCTTCCAATTGAATCATACACTTCGATCTTGATATCCCCTGAGACTTTCAATTGGTATTGAATGATCGCAGCAGGATTGAATGGGTTTGGATAACCAGGCAGCATCCGGGTCTCTGTAATGGCTTCTTCCATACGAATCTTCACCATTTCGATACGATCATATTGCTGTGTAATCATCATCGGTTCACCCGGGATCAGATCCACCACATGCTCATCGATTCCATCTTTCAGAACGAACCGCCAGGTGTATTCTGAGTTTTTTTCGACTCCGTGCAGTGTGACACGAACAGGATACGTTTCCGACTGAAGCCGAATGCGTTCGCTGCCTGACTGCACCAGATTCAATCCTCCGGAAGTTCGGACATCAAGCACGGGTGAAGGAGGTTCGGGTGGAAGCATAAACCTCATGGATTCCTTCTCACTACCTGGAAATTCTCTTATATAAAGCTTTTCCGATTGTCTGTCATTACTGAAATCTATCCAGATATCCGGTGGGCTATCTTCAGCGACAATAGCCTTGGCTGCTTTCAGGTGATTGCTTTCCTCTGATATCTCCTCCTGAATGCGCATCTCAATCTCCCCACTCTCAGATGCATAGATCCAGTAGCCCTGGTTTGGCAGCAATTTGTCTGTACGCTGGTATCCGTCAGCCGAAAATCCATATACCGGGGCCGCTGTCAGTATTCGGCCGGGATCCGAGATGGAGTTGACCGAAACAGGGGCCGATAGACTCCCGATTAAATTCCAGCCTTTCCTCAGCATAAGAGTACTGCTCAACAATCCTGTTCCAGTTACAGGGACGGTCTCCTCCGAAATCGTTTTCGATTTAATCCAGTACCCCCGCGACGGCTGTAATTCAGCTGCCAGTTCATATTGGTTGCTAAAACCAAAAAGTGTTGTCTGTTCTAAATTTTGTACCGAATTTTGCAGCGGAGTGCTTACTAGTTTCCATGTAGTGTGTCCCGCCACAATAGTACTATTATAGAATACGATATAATCTGACAGCGGGCCTTCCACACCGTCTGTATTGACTGCTGAAATACGGTAAAAGAGTGCTGTTTCTGATGATTGTGAATCCTCAAAGCTATCAGACGCCGGACCCGCTTGTCCGATAAGTACCATATTATGGGGTTCATTACCGCGGTAAATTTGATACCCCCTGACGTAACTCTCCCTTACAGGATTCCAGGTTAGTGTAATGTTATTGTTATTCCCTGTTACAGAATAGATTACAGGCGGATCCGGAACCGGTTTTGGCACTGGTTCGAAAAGAATGACCGGAGCGGCTCTTAGCCGAACACCTTTCACCGTTACCGTAACCCGGACAGAAGTTGCAATAGTACTGGTCACCTGAAATTGATACTGGCCGGTTTCTGTTTCAGAAAGGGAACCGGCTAGGCTTCCATCTGATACATCCAGCGTAAAAACATCGGGATCCAGGCCAGAAATCCACTTATCCTCTACATCCTTCAGTAAAATTGTTACTGTGGATGCATCTTCCCCATCGGCCAAATGGGGAGAGGTGACAAGCAGATCCGACAGGTCGGAGCTAACCAACTGCTCCGGATATTCAAACTGAATCTTCGGCTCTGTAAGAAGCCGGATACCCTGAATAGTTACGGTTAGTTCTACAGTTTCTGCTACCCTGTTTGTGACCCCAAATTGATAGATCCCCTTATTAGTTTCCCGGATGGTTGATGTGCGTGCACTGCCCGTTACAACCACCCTGAAATCTTTTTCCAGTAGCCCGGAGACCGGATCTCTTTTTTCATCCACCACCTGAACGGTTACCACAGACCTATCCATGCCATCCGCCAGATGGGGTCCCGTCGCGATAATCTTAGTGAGCGCGGGGTCTACTCGC
>CALKWT010000026.1 GCA_938003885.1 uncultured Balneolaceae bacterium | reverse complement strand
ATACGATCCTCTACTCATTCATCGCTGGCTTTTTCGATAATGTACCCCCCATGTACGAAATGTATCACTACCCTTTTCTGTTTGCAGGCTGGCTTGGGCTTTTCTTCACCGCACTGAATCTCACGCCGGTCGGACAGCTCGACGGCGGCCATATACTCTACTCCCTGATCGGGTATGAACGGCATAAAAAAGTTGCCCGCATGATCTATGGCGGGCTGGTCACCCTGGCGGGAATAGAGGCCATTCCGTTTCTTTTTACACTGATGCAGGAGTGGCGGCCCGGATATGGTTTTATGTCTCTCATCATCTGGGGGATGCTTCTGCTCCTGCTTATCAATAAAGCTTATCAGAATGAATTAAAATGGGTTTATCCTGTCTGGTTCCTCGCATTAGGGATCCCTGTTTTGTATCTTTTCGCAACGGGGGGACTGGAACAGCCGGGATCGATGATCTGGGTTTTCTGGAGCTTTTTCCTCGCCTATTTTGTGAAGCTGGAGCATCCGCCTGTTCTGATTGAAGAGCCGCTCTCCACGGGACGTAAAATTCTCGGCTGGAGCAGCCTGGTGGTTTTTGTGCTATGTATCAGCCCATCACCGATTTACTTCTATCATTAAACACTGTTATTTACTTACTCAATGAATTACCCTTTTAAAATGACTATGACGACCGTGCGTTACTTGACTCTCTTTTTCGTTCTATCTGTCTTTTTCTTCTCCTGTTCCAACGGAGAGGAGACACGCCAGGGTGCTGCTACCCACACTGAAATTGATTCAAACCTGCCACTGGCAGAGCAGATCGATCTCTACATTGAACAGGATCGCTATGATGAAGCTCTGGAGCTGCTCTCATCCGAAGATCCCGACTCTCCGGATACCCTTGTCCAGTTGGAAAAGACGCACCTCAACTATGGCTTGCACAGCATGAACACCTTTGACCAGACTGAAATGAGGACGCGGATGAACAAGGCGCTTCATCACTTTACCGAAGTGCTCAAAATCAATCCGGAGAATCAGGTAGCAAGGGAACAGATCGAACAGATTATGATGATCTATGCGACGATTCCCGATCGCGAGCCCGAGCCGGAGGTTCTGGAAGGCCTTCGGGAAGTGGGTTTTAACTACTGATTGTCCAACGACAGCCCCCTCCGTCTGCATCAGAATATTAACTGAATTGAACTTTAGTGGCCAAAGCCAATACAAAAAAACGTACTCAGCCTACGATAGAAAACAGAAAGGCTCGCTTTGATTTTCACATCGAAGAGACTTACGAAGCAGGAATAGTTCTTCAGGGCACCGAGGTCAAATCGATCCGCGAAGGCAAAGCGAGTTTGCAGGAGGCCTTTGCATACCTGAACCAGGGAGAGGTCTGGCTGAAGAACATGTATATCAAACCATACAAGTTTGCCAGTTACAACAATCACGATGAGCGCCGCGATCGCAAACTCCTGCTAAAAAAAAGAGAGATCCGTGAAATTGACAAATATATCAGCCAGAGAGGCTACGCCCTGGTCCCATTGAAATTATACTTCAAGAGAGGGTATGCCAAAATATTGCTGGGCCTGGCAAGAGGTAAAAAACAGTTTGATAAGCGGGAAGATATCAAACAGAAAGACCTCAGAAGAGAACTCGACAGGCAGGTGAAAGGGAGCTACAAGGTGAATGTCTGATTTGTAGCACAACAGCATCCGCTCTTTCGTAAGCGAAAACTTCACTCTACCCTGCTGATTGTAGCCGAGAGTACCTTCCTCCGTCGTGGAAGATCAGAAGAACTCCTGAAATTGAAAAACCCGGATCAGGGAACTAATCCGGGCAATCTGAATTTGCTGTACATCCCGCTGGCAGTTCCTTCGAACTGCGCTGAGACTCAGCTATTTTAATCTGGATTCGTCAATGGAATCCAAGCTGTTGAGTTACGCTTTAAAGGCGGCGTGACAAAAAAGTTCGGCCTGCACCTCTATTTTATTTGGGTCTACTGCTGAGGTGAGATTCCCAACTCGTTCTGCAGACGCTCCAACAGCTCGGCATCCTGCTGCAATCCCATGATAATAGCCCGGTAGCGATCCATTGTAAAACCGTTGTCTTCGATTTTTTCAGTAATCTTTTGCTCTGCTTCTCCCTGAATTTCCATCAAATCGGGTTGGATTTGCTGAACTTTCTGCATCTCATCTTCGGTTATATTGACTTGATCCGCCATTTGGGGATTTTGCATCGCCATCATCATCTGCTGAAAACGTTCAATGGTGATCCCTTCCGATTCCAGGGTCTCAGCGATTTTAGATTCTGCTTCGAGTTGAATGGGTTCCAGCTGTTCAATAGTGGATGCAAGCTGGCTCAACTCCTCATCGCTTACGTCGGCAGAGGTTGGAAGATCGGGCATCTGCGGATTCATCGGGGGTACCTGGGCTGTTAACAGGCCGGTACAAAGGGTCATGAAAAGGAGCAGAAGTGTTGTGATTTTGAATTTCATTGGTTTGGTAATTGATTCTATTTCTATTTAAATACCTACCATAGATATAATGTTTTATAATACAGTAAATATCGTTTGTTCCTCTTCAAAATCTTTCTTTTGATGGCCAATCACAAAAAAAACAAAATCTTTGTTGCCTGTGCGTGGAGTGCGCATACGTCCGTCAACCGGTTCAACTAAAAGGCGCGCAAAGGATGGGAGGACATCCGGGGTATAGATGAATGGGTGCCCTCGCGGAATGTCAAAAAGGTTTGGAGAACATTTTCTGGCAAGGGACTACAGGGTTACACAGGTACGTTTTCAGTAATCTCATACCTACAAATCAAAGAGCAGGCCGTTGAACAGAAAGTTCCACCAGGGTCGAGAATAAAAAAGGGTTTCCTGTAAGCCGAATTCTGTATTTCTGTTTTAAAGCAGAAATGGCAATCATTTATCTGGTCCTGGCCGTTGCCGGCAGGATCTAAGCGTTCTACCCGGCTGCGAATTTGCAAGTAGAGCAGCCTGCTTGAACTTGCACCCCATGAGGTTTACCGCGCACGACTGCGTCACCGCAGCGCCGGTGAGCTCTTACCTCACCTTTTCACCTTTTCCCTCTCATGATAACATGAGAAGGTAGTCTGTTTTCTGTGGCACTGGCTGTCCCGTTTCCGGAACCTTCCCGTTAGGAAGCATGGTACTTGCTGGTGTTCGGACTTTCCTCCCCTCAGTAACTGAAGAGCGATTGCCCGGAAACCCTTATTCTCATCACTATTATAAAGTAAAATAACGACCGGCCCGCTTATTTGTTTCACACTTCTCTTTTTCGTGTGCTTCCCCCGATCATGGGCGTCACGCCCCTGTCATCTATACCTTTAACTGCTCCTTGGCCTCTTTAAAGAACGTAGGGTCAACGACGATTCGCCCGCTGTTCTCATCAATGATAATCTTGTTCTTTCGTCTCACTTCAACCTGTGTCTGAGGAGGAAGTGCCATTCCGAGAGCAGCCCCTTTTTCCATCGCTACCACTGCGATTCCATTGGTGAGACCATCTCTCAGCCTGTTATAACTCCTCACATACCTGGCATCGAGCTGACTTTCCAACTCTTTTCTTTTGGCCTGTAGTGCACTCTCTTCCGATTTCGTGCTCTCTATAACCTTATCCAGGTTCTCCTTCTTGGACTCATGGAGCTGGCGTGTTTCTTCCAGTTTAACCCGATCCTGTTCCAGTTCGGCCTCTACTTCCTCCATTCGTTTTTCAATATCGCCGATGCGTGTGGTAGAGTTTTCCACAAACAATTTTTGCACCTCGATCTCTTTGGTCAGGGCGTCATACTCCCGGTTATTGCGGACAGTCAGCTGCTGCTCTTCGTACTTCTTAATCTTTTCGTGGGCCGTCTCTATTTCCAGTGTCAGTTTTCTGCTTTCGGCTTCCAGACTTTCCTGTTCTTCTTCCAACCTCTGAATCCTGGCTTCAAATCTGTTGATGTTGGTTTCAATATCCAGTACTTCCTCTGGCAGATCACCCCGAAGTTGACGTATCTCATCAATTCGGCTGTCGATGTACTGTAAATTAGTGAGTTGCTGAAGAACCTCTTGCATGGTATCTAAGTGCTGTTTATATGTTTTTATTTTGAGAATCGCTGATGTAAATATTCATCGGGTTGGTCACACATTCGGTGGCTTGAACCCGAATCTGCTCAAACGCTTCGCTCAGCTCTTTACGAATCGCTTCAATGACCGGAATCTCTGTTTCGTAGTGCCCGGCATCAATCAGCAGGAATTTATCTTTTTCTGTGAAAAAATCGTGATACTTGATATCTGCTGTTACGAAAGCGTCGGCTCCCGCTATTACCGCGCTTTTCTTTAAAAATATACCTGCCCCACCGCACACAGCCACCCGCTTAATTCGGGGTGCCGTCCCTGAATAACGCACTGCAGAAACATCCAGAGCCCTGCAGATCAGATAGAGAAATTCATCCATTGCAATCCCCTCATCCGGATATTCGCCTAACACTCCCAACCCGAAGTTGTTGGTCGGGGTCGCCATCTCGATCTCCTGAAAGGACCCTTTTTTAATAAGCCCTTCCTTTTCAAGGGTACGCTTCAACGGGCTCACATTGTGCTTGTCAATAATCGCTTCAAAATGCTTAAGCGCCCCTTTCCTTGCATTGATCTTATGATAATGAGCCTCTTCAGCCGAATAGTAATTCAAAAGCCTGAGAACACCTTTTGCATCTTCAGTATTCGTCGTCAGGGAGATTTTTCGGCTGACAGAGTACTGTTTATTCAAAAACTGAAGATTATCCAGCCCCAGATTATTAGCCAGAACAAAAGAGACACCATCCAGCGCCGCATCCAGATTGGTATGGGCTGAAAGCAGAGCGATGTTGTTCTGAATCATTCTATAGATGATGCGTCCCTGCTCGTTGGTGGGATTAATAGAAGAAACTTTATCAAAAATAAGCGGGTGATGAGAGACGATGAGTTCACAATTCTTCTCGATCGCTTCTGCCACAACAGCTTCTGTCACGTCCAGACAGACTAGAATTTTTGTTACTGAAGAGGTTGGGTCGCCAAGCAGAAGTCCTACATTGTCATAACTCATTTTAATGCCGGGCGGGGCCCATTGGTGCATAAAATTTGTTATATGGCGAACCTGGATGTTCACTCTCTTGCTCCTCCTGCACCTTTTTCTGTTATCTTCTTGCAGGGATCCGGAAGATGGAACGACGTGATCAGATGGATATGTTTAAGGAATCGCTGTTTTATCATCGTTTTTTTAATGCAGAAGGGAAAAATACGAATGATTTCGCTGCTTAAAAAACGTTTTTTGCATTTTTGTTTATCAAATGACTGATGTTCACCCCTTTTGGACTTCCTCTCCCCACCCCCTCCCCGCTTTTGTCTCAATTTTTGTATCTTTATAGAAACACTTGATAAGGATCACAGAGAGTGGACAGAAGTCCGCTGCCCGGTCAGGGAGCCATGGAAATGGCATGTTGTGCTCCGTGAAAATTTTATCTTGCAGGATTGCCCCACGCTCAATCTGGTTCGGATGAATCCCCCTGTTGTCTGCTGTTGTGGGGAACCAGACCCGTACTCAGCAGCTACGTGCGGCAGCCCTGTTTCAAAGGTACAGGATCCTTCCTGAACCCGTCAATTCAAACCTTTTATCTTTTAACGGCAACTCCATTTTAATATGAGTAATTCCATTCAAGAACGTTTCGAAATTATCAAAGAACGCATTCATTCCAGCTGTAAGAAGGCAGGTCGGGATCCGTCGGAAGTTTCTTTAATCGCGGTCAGTAAGACCAAGCCCGACGAGGATGTCAGGAAGCTGCTGGAACTTGGCCAGCTTCATTTTGGTGAAAACCGGGTCGAAGCATTGGAGAAGAGAATGAAAAATGTTCCCTCAGAGGAGGCTGTCTGGCACTACATCGGAAACTTGCAAACCAACAAGATCAAATATCTCGCACCCCGGGTAGATTGGATCCAGTCTGTCCATAGCCTGAAGGCACTCAAAGAGGTAGAGAAACGGGCAGGCAGCCACAACCGCAAGATTCAAGTTCTTATCCAGGTTAATATCAGTTCGGAAGAACAGAAAAGTGGATGTACGCCGGAAGAGCTGGAAACCATTCTCTCTTATGGCGAGAATCTTGACCATGCCATCGTTCGGGGCCTGATGGGGATGGCTACCTTTACCGACGATCTGGAAATAGTGCGAAGTGAGTTCCGGACACTGCGTGAGTTACGGGATCGGTTCAGCCACCTGGAAAGAGGGAGCGTTAAACTGGAGCACCTCTCCATGGGAATGACCAACGATCTGGAGGTGGCTATCGAGGAGGGGTCGACGATGCTGCGCATTGGAACTGCCATTTTCGGTGAACGAAACTATTAAAAAGTTTCCCCGTTATAATAAATCATTTTTATTATAATACGGTAAACAGGCAGAGGATACCTGAAGCCCTGCCGCAATACTCTCACATAAACCCTCCATTATGGCCGCTTGGATCTGGATACTGATACCGCTCGTTGCTATCATAGGCGGTTATATTATTGATTACCAAAAGAACAAACTCAAGTGGCGCAGTGCAACGGAGAGCAGTGAATCGGAGCTGGAAGAGTTACGCGCCGTGGTAACAGGATTGAGGAAACGAATTGAGAACCTGGAAGCCATTGCAGCCAATCTGGATGCATGGCCGGAAGAAGAGGCGTCCGGAAGGATCGCTGATTCATGGGCAGAGCTGGATCCGGATCAGATCAAAAAAGAGAACGAAAGAATCGTATCCGAAAAGGTTAAATCGGGAGGAATCTAATAAATATGGCAAATTCAGAAGTCATCATTGTGGCCATTGTCTTTGGCAGTGTCTTTGGCATTGTGTTTCTGGGTATTCTATCCAATATCATAAAAGCATGGATTAAGCGGAGCTCACCGGAAAAGCTCTCGGAAAACAAGGAATTTCTGGCAGCGCTCCGTGAATTCAAGGAGAATACGGATCGCAGAATCTCCAATCTGGAAGCCATTATAGCTGATGAAGAGTGGCGGACTACCGGGCGGCAAGGGAAGATGAACAGTTCAGAAGAGAGGAGTGTAAGCCTGGACATCGAACTGGAGAACCTGTCTGAGGAAGAAAAGCCTGCCGAAAAGAGGAATCTTCGGAATATGCTTAATCAATAGTTATCTTTAAATAGAATACCGTCTTTGAACTCAATACTTTCCGGTTATGAGAAGAACACCCCTGGAGATAAAAAAACAGTCCTTCACCAAATCTCTTCGTGGTTATGAACCGGATGAAGTCCGCTCTTTTCTGAGCACCCTCTCTGATGAGTGGGAGGAGATGATACGTGAGAACAGACAACTTAAAAAAGAGATCTCAGGCCTTTCCGAAACTCTGAAACACTATAAAAAAGTGGAGGAAGCTCTTCAGGAAACTCTCCAAACGGCCAAAACTTCAGCTGGCAAGAAGGTCGCTTCTGCCGGCAGGGAGGCAGAAATTATCCGTGCAGCAGCAAAACAGGAGGCCTCGGAAATAATCCGAAAAGCGAACGGCCAGCGGGAAAGAGTTCAGCAACAAATCGTGAAACTGGCTGACAAACGTGACGAACTGATCCAGATCATACGCACCTATCTGCAGCAGTCAATGGCCTCCCTGGATGAGTTTAATGAGGAGGGACAAGAACTTATTCCGAAGGATGCCGGGCCGGCAGAAATCACCGTGCCCGGTGCTGAAAATATGGATGAGATCATCGATCAGATTGACTAACCTCTATTACTTCCCGAATGATTTCAATTGATTCTGTTTCAGAATTCAGGCAAAAACGAAATGAGACGCTGGCCTATATCCGTCATCATACAGACGCCAGGCCCAATCACCTGCTGATTCTGGGCACAGGCCTTGGGCAGCTCGCCAATGAAATGGACGTTCACACAACGCTTACCTACGACGAGATCCCCCACTTCCCAGTCTCCACTGTGGAAAGTCATGCCGGCAGGCTGCTGTTCGGCATGTTGGGAGGCAAAGAGGTGGTGGCTATGCAGGGGCGCTTTCATTTTTATGAAGGCTACTCCATGCAGCAGATCGCATTTCCAGTCCGGGTACTGAAAGAGAATGGTGCGCATACACTCTTTGTAAGCAATGCCTGCGGTGGGATGAACCCAAATTTCAAGCGCGGCGATATCATGCTTATCCGGGATCATATCAACCTTCTCGGTGACAACCCCCTGAGAGGGCCGAACGACCCGGAACTGGGCCCGCGCTTCCCTGACATGAGTGATCCCTATACTGAAAGATTGCGTGAGATTGCGCACAATGTGGCTTTGAAAGAGGGGATCCAACTGCATCAGGGTGTGTATGCAGCGGTCACCGGGCCGATGCTGGAGACCCGGGCGGAGTACCGATACCTGCGATTGATCGGTGCAGATGTGGTGGGCATGAGTACCGTTCCGGAGGTTATCTCAGCTGTCCATATGGGAATGGATGTCTTGGGTTTATCGGTTATTACCGATGAGTGTTTCCCCGATTCACTGCAGCCAGCTCTCCTGGAGGATATCCTGGATGCCGCTGCCATGGCGGAACCCCATCTGACAAAAGTGATCATCCGAATTCTGGAAAAATTGTAACCTTACCCGGCTAAAACGAATCTGTTTTTCAATGCAAAAGGTCGTATTTTGAGGATGATTCAGTCTATGAAATCGATTCAAGAAACACGGTTTATTAGTACATCACTGTATGAGCTTTTACAATTTTGAAGAAGGTCCGGTCTGGGACGAGTTTAAATGGGAAGACCATTTAAACGATATTGAACAGAAAAGCGAGGCACTCCGAAAATTTATCACTTCTGACCCGAATGGTGATGTTCCGCGATGGGTGACCCTTATCGAAGAAAACGGAGACAAACTTGAAGCCGTAGAGGCCTTTATTGAAGAGGAGCTGTTGCTCGATGACGCCTATTTCCCTGAAGATGAGGACGATTGGGAAGAGGAGGATGACGATGAGCTGGAGGATGATTTCTTCCTCTCCGACGACTACTTTTCTGATCTGGAGGAGGATGAGTATGATGATTTTGATGCTGGTGAAGAGTGGAAAGAGCTGAGTGACGACTTTACGTTTACCGAGTACGGATCGATTGACAACCTGCAGGTCTTTGAAAATGCACGAATCTATGCGGCAGATGTGCTGAAATGGGCGGAACTGATCCCGACAAACCTCCAGACAAAACAGGTTCATGAGTTCATCACCCACGTATTGAAAGTAACCTCCAAGCTTGCGGGTGGCTACTCCTTTGGCTTCGAAAAAGATATGATGGGCGGTAACATCGCCTATACCAAAAAGGCACTATACAGTGCCAACGAGGCGCTCTCCTACCTTCAGAAGATGAAGAAAGAACCCTTTATCGTCTCTTCGATCTATGTGAAGCTCCACTCACGACTTTTTGAGATCCGCAACGACATCGGAATCTATGTTCAGGAGTTACGGGACAGATTCTACTTCGAAATGTAAAGGGGAAGCCGGCATTGGCCGGCTTTTCTAATCCATCGTTATCTCACGCTTCTTCTTCAGGTACCTCCTCCAGACTGGGAACCAGGTGCTTAGCAAAAAACTGACCCTTATAAAATAAACAGGAGTAGATCGAGGAGGCCGCCCAAAGGCGAAGAGCCTTCTTAATGGCTAAAGCCAAACTGTGAAGATGTAGGAAGGACGAGGTCCTTCCTGATGTCATCCGTGAGTGGATCTATCCTTCCAACGTCACAGTCAACCCTGCACCTTCTGCTACTCCTCTCAATACGCTAAACCAGCCCTGCTGAGTGACGTTTGAGTTTCTTCTCAGCCAGCTCTTCCTGAACATTGAAGATGTGATCCCCGATTTTTTCAAGTCTTGTGATGTAATCCAGAAAGATTACCCCGGCCTGGGAAGTGTAGACTCCCTGCTCAAGTCGTTTGTAATGGGTTTCTTTCATTCTGTCCCGCATCCCATCAATTTCATCCTCGAGTTTGATAGCCATATCCAGGTCAATCGGTTCATTTATCTGAACCTTGTGAAGATTCTCCCTCATATGTTTTATCGCTTTCAAGATGAGATCCAGGAATTCGCTCACCTCCAGTACGGCCTCCCGGGGAAGGGCGACTTCAAGACTCATCATGTCCTCAAAAGTTTTCGACATCTGATAGTAGATATCCCCCATCCTTTCAAGATCATTAATCATGCTGTGCATCGACCTGACGCGCCTTGTGGCATCTTCGGATAACGATGTAGTAGAGGATAAGTGGGTAAGATATTCCGCCACTTCCAGCTCTATATTATCTGTGATCTGTTCCCTCTCTTTGATTTTCTCAATAAACTTCTCCTGTTTTTTCTGTTTCTTGAAAAACAGGCCTGAAAAACTGTAATGCATTTTTTCAATCAGCTTCGCAAAGAGCTCAATCTCTTTATGGGCTTGCGCAATGGAGAGTTCCGGGGAGGTCATCAGCCCACCAGAAATAAATTGCAATCTGAACTGACTTGCTTCCGTAGCTTTCTCTTTCTGAATACCTTCCAGAAAACGTGTGATTCTTGGTATAAAGCCGAATAGGAGAATCACATTGGTTACATTAAATACTGTATGAAACAGAGAGAGCCCAAGCGTTGCGGCTGTCCGTGCTTCCTCGCTGGTTCCGAAGATCGATTCGTTGGAAAGCTCGAAATACTGGATGGTCCAGTCAATCCCCTCTAAAAAAGGATTGATTAGCAGTAGCATCCATAATACGCCAATGGAATTAAATAGAAAGTGAAAGGCTGCACTTCGTTTGGCATGTACATTGCCAACGAGGGCTGCAATATTTGCAGTGACTGTTGTTCCAATATTTTCTCCCAGAATCATGGAGGCGGCAATAGGAAATGTGATCCACCCTTCAAACAGCATAACCAGTGTAATTGCCATGGCAGCGGAGGAGGACTGGGTAAGCAGTGTAAGCGCCGTTCCTACAAACACAAAGAGAACAATAGATCCAAAGCCAAAGCCCGTTAACGTATCCAGAAAGGCAAACATCTCGGGATTTTCCTGAATATTGGGAACCGAATTTTTAATAAACTCAAGTCCGATAAAAAGGAAACCGAAACCTATCATCGCTTCGGCAAGGTTTTTCATTTTCTCTTTTCCAATGAACAAAAAAGGAAAGAAGAGTCCGATCAGACTGATTGCGATCGGGGTTATCTTCATATTGAATCCAAAAATGGAGATCATCCAGGCGGTAACAGTGGTTCCTATATTGGCACCCATGATCAGCCCGGTCGACTCTATAAAGGTAAGAAGGCCCGCATTCACAAAGCTCACCACCAGTACGGTTGTGGTGGTCGAAGACTGTGTAATGGCCGTGGCACCTATACGGCTGGTGGTCATACCTTTCAGGATGCTTCGCAACCTGGATCCGGCAACCTTCTGCAAACTATCGCTGAAGACTTTCATTCCATAGATGAAAATGCCCAGCGATCCGATGAGCTGCAGAAATTCAAACAAACTATAATTCATATGCAAGTAAATTCATTTCAGATAATATCGGAGTATTGTAGAAGATGAGCGTGCCAGCTCTATTTACGCACTTCAAAAAAATATATTAAAGAATTGTTTAATCCCGCTCCCATTTAAATTCTACAGCCTTAATGAGGAGTGAAAGCGTTCGTAGGCAGCTTTTTCGAGTTCCTCCCGGTGATCGGGATGTGCAATTGAGATCAGTGCTGCTGCACGCTGACGCAGATTCTTACCAAACAGGTTCACCACTCCATACTCTGTCGCCACATAATTCACGTGGGCTCTGGTAGTCGTTACACCGGCGCCTTTATTCAGGAAAGGTGTGATTTTTGAGATTCCTTTGTTGGTAACGGATGGAATGGCAATGATCGGCTTCCCTCCTTCCGATAAAGAAGCCCCACGAATAAAGTCCATCTGTCCCCCCACCCCTGAGTATTGATAAGCTCCAATGGTATCTGCACAGATTTGGCCTGTCAGATCGATTTCGATGGCGGAGTTGATCGCAACCACTTTCGGATTTCTTCGAATAATGGCTGTATCGTTTGTATAAGCAGTCTCTTTAAAGTTCACAGTGGGATTGTCATCGATGTAGTCGTACAATTTTTGTGAACCGACAGCAAAGCAGGTCACCACCTTACCGGGCATCACTTTTTTCTCCTCACCCGTGATGACCCCCTTCTCGATCAGAGAGAGTAACCCATCAGAAAACATCTCTGTATGAACTCCCAGCCGCTTGTGATTTTGCAAGTTTCGCAGCACCGCGTCCGGAATGCTTCCAATCCCCATCTGGAGAGTGGATCCGTCCTCAATCAGTTCTGCCACATTTCTGCCGATTTTTGCTTCTACATCGGAAATCTCAACGGGATCATGAATCTGGATCGGCTGATCTATTTCAACGGCATAATCGATTCTGCTCTGATGAATGATTCCATCCCCATGGCTTCTGGGAACCTGCGGATTGACCTGCGCAATGACCAACTCCGCGGTCTCTAAAGCAGGCAGTGTGACATCCACGGATACACCCAAAGAGCAATATCCATGCTTGTCGGGGGGCGAAACCTGAATCAGGGCTGCCTGAAGCGGGAGGACCTTTCTCCTGAATAAATAATGTATTTCACTCAAAAATATGGGGATGTAATCCCCATTAATGGCATTTACCGCTTCACGTACATTGGACCCAACAAAACAACTGTTGATCTTGAATGCTTTACTCTTTTCAGGCCGTGTGTAGGGAGCATCCCCTTCTGTATGAATAGAGATCAGCTCCACATTCTGTAACTCCTGGTCTCTGTCACTTAAGGCCTTCACCAAGACGGTCGGAGTCATGGCGGCTCCCTGAATAAAAACCCTGTCTTCCGATTTTATATATGAAACTGCGGTTTCCGGTGTTACAATTTTCATCGTTCTGCGTCACTTGAAATGCTGTATATGGATCCTGAAAAGAAGCTCATCAAAACTATGCAAATCTATGCAAAATCTTTCTATTTAATATGATCACAATGTTAAATATTCAGGTAAGACCCGTTCCTCCAAAACAGGGTAGATACATTTTCTGCTATTGGTCCGGCCGGCATGACGTAACACTCTGCAATAATGAAGTGGATTTCAAGGACCTGTTTTCGCTACCTGCAGACTGAAATTCCCCGGATGAACCCGCTCTTCTCCAATGAGGTGAGCTGACAGGTATCGGAAAAAGCCGTCAACCTGTCGCTTTATCACCCGATGAGTTTTTCATTTGGGGGCGGAATGCGTCTATAAAGTCGAGGGGAATAGGTAAAAAGGTAAAGGTTGAATTCTCTTCACTCACCTCACTCATGGTTTGGAGAAATCGCAGCTGAAGTGCTGTAGGTGTACTCTCTATCATCTGCCCGGCTTGTACAAGTTTTTCCGCAGCTTCGTACTCCCCCAGGGCTGCAATCACTTTTGCGCGCCGGTCTCTTTCCGATTCTGCCTGTCTTGCCATCGCCCGCTTCATCGTTTCCGGCAGGATCACATCACGAACTTCTACGGAAACCACTTTAATCCCCCACGGCTCAGTCTGCCGGTCAATAATATCCTGAATCCGTTTATTAACCATATCCCGGTCAGCAAGCAGCTCATCCAGCTCCACTTGCCCTACCACACTTCGCAGTGTAGTTTGTGCAATCAGGGAAGTTGCACCCACATATCTCTCTACCTGAATCACGGCCTTCTCCGCATCCACTACTCTGAAGAAGGTGATGGCATCCACATTCAGGGTTACATTATCTTTTGTAATCGCCTCCTGTTTGTCCACGTTAATTGTCAGCACGCGCAAATCCACCCTCTCCACTTTATCAATAAAGGGTACCAGCACGATCAATCCGGGGCCTTTGGTACTTTGAAATTTCCCCAGCCGGAATACCACTCCCCTCTCATACTCCCGCATGATTTTAAACATCTGAGGTAAGAATACAGATAGAAAGATGACAATCGTAATGATCCAGACCATCATGTTGGTGAGATCTCCAGGTGTCTCCATAAGGTGTTCCGTTTTTTAGTGATATTAGATTTGATTTAAGTTGAATGGATGGACTCTTCTTTCTGATCCACATCTGAATCAGAATTCCAGGGTTTTACAATAGCTTTCAATCCCTCAAAGCTGATAATTTCACAGTAGCTTCCCCGGAATAGCGGGATTTCACTTTCTGCGCGCCAGTACTCTCCATCAAAGAAGATGCGCCCGGGGCTCCCGGGCAGAATGTCATCGGTAACCTCTGCCCGTTTTCCAAGCGACGCTTCCAGTCCGGAAGAAGAGGGCTTAAAGATGGATTTTATGCCATAAGTTACGATCCATCCGAAGAACAGGACAGTCAAGAGAGTAGCCGGTATCAACCAGTAAAGAGATAGTTGCATGGTATCAGGTAGATCTTGAAACAACATGAGCGCACCCAGGAAAAAGGCGACAGCTCCACTGAACGTCAATACTCCAAATGCAGGCGTGAATGCCTCCGCAACAAACAAAATAATGGCCAGGCCGATCAGCAGGAAACCCGCAAGATTAATCGGCAGGGCAGCCACTCCGTAAAGTAGCAAAATTAAAGCAATAACACCGGATACCCCCGGGATAATTCCACCTGGATTTGTAACCTCTCCTACAATTCCATAAATGGCTACCATTGTCAAAATCAGCATAACCTCTGGACGCAGGAGAAAACTGAAAATTTTCTCGGCCAGGTTTCTGGGAATAAACTCTGTTTCCGCATCCAGGGTAGCCAACGGCCGCTCATTCAATTCCAAACCGTCAAGCTGCTCTAACAGATCATTCAAATCGGTGGCTATCAGGTCGATCACATTTAACTCCAATGCCTCATCCGCTGTAATCGAAGCACCTTCGCTGACCGCAGTTCTCGCCCACTCTGCATTACGCCCCCTCTCTTCGGCGATGGTCTGGATATAACTCTCTGAGAAGTTGAAAATCTTTTTTTGTGCTACAGAATCGATCTCCCCTCCACCCATCGACACCGGAGACGCTGCCCCGATATTGGTCGCAGGTGCCATGGCAGCTACATGTGCAGCGAGGGTGATAAATGTTCCGGCACTTCCTGCATTGGCCCCCTGTGGTGAGACGTAGACCGCTGTCGGATGACGGGATCCCAGCAGCGCCTGCACAATTTCCTGGGTTGAATCGAGCAAACCACCCGGCGTGTCGAGCTCAATGATCAGAATCTCATCCCCTTTTTCGATGGAGATGTCTAGGCCACGCTGGATATATTGTGCCTCAGGCGGGCCGATGGTCCCCTCCACTCGAATCACGCTTACCGTGCCGGATGCATTCCCCTCCACATTCTCCCCACTCAGATTCTGAGCATACGAATCATATTCGGAATGAACCGGTTGAGAAGACCCGTGAAAAACAGATGCGGAGCCGGCTAGAAATAGAAAAAAGGCCACTAGTAAATGTTTCATCACTATTAAAATAGCAAATTTTTCCTTTTATGCCTCACGAGTCTCCTGATGGGTTTCAACGGAATCGCTCTACAGCCCTACTGGAAACGGACCGTTTTCCCGCCACCAGTTGGCGGCCAGCACCAGGGTACAGATCGTTTTCCCATCCTGGATATCTCCCTTAGCGATCATTTTAAGTGCCTCAGAGAAAGGGATCCGGTACTTGATCAGAAATTCATCCGGCTCCTCACGTTTGCCTTTTTCTGACAGATTCCATGCCACGTAGGTGTGGATAATCTCATCTGCATATCCAATCGCCGGATAAAACTCACCCGTTTTGTTTATATTTCCTGCGCTATATCCGCTTTCTTCGGTAAACTCGCGACGGGCGGCACTTTCGGGAGATTCACCCGGATCCAATTTCCCGGCAGGCACTTCCAGGAAAAGCTTTCGAGGCGGATATCTGAATTGTTTCACCAATAAAATGGTTCCGTCATGAAAAACAGGTACAACCGCACTGGCCCCCGGATGCCGGATCCAGTCGCGGGTTGAGCGACTGCCATCGGGAAGTTCAACTTCATCGGTGTAGACCTGCAGCAGCCGTCCGTCAAATTGATGTCTGGAATGAACTTCCTTCTCAGACAGTTTTTTTTCAACTTCCTTTGAAAATGGCTTATCATTCTCGTTTGTTTGCATATCTCTGTGTTAAAAAGTGTATTTTAAAATTACTTAATTATTAAAAAGTAACCCTCCATGAGAGAAGTCACGAACATAGATGGTAAAAAAGTACTGGTTAAAGATGATATCTTCACATGGTCAAACCTGATTTCCTTCTCAAGGGTTTTAGTTGTATGGCCCATCATCTATTTGCACATACAAAATTATGAACAGGTAAATGGGCCGATCTTTCTGCTGATGGTATACGGTGTTGCTTCAGATTATCTGGACGGGCTGGTGGCCAGATGGAAAAATGAGATTTCGGAACTCGGCAAGATCCTTGACCCGGTTGCAGATAAGTTGATGGCCTTCTTTCTCTTTCTCTATACAGTGATGCTCGGCTGGATTCCTGTCTGGTATTTTGTGATCGGTGTGATACGGGATCTCTGCATTATGGCGGGATCTCTGATTATAAAAAAACGCAGTGGAAAAGTAGCCATGTCCATCATGGCTGGTAAAGTTTCGGTAAATATTATGGCCCTTTACTGGATCTCCGTTTTCTTTTTCCGGGAGGCGACAACCCTTCAGAATTGGCTGATGTACCTCTCTGTAGCTTTTATGATCTACTCTTTAATAAAATATATAATACGTTTTAAAAAGATACTGAACGGAGCCAACTTCAATTGACAACAGCAGGAGAAAGGACGAGCAGGATCTGTCTGACTTCTTGCTTTACGACAAACAAGAACTACTTAAGATGATACGAAGAGGATGAGCTGGTTAAACAAACTTGGATTTAAGAAAAAAGAGAAGCTGACGAAAGGAGTTGAGAAAAGCCGGGAAGGCCTGCTGAGTAAGATCAGCAAAAGTATCGCCGGTAAAGACAGAGTGGATGCAGAGACCCTCGATCAGCTGGAAGACGCCCTGATCACGTCTGATGTGGGAGTCACAACGACGATAGAAATTATCAACCGTCTGGAAGCGAGGGTAGCCAGAGACAAATTTGTAACCGAAGCGGAACTTCAGAAGATTCTCCAGGAGGAGATCACCTCCCTCTTGAAGGAGAACAGCCCTGAAAAGCCGGCAGAGTTTGATGCCGACTTCCTACACAAACCCCATGTGATCCTGGTGGTAGGAGTCAATGGTGTCGGTAAAACCACAACGATCGGGAAACTCGCACACTTATATAAATCGGCCGGCAAACAGGTGGTATTGGGAGCGGCAGATACTTTCCGGGCGGCTGCAGTGGATCAGCTGACGATCTGGAGTGAACGTGCCGGGGTTCCCATTATTCAACAGGGCCAGAATGCGGATCCTGCTGCAGTAGCTTTCGATACAGTCACCTCTGCCAGTAAACGCGGCGCAGATATCGCCCTGATTGATACTGCAGGAAGACTGCATAATAAAAAGTCCCTGATGCTGGAGCTGGAGAAGATCAAACGGGTGATGGGGAAGGTGATCGAAGAGGCCCCGCACGAAATCCTGCTCGTACTGGATGCATCCACTGGTCAAAATGCCATGCAACAGGCGAAAGCTTTTACGGAAGTCGTAGATGTAACCGGACTGGTTCTTACCAAGCTGGATGGCACTGCTAAAGGCGGTATCGTGATCGGCATCTCCAACGAACTGAATGTCCCCGTGAAATATATCGGGTTGGGTGAACAGATCGAGGACCTGCAAGTTTTTGACCGGGCAGAATTTGTGAGCGCCCTTTTCGGAAGCGAGTAACCGCTGCAGCAGAACGCTGGTAAACTGACTTGCTGAAAGGAGATGGGGGAGTGAGAATACGAGAGGGGCTGGAGCCATCGAACGCAATCTCGCGGATGAAGGGATCTCCAGGCGCACCTCTCCGAGGCCTCCCGGTGCTCAGAGTGCATAACCATCCGTCGCAGATTCTAATTCTTAGCCAGCTATCCATCTTCGAACGTGAGAAGACCCGTCTGGCAGAGCAGGTCGGCCCGATGGCGGATAACAGAGCCATTTCTGAGCTAACGCCATAGAATGATCGACAGGCCTCGGCAACGCAAGGCCCCGGCCGTTAGAATCGCCAAAGAGAGCCAGACTCTCCTCTGCGGAGTTAATTTTGGAAAGCCTGTTTTATCTTCCAATAGTTCAATAATTTAGAGAGGGAAGCCTGCAGTTGCTGACCGAAATCGTGCAGTAGAGCCTGAGTATTCGGCGGCGGGTGGAATTCTGACCCGTTGAAAGTGCGGAAAACCAATAATACGTTTTGTAGTTTCGACGTTTTTCTCCCTTATGAAGCCTATTACTTTTCTTACCGATCTACAAACCCGATTCCAGATCGTGGTTCTCTTACTCCTGACCATCGCACTTGCTCCGCACTATCTGTCTGCACAGACGGTCAAGGAAGAAAACTACACACGTGCAATGGCGGAGTTTATTGATGGAATTATCCATTTTGAGAACGGTGACATCGAAGAAGCGCTGGACAAACTAACTGCAGCCTATCTGATGCACTCCTCAGATCCGGGAATCAGTTATGCCCTTTCAGTGGCTTATCTGGCTAACGGGGATCTCACCAATGCCGCCTACTACGGACAGATGAGTACCCGGGCGGAACCTGAGAACAAATGGTATCTGCTTAATATGGCCGAAATTTACTCCAGGAGCGGCCGTCAGGAGATGGCTCTGAATCAACTGGAAGCTGTGCTGAATCTGGATCCCGGGGACCTCCCTATTCTCTATCTGCTCACAGACGCTTATCTGGAACTGGGACGGCTGGAGGAAGCCAATGGGGTGTTGGACCGGATTATAGAGATTTCGGGGAGTTCGTTTGAACTTCACTTGAAAAAGTTTCAAAATTACAATGCCCTCCTCCGTGATGATCTTGCTCTGGCAGAATTGGAAATCATGAGAGAACTGGATCCCGGAAACCTTCTTACTCTTCACCGCATCAGTAGATATTATCAGGAACTTGGAAAGCTGGATGAGGCGGAGGAGACTCTTCTGGACGCGCGTGAACGGAATCCGAATGATCAACGGACCACCCTTTTTCTGGCCGAGCTTTACCTTCAACAGGAAAAGTGGGATGAAGCTGGAAACTTGATTCTCCACTCTATAGAAAATCCCGTAGTCCCTCCTGCTGAAAAAATCGACCTTGCCCGATTTCTCTATATGCAGAGCTCCCGTAACCCCTCCGTTCCCCGGCTCACGAACTATCTGGACCAGGCGATCGGGCTGATCGCCCGGACTGAATCGGAATACGCCCCGGCTCAGCTCTTTACGGCTGAATATTATCTGAATCAAAATGAGCAGGAGAGAGCTCTTGAATCACTGGAAAATGCGATAGCGCTCACCCCTGATAATGGAGAAGCCTGGGCCCAACGATTTCAGATTCTCTTCAGCTCTCAGCAATATAACGAGATCATCGCTCTCTCGGAAACGGCTGAATCCAGCGCTCCTGATAATCCGTTTATTCGATTTTTTACCGGGGCCTCCTACATGCTGGAAGGGCATTATGAAAGCGCAGGCCACTGGCTCTATCAGGCCTCCCTGCTCTCCGCACCCCGAGATTTTCGCTCAGTGATCTACGCCACACTGGCTGACGTCAGAGTAGAGAATGGGGAGTGGGAGGAAGCCAGATCCGATTACGAACGGGCTCTCCGGCTCAATCGGGATAATCATAATGCACTCAATAATTACGCCTACTATATTACCCTCTATGAAGAGGAGGAAGAGAAATTGATGGAAGCCCTGGATATGGCAAAACGGGCCCTTGCCATGGAACCCGACAACCCCTCCTATCTCGACACGCTGGCCTGGGCCTATTTTAAAACCGGAAACACAGCAGCAGCAAAAGAATATATAGAGCAGGCCCTCGATGCCGGAGCGGAAGGTGCGGAGGTCTACGAGCATATGGGTGATATTCAGCAGAGCAGCGGAAACCACACGGAAGCGATATACTGGTGGCAAAAAGCTCTTGAAGAAGATCCTGAAAGAAGTTATTTACGAGAACTAATTGAGAAGAGGTAGATGTACTCCCGAAACTTACATCCGGTGATCCTGGCAGGATTGACTCTCCTCTTCCTCTACTCCTGCAGAAGTTCTGCTCCACTGCTGGATCTGAAGGATCTGGAGCCTGCGGATCTGCCTGCCGAAGAGATTCTGGATAACATCCCCGATTACAGGCGAACCCTTACAAGCGTTTCAGGCATCGGGAGGGCCATCGTCAGCGAACCTGACAATAGTGAACGGGTCTCTGTTCAGTTTCAATCGAGCCGGCGGGAGAGTTTGATCAAAGTCAGGAACAGTCTTGGGATCGAAGGAGGACAGATTTATGTAGATTCAGACTCTCTGCTGATTTATAACCGGATAGATCATTATGCAGAGAAGGTGCCGCTGCATGAGAGCCGGCTCACCACGATCGGAGCCATCGCCTCTGTCAATATACTGGAGCTGCTCAATTATACGGAAGATCCCCAAAATGTGGCTTCCACCTATCAGAGTGAGGATTATTTTGTACTTCTTATGAAAAATGGTTCCTACATTCAGGTTGATAAAACATCCGGCGTTATCACGGAAGTCATCCATATGAGCAATCCCGATGCACCCTATAGCAGAATTGAGTATGCAGGATATTCAGATGTAGACGGCTTTCGATTGCCGAGACGTATTACCATCTACAGCCGGGACGGGCAGGCACGCGCAGCCCTGCTGGTTCAGCGTATTGAGACAAATGTCAGTTTGCCTCCGCTACAGATCAACCTCCCCGATGATATCCCTGTAATCCGATGAAACGACCTATTTACAACTTCTTCACAACTTGGTCAACCGGAGTGGCCGCCCTTCTCTTGGCGGGACTGATCTCCCCGTCGTTACTTTACGCACAAGATTCTTACGAAGAGAACCGAAACCGGCTGTTGAACCAGCAGAGCTCCACCCGTTCCCAGATCGAAAATATTGACCGCCAGATCGAAACCATCTCCAGAAGACTGTCCGAAAGATCGACCGAATTTAACGAGGTTTTTGCCCAATTTGAAGAGGTTGAGCGCCTCGTTAACCTGCAGGAGGAACGTCTCCGGCAGCTAAACCGTGAACAGGGCCATCTGGCAGAAGAGATCCGCCTGATTGAACAGAACCTGGCAGAACTTCAACGGCAGCTGGATGAACTGATCGAGCGTTACAAGGAGACACTCATCTATCTCTATAAAAATGGCAGAACCACCGAGCTGGCTCTTCTGCTCACTTCAGGCTCGTTCAATCAGCTTTTGATCCGCTCCTACTATCTGCAACAATTCAATGATTTTCTGGAGTCTCAGATGGAGTCCATCTACGCCATGCAAGAGCAATACAACCGTTCCCGGGATGATCTTCGCCAGACCAGAAGCCGGAACGAAGAGGTGCTTGTGACGATCCGGAACGAAACCGAAGCGTTGGAAAAGCAAAGAGATCAGCAGAAACGCCTGGTCGATAACCTCAGAGGGGATATCACCAACCTCGAGAATCAGAAAAGACAGCAGGAACAGGAGCGGCAAAATTTGGAGAATGCGATGTCACGACTCATTGCCGAAGAACAGAGATTGCGCAGGGCGGCTGCAACCGGAGACCGGGCGTCGGTTCCTGCAGAATTTGTAACTGCCGTTAGTGATGATCAGCTGGCCTTCTTCAGTGAACGGTTCAGGGAACGAAAAGGGCAACTCCCCTGGCCGGTAGAGAGTGGCGTAATCACACAGAAGTTCGGGGAGCGAATCCATCCGGTATTTAATACGCGTACAACCAACCTCGGAATTGACATCTCCGCTCTGGCCGCCTCGCCGGTGCGGGTGGTGAGCGATGGGTATGTCTACGCCGTCCAGCCTCTTCAGGGGTACGGGGATATGATCTTTGTGAACCATGGCTCCTACATCACCGCCTACGGAAATCTGAGTGATATCTATGTCCGACGGAATCAGGTATTGCAGAGTGGAGATGTGATCGGCCTGTCGGGGAATGAAGACTCCATTCGGGGGAGCGTGCTCTATTTCGTAGTCAGGGAAGGGAGTCAGATTGTGAACCCGGAGTCGTGGCTGCAGCGGGCCAACCCGTGATAGAGGGCAGACGACGGTAGGTACCGGGTGCCCTTTTTAAAGTTTCTCAGCTCTGATTCCCGGCCTGAACCGTTTGACCGTTGCTGCTCTCATAGGCTGTCAAAGCAGAGAAGCCATGCAACTGTCAGCCCCCTCACGAATCGTTCTGATTAACTTTCAGCAGCGAGATCGCTTCTCTCTTTTTGGACCAGCCTCCAGGCGATCAGTATGGTGGCGGAGACGATGGCTGCCGTCGCCACAAATGGCAATCCCAGCCATACGGTGAAAAGCACTCCGCCCCAGGTAGGGCCAATCATTCTCCCCAGGCCGGACATTCCCTGAGAGGCTCCCATCACGGCACCCACATTATCCGATCCAGCCTCCTTTGAGATCAGACTCGTAATGGTTGGGGTGTTCAGGCTCTTTCCAAAGGCCATCAATCCGAAAAAGAGAGCGAGGGTAAAGGTTGAAGTTGCGAAGGGAATAGCGCCAAGTCCGATCACCATAATGATGTTTCCGGCCATAAAAATCTTCTCTTCTGTAAAGATCCGGGTCAGAGGCCGGATCAGAAAGCCCTGTACAACGACGGCAATGATCCCGATATAGAAGAACTGAACCCCTACCTGTTCGGCGGTCATGCCCAGCCCTGCTTCTGCAAATAGGGGAAATGCACTGTACAGACTCGACTCACCAAAGGAGAGGAGAAAAAAACCGATAATCAGTGGAAGCAGGTAACTTTGGGCTGAAGAGCCTTTTTTTCCCGGCAGCGTTTTCCAGAAACGGGGTGAAAACAGACTGGGGCGGCGGGCCGTCTCCTCTCTCTCCCGGGTTGTATCCACGGTTTCAGGAAGTTTAAACAGCACCATCAGAAAGCTGCAAAACGACAGAAAGGCAGCAAAGAATCCAGGCAGGGCAAATCTGTTGCTGCTCATCCATTCAGCAAACGATACCAGGCCAACCTGAGCCACCATCTCATGAAAAACCGGATGAATCAGCGCAGTAGCCATGGCCGGACCGAGAACAAATCCGATTCCGAAAGCCGCTCCGATCAACCCCATCCCTCTTGCACGATTTTCATCTGTGGTTATATCCGCAATATAGGCCTGTGCTGTAGAGATATTCCCCCCCATGGTCCCCGCTACTATACGGGAGAGGAAAAGCACCGCCAGGGATTCTGCAAGGCCAAAAATTGTATATGCAATTACCGCCCCGAATGTACTGATCAGCATGATGGGCCGTCTTCCGATCCGGTCGGACCAGCTTCCCAGAATAGGTGAGAAGATCAGCTGCATGAAAGAGTAGACACTGTAGAGAAGCCCGATCGTAATCGCAGAAGCAGAAAACTCACTCGCATAAAATGGCAACAGTGGCAGTACGATGCCAAAACCGAGCAAGTCGATGACTACAACCAGAAAGACAGTCGCAAGGGCGGATCTATTCATAAAATGGCATTAACTGGCCGGATTACCGGATCTGGATACTATTTGCATGCTCAAACCCGCCAGGCCATTGAAACAAAAGTTGCCAATATAAACTCCATCCATTAAAATTTGATGAACAATCCTCTTTTTATATTTTGGCAACTTCCTCTACTGCACCCCTCAAATATCTTGTGAATGTTACGATATCTTGGTAGCCGCGCCGGCTGTCAATCACATTGCCGTTAGCGTCCATTAAAACGGTAAAGGGATAGGCGGTAACCCCCATCCTGAGTGCAAAATCTTTTTCACTCATCTCTTCCCCCAGGAAGTTGAGCATTGCCTCAGAGTGGCCGTTGATCTTCACCGGTACATACTCACGATCGAGCACTGACCTGACGGAGGGCGAAGGGTAGATCTCCCGGTCCATGGCCCGGCAGAATTTACACCCTACCTCGTAGATATCGATCATCACCAGCCGGTCTTCAGCCGATGCACGTTCCAAAGCCTCCTGCAGGGAGACCCATTCCGGGGCATTTTCGATCTCTTCAGGCTGAATCTGCTGAGCTGCGAAATAGACAAAAATCGCAAAAAAGATCAGCGCTCCCAATCCGATAACAAGTTTTCTATTCATCATATCCGCCGCAATTAATGTTCAGGTTTTACCGGATGATCGGACAGATCAACCTCTTTCCATTCCAGACTCTTAAATATAGTGACTTCTCCTATTTTCCCCATAACCGATTCCAAAATCGGGTGAAGGTTTCCCGTGTGACCGGAAGGCTGGGCTCGATCTGCTCAAACCCGACTGCCTCCCCGGATTCATCGATGCGAAGTGCATTCGCCCACATGTAGCTCTCCTCTTTATCGCTCAGCCACAGGTCGGTTCTTCCAAACCAAAGGTCATAAAACACAATCTCCTCCCCTCTCTGCTGAACGGTATAATAACCTCGTGCAAACCATCGCAGTGTCCTCGTCCCGCGGTCGTTCCAGTACGGTTCAAGCAGATGGCTGTTTTTGGGAATCTCTCTAAAATGGAGCTCACGAGAACGGTCGAAGACCGAATAGGATGCCTGATAGAACGTATCCCCTTCTACCACATACCCGTTCCAGAGCAGAATCGAAGGCCCTGCAGGAGTGGTTTTCATGATCTCGTATTGGCCGTACTGCTCTAAAAAGGAGTTCTCCACCGTGTGATGAACGTGAGCTTTTATACCCAGAGCCAATATCAGGTAGGCGCTGCTGATACTCAGTCCTGCAAGGTTCGATTTTCTTCGCAGCTCAGGCTTCTTCCTGTATATGAAAGCAAAGATCAGCCCCAGCAATAGCGGCAGGGTAAAAAGCGGGTCGATGATAAAGATCAGATCGAGAGTAAACGGAGTATCGGTCAGAGGATGGAACATCTGCGTTCCATAGGTTGTGGCAAGATCGATAAGTACATGGGTTACATGAACCCAGAGCGCCAGTCTGATCCACATCCAGACGGTAGTTCCATCGATTTTGTGAAATTTATGAACTCCCCAGCCGATTAGCGGGGAAGAGAGAATACTGAAGAGAAAACTGTGAGTGAACCCTCTGTGAAAACGGAGCTGAGCTGCCTCATCAAGGAGTGGGGCGGCCAGGATATCCAGATCGGGCATCGTACCCAGACATGCGCCCCAGAGGGCGGCTCTGTATCCGACTTTTCTGCCCGCAATCGCCTCGCCTACCGCAGCGCCAAGAACAATCTGTGTTATTGAATCCATTCTCTACTTACTTCTTGAAATATCATCTAACGAGAAGAATGTGGGATCGATATGAAGGTTTGCAACTTTTTAAGGAAAAGCCGCCTTTTTTTTAAACCTTTTAACAACGGGGATGAAATGAAATTTTCTTAATAGTGTTATCCTGATTATGAACTATTAATCTGTAACTACTTATGGAAGTTAAATACAACCTACTCCCTTTGCTAATCATTTCTGTACTTTTTTCCTATTCCTGTACCGGGGAGGGATCAGGTGGCGGCCCCCCCGAACGGGTGATCCCGGCCGTAGAGATTGTACAGGCTCAATATGGAGCTCTTCCTTTGGAGGAACGGCTGAACGGAGTGGTTACAGCAAGAAATCAGGTCGATATCTACTCGGATGTCTCCGCACCTATCGAAGAGATCTACGTAGAAACAGGTGAGTATGTAGAGGAGGGCACCCCGCTGCTGAGGTTGAGAAATACTGAATTCCAGGAACGTCTGCGCCAGGCTGAAGCGTCTCTTCGTATCAACATCGCTCAGCGCCGGCAGGCGGAGGCAGCCCTTGGGGAAGTCGAATCTGAACTACGAAGGGAGAGGGTACTTGCAGAAAGAAATCTGAGCAGTGATCTCGAAATCGAAAGACTGGAAGCACGCCTGGAGTCTGCAGCTGCCAGCCTGGAACTGGCCAATGCCCAGATTGAACAGGCACAATCAGCCGTGGATGAGCAGAGATTTGCGCTGGACAGAACCATTATTCGTGCACCGATCAGCGGTACCTTAGGACAAAAAAATGCAGAGTTGGGCATGATGGTCAACACCAATACCCGTCTCTTCACAATTGGAGATCTCACCCGCTCCAAAGTGACCATCAATCTGACGGAACGTATGCTAAGCTACATCACCACAGGCCAAACTGTAGAAATTACGTCGGAAAACCTGCCTGATACGGTTCTTACAGCACAGATCACGCGAATTTCACCATTTCTGGGCCAGGGTAATTTCAGTACCGAGGCAGAGATTGAGATTCAAAGTTCGGAAGATCTCCTGCTCCCCGGAATGTTTGTTACCGTGGATGTCTTCTATGGTGAAAGTGAAGAAGCGACGTTGGTGCCACTTAGTGCAATCTATACAAAGCCTCAATCGGGTGAGATGGGAATTTATGTCGCTACCAGTGTGGGGATGGAGCCCGAGATATTACAAGATCTTGATGGAGAAGAGAACTCTTCAAATCTGAGCAATCCGACCGATGTGGAATTTATACCGATTCAGATCATCGCAAGAGGGCGGGATGCTGCAGGGGTAACAGGCATCCGGAGCGGAGACTGGGTGGTCACCGTAGGACAGAATCTGATCGACCGGGATGACAGCGAGGTGGCCAGGGTTCGCCCTGTAACCTGGGACTCTATCGTGCAGATGCAACAGTTGCAGCCACAAGATCTTCTTCGTGAAATTATGGATTACAATGTATCTGGCCAGCCCGGCAGTGCTGCGTATAACTAATTAAATCAATCAACATGGGAATCACCGAATCTTCCGTTAAACGACCGATCGCTACAACAATGATCTATCTGATTGTTGTTGTTCTGGGAATTGTGGGACTGCGATATCTGCCGATCGACCTCTTGCCCCCTATCGAATTTCCACGGCTCTCTATTATTGTAGATTATCCGAATGTGGGCCCGGAAGAGATCGAGACGATCATCACAGACCAGATTGAAAATGCCGTGGCGGGAGTCTCTAACGTAGAGGAAGTGACCTCCTCCTCAGAAGAAGGCAGAAGCCGGGTTTCACTTAGTTTTTCACACAATACAAACTTGGAGGAAGCTGCCAATGATGTAAGGGCCGCCCTGGACCGGGTTCGCAGGAGCCTGCCTGAAGAAGCAGAGTCCCCCGTAGTCCGAAAATTTGACCCCAATGACTCACCCATTTTTATCGTGGGTGCCCAATCTACGCGCCCACTGGACCAGCTGACACAATTGCTGGAACTGGACATCGCTAAACAGCTGGAACAGGTGCCGGGGGGTGGCGCAATCGACGTTTGGGGTGGTGTCTACAGGGAGATTCTTGTTAATCTGAAGCGGGACCGGCTGATCGCCAGCGGACTCACTGCAATTCAGGTGCAAAGTGCCATTATTGCTGAGAACAATACCTTACCCGGTGGAAATGTTAAGGATGGCCTTACTCAGCTCTATGTACGTACCCTCGGTGAGTTCACCGATATCGAACAGATCGCAGAAACAATCATCACAACGGTGGACGGGAAACCGATACGGGTTCGCGATATTGCCACCGTTGAAGATAGTTATGCGGATATCAACCGGGTCGTAAGCATCAACGACCAGCCTATGATACGAATGGGAATCCGAAAGCAGAGCGGTGCAAACACAGTTGAGGTCTCCAGATTGCTGCAACAGCAGGTGGAGCGCATCAACATGGAAAGAGAGGACCTGAATCTGGTGGTCGTCATGGACCAGAGTGATTTCATTGTGGACTCAATGAACAGTGTACAGGAATCTGCCATCTGGGGCGGCCTGCTAGCCATTCTGATCCTCTATATCTTTCTGAGGAATGGTTCGACAACTTTCATTATCGCCCTCTCGATTCCGGTTTCTATTATTGCAACTTTCAGCCTGTTGTATTTTGGCGGCCTCACACTGAATCAAATGAGTTTTGGCGGACTGGCTCTGGGTGTCGGCTTGATTGTGGATAACGCCATCGTTGTACTGGAAAACATCGTACGTCACCGAACTGAAGGCAATTCCAGAGAAGCCAGCTCTTTGATAGGAGCCGGAGAGGTTCGCGGAGCCATCATCGCCTCTACCATTACAACCTGTGTGATCTTCCTGCCGGTAGTATTTATGCAGACGATCACAGGGGTATTATTTCAGGAACTGGCTCTTGTGGTTGCCTTTTCTCTTGCTTGTTCCCTGCTGGTAGCCCTGACGCTTGTACCTATGCTTACGAGCAAGTTTATGACCGTTACTCCGGACACAGACAAAAACACAAAAAAGAAGAGCCGGTTTCAGGTGATGTTCACCCGTTTTGAAAACAGCTATAAAGAGTTTCTAAAAAAAGCGATTGAGCGAAAATATCTTGTTTTTGGAACAACAGTCGTGTTGCTGATTTTATCGGTCTACGGAACACAATTTATCAACTCCGAACTTGCACCTGAGACGGAAGCGGATGAAATCAGCATTAACTTCTACCTGGCTGACGGCATGAATATCGCTGTGGCCAATCAGTATCTGGAAGAGCTGGTAAGAAAAGTGGAAGCGATTGCTCCTGAAGATCAGATTCGCTATCTGACTACAGAAGTGAGAAACGGCCGGGCTGAAGTGGAGCTGACTCTGGTCGATGCGGCCAGACGGACGGTCAGTTCGTATGACCTGGCAGATAAGATCCGAAGTCAAATTGAAGGGACCATTCCCGGCGGCTCTTTCCGTGTCCAGGCGCAATCGGGACTGTGGATCCTGAGAATGATTTTTGGCTCCGGTGGAAACGAAGCTGTGCAGGTTCAACTGCGAGGGTACGATATTGAAACCTCTAACGAACTTGCGGACGTTATCCGGCGCCGCATTGAGAACATACCTGAAATTCACGGGGTCCGTACCGACAGAGAAGAGGGGCGGCCCGAACATAATATCGTATTTGATCGTGAAAGGATTGCTCAGCTTGGGCTTACGGGACGTGAAGTTGCACAGGCTATTCAGGCGAATGTCGGAGGAGTACGCGCCGGCATGTTTCGCGAAGGGGGGGATGAGTTTCCGATTACAGTTCGGCTTCAGGAAGAAGACCGGATGAGTACCCTCGATCTGGAGAATATCTCAGTGAGAGCATCCAATGGCGAAATCGTACCCATCTCTACAGTGATAGATCAGGAAGCATCACGCGGGCCGGTTGCGATCAACAGAATTAACGGCCAGAGGGTCACCCATATCACAGCCAACCTTGAGAGTGGAGTACCTCTGGGGGTAGCCGTCGAGAAAATTCAGGCAGAGCTGAGTGATCTGCAGCTGCCAACAGGTTTCTCCATCGTTTACGGAGGTGAATATGAAGAGCAGCAAAAGGCGCAGATGGACTTTCTGATCTCCCTTATTATGGCTGTCGTCTTAATCTATATGGTGATGGCTGCACAATTTGAAAGATTTCTGGACCCACTGATCGTCATGTGCTCTGTGCCGATCGCAATTATTGGTGTGGTCCCAACCATGCTGCTTACAAATACCACCTTTAACATGCAGAGCATTATGGGAGTGATCATGCTGGTAGGGATTGTGGTCAATAACGCCATTGTGCTGGTTGATTATATCAATCTGCTAAGACGAGAGCACAATATGAACACTTTTGAAGCTGTGATAGAAGCGGGCCGTTTGAGGTTGCGCCCGATTCTGATGACGACGCTTACCACCGTACTCGGCCTTCTTCCACTTGCTATCGGTTTTGGGGCGGGAAGTGAAATACAGGCTGCTTTGGCAAGAGTTGTAGTTGGCGGGTTGACGGCCTCCACCCTGATCACGCTCCTACTGATTCCAGTCGTCTACGTTTCGACTCACAAACTGAAAGAACTGATTGCAGAGAAACGGGCAGAAATTCTGGACTCCAGGAAAAAGAAGGCAGTTCCTCAGGTAAGTCAATAATCATGAGGAGTGATCAGCCAAAATTCCTGGCTGCATAGAACTGAGGAGATCCTTACGATCGCTGAGGAGGAGTGTACTTCTGTGGTAAAAACAGATCCAGAAGAGATCCGTTATCAGATGGGATGCCCGTTGCCGACATCAAGAGAAAGGCTCTTTTTTTAAATCAACTAATACCAATATACGACAGAATGGGCCATCCGCCCAAACTAATCTGAAGATACTCTATTAAAATTAACCAATATTATTTTTATCTTTACTAATGTATAAGTAATGATAACCTTTAATAGCTAATATTTTATTCTATGCCGCGTAAAATAGGATCTTTGACCCTTTATTCCGTGGATGATCTGCACGAGCTGCTCGGTATCAGTAAAATGACCCTGCGCGCCTACCTTAGGGAAGGAAAACTCAAGGGGCGTAAAATGGGGGTTCAGTGGTTTGTTACGGAAGAGGCGATCCGAGACTACTTCAATCAGGAACAGGAGCCCGCAGAGGCGAAAAGCCCGGCAACCACAACCCGGCCACAACTGAAATATATCGTTCAGGGCATCAATGACCTGGTGAGTGAAACGGAGGAGTGTGCAACGATAAAGGAGACTCTGGACTGTCTTCATAGCCAGGCGATCATCAGCCTTTTCCAGGTACAAGTAACGGATGCACACAGCGATGAAATTATTGAAATCGTAAAGGCGAGGGACTTTATCGACCGCCACTCCTGAAGAGGTACTTCCCCGGCGAGTCTTTATCTTTTTCACACAATCCCTGTGTACCTTTCCACTTTCACCTGTATCTTTCTAAGCCAAGTAGAACCTGTTACCCTGCTTCTATGATAAAACTTGATCAAACCATGCTCCAGACCTTTGAGTTTGGCGAAGAACCCATCGATCACTTTTACTGTCTTGTGGACCGGAATATCCGGCCCGACGGGATCGATCTGGCCTCCCTCCAACTGACGGACCCCAGAAATATTGATCAGCAGTTTCGGGAAAACGGCTGTCTGCTTATGTTCACGGGAGATGAGATCGGCTCCCTTATTGCCCGGGGAGACCTGGATCGGGACAATCTGCACGAGTCCATGTTTCATCTTGCAAAGAAAGAGGGAGTACTGTAGAAAATCAGCCCGGCTTGAAAATAAACTTGCATCTTATATCTGAAAGCTGGTAACTTAATTTCATTATGAAAACTACACACCTTATGCTACCATCTTCACTTCGCCGTCGCCGCCCTTTGGGCGTGTGATCAGAGTGTAGTTTATCTACAAAGGACGTATCACAAGCCCCGATTCCTACCAAATCGGGGCTTTTTTTGTTTCTGCCTGACCGGCAAGTCCTGAACCCACCCCATTTTCTTCATTTTCAACATAATACAACCTCAATACCCATGAACCACTTATTAACCATCGGCGAACTAGATGCTGCACAAATTCTTGCGATACTGAACCTGAGTGAAGAACTGTCAGAATCGACCGAACCTCTTCTGCATGGAAAGAATATTGGCTTCGTTTTTGAAAAACCATCTCTCCGGACAAAAGTGGGCACGGAAGCTGCTATTAACCAGCTTGGCGGGAATGTGATTCACATCAACCCGGACCTCCTTCTTGCCAACGGGAAGGCCGTCCCCTTTACATCACGGGAATCCCTGAAGGATGCCATCATTAATGTCTCCCAGTGGTGCGATGCCATCTTCGGACGGGTTTTTGCACACAACACCCTCAGAAAAATGAGCCGGACAGGGTCGATTCCCGTCGTCAATGCACTCTGCAACCTGCATCACCCCATGCAGGCGCTGGCTGATATGCTGACGATCTGGCAAAATCTTGGCAGCGATAAAAAAGTCACAATTACATTTGTTGGCGATGCCAATAACGTATCTTACAGCCTCTCTGAGATTGCCCTCACCCTGGGCCATCATATGCGGTTCTCCGGCCCCGAAAATTACAACTGGAATGAGGAGCAGCTCGCTCACTTCAAACAACTTTCAGAGCAGTATGGAGGCTCATTCACTCTCTTTGAAAAGCCGGAAGAGGCTGTCTCAAATTGTGATGTTATCTACACCGACACCTTCATCTCCATGGGAGAGGAGCATCTCTATGAGGAGAAAATCAAACATTTCGAGTTATTCCAGGTAAATGGCGAGCTCTTCTCGAAAGCGGAAAAGCATACCGGCTTTATGCACTGCCTTCCTGCTCACCGGGGGGTGGAAGTCACAGATGAGATCATTGATCACGAAAACTCCTGGGTGTATCAACAGGCAAAAAACAGGATGATCGTCTCCAAATCTGTATTTGCCCTGCTTCTGAATGAGTCGGTAAAAGAAAACTACTGGCCCAAAGCCACATCCCAATCTGCCTGAGCTTTCAGGCACCAACCACTTTACATAGAACCCATTAATTCACAAATTCATGAACCAACAAACTACCTATCAAAAAGTTGCCTCCCACGAAGCGCATAAAGGCACTTTCAACACCTGTCTGCTTCTCTACTCCGGCGGACTTGATACAAGCGTGATGCTCAAATGGATACAGGAAGAGTATGAGTGTGAGGTTATTGCGCTCACAATTAATATTGGCCAGAAGGCAGATAATCTGGATGCCATTAAGGAGAAAGCGATTCGTCTGGGTGCCAAAGATGTGATCGTCTACGATGCAACGGATGAGTTTGCTGAACTCTGCACGGAAGCGGTCATCGCCAATGCCGACTATCAGGGAGGGTACGCCCTGGGATGCCCGCTGGGGCGTGTGATGATTTCGGAGGTAGCTGTAAAGGTTGCCGAAGAGTATGGCTGTGAGGTGATCGCGCACGGCTGTACCGGAAAGGGAAATGATCAGGTCCGGTTTGAGAGCTACATCACCACGTTGAATCCTGAACTCAAAATCATCGCGCCGGTACGTGAATGGGGAATGGGCCGGGAAGAGGAAATTGCTTATGCTCACAAACACGGTATTCCTGTAGAGCAGACCAAAAAGAGCCCCTACTCTTATGATGAAAACATGTGGGCAAACACCGGGGAAGGGGGTGAAATTGAGAATCCTGAACTGATTCCGCCGCTGGAGAACATCTTGAAATGGAGCAATACACCTGAAAATGCTCCTGATAAAGCGGAGCTCGTTACCATAGGATTTGAAAAAGGAAAACCGTTCTCCATCAACGGAAAGAACCTCCCACGGAAAGAGATCATCTACAAACTGAATGAACTGGGGGGAGAACATGGAGTGGGTGTTTTTCACCTGATTGAAGATCGTATTGTCGGGCTGAAAGTGCGGGGCATCTATGAGAACCCTGCGGCTCATATCCTCATTCAGGCTCATAAAAATCTGGAACAGCTGGTCTCGACCCGGGAAGAAAATGAGCTAAAAACTTTGATGGATCAGAAATGGGCTTACCTGCTCTATGGCGCTAAATACTATGAGCCGGTCATGGATAATATCCGGGCCTATATTACTGAACAGAATAAAAAAGTAACCGGCGAGGTGACTGTTAAACTCTATAAAGGAAACTGTGACGTGGTAGCACTCAGCTCCCCCTACTCCCTGTTTGATGAGAACCTGGCCACCTTCAATAAATCTGCGGCATTTAACCAGAATGCCTCTTCAGGGTTTATTGAGCTGTGGAATCTTCCTCAGAAAACAGCTTACCAGCTGAAGAAGACAGTCAGCGAGTAAGGAAACGAAATACAGTTCGAACCCGGGGAACGATGCAACGGTCCCGGCAGGGCCAGCCTGATGGCAGGCTCTCCGGGAGTAACCGAGCAGAGTGTCCCGAATCGCTCCACACCTGTCATTGAGAACAGTGGCCATCCCACACTATACGGCAGCGGTAGGATAATTCAATTAAAAAGTGCGCCTTAAATCTTATTTCAAACCAATACAAATCGATGTCTAAACTCTGGCAAAAAGGTACTTCGGAATCCCAATCAGAAATAGCTAAGAAGGTCGAGGCGTTTACCGTCGGTGAGGATTACAGGCTGGATCAGGCACTGGTTCCATTCGATATCAAGGCTTCGAAAGTTCACGCAAGAGCCTTGCAAAGGGCGGGTATTCTCACTGAAGAAGAGCTGATGAGCCTGCTCGACGGGCTGTCAGAGATTCGTACTCTGTGGCAGGCGGGAAATTTTGAAATTCGGGTTTCGGATGAAGATATGCACACAGCCATCGAAAATTATCTGGTAGATAAACTGGGGGATCTGGGTAAAAAGATCCATACAGGGCGTTCACGAAACGATCAGGTTCTGACGGCTATGCGCCTTTATGAAAAGTCCGCAATGGGCCGCATATTGGAGCTTCTAGACAGATGTGTCCAAGCTCTGGTTCAGATGGCTAAAGACAACAACAAGGTTCCCATGCCGGGCTTTACCCATACACGTAAAGCGATGCTGAGTAGTGTAGATCTCTGTGCTCCGGGTTATGCAGAGCTTCTGGTTCTGCAGGCATCGGCTTCGGCGGGAGTCACTGCCCTGCTCTCTCGTTCTCCTCTGGGGACGGCGGCCGGATTTGGAACCTCCCTTGCCATTGATCGCGAGTTTGAGGCGGCAGAGCTAGGTTTTGACGCCCCTATGGCGAGTGCTGCCACAGCTCAGCTCTCCCGTGGGATGACAGAGTTGCAACTTGTGCAATACCTGGCTGGGATCACCACTATTCTGAACCGATTTGCAGCCGATGTGATCCATTTCAGCAGCACATCCCAACCCTATTTTGATCTGGATCCGGTGGTTTGTACCGGATCTTCCATCATGCCGCAGAAAAAGAACCCCGATCTGGCCGAACTGATCCGTGGAGGACATTCAGAACTTTTAGGGTGCGCGGCTACACTTCAGGGAATTGCCATGAATACCGGGAGTGGCTACCACAGAGATCTTCAGCTGACCAAAGAGCCCGTATTAAAGGCTTTTCAGAAGACAGAAGCGATGCTGGAAGCTGCCATTATTCTGGTAGAACATATGCAGCCTGACCGGGAGAGCCTTCAGCAGGCGTGTACCCATGAGCTCTTTGCTGCGGAAGCTGCCAACTTGCTTGTGAAAAATGAGGGGATGACGTTCCGTGATGCCTATCGAAGAGTGAAAGAGAATCCGGCGCTGGTGAACCAGCTTACTGTCAGTGGATTGATGGAGGAGTTCACTCAGACCGGTTCACCCGGCAATGTAGATTTCGCCCTGTTAACTCTGAATAACGACGAATAACGATTCTCTCCTCTGAATAATTTTCTCTATGTTTATTGAACCATTCTGCTTTTTAATGGCCTGAATCCCGGGGTAACGATATCAACCATTTATATCTGCGTACTTGTTCCATTCAGTCTTTAATAAACTCACAGATAACCACCTTGAGAGTTCCGTCAGCTCAAAGTTGAGGAGAAGACGATTTTCGATTTTTCTGAAAAAGCTATCTGTACAACAGGGCACCCGGATCCTCGATGTTGGAGGTACAAGCCAGACCTGGATAGGCACCGGACTCGAAAAGAATGTGACCCTCCTGAATCTTCATCAACCAAAGAAGGGCGACCTGGAGGCAGGTTTGGCCTGTGTCAAGGGCAATGCACTCGACATGAATATGTACAAGAAGAATGAGTTTGACGTCGTCTACTCCAACAGCGTGATCGAACATGTGGGCAACAGAAAAAATCAGTTACTTTTTGCAGATGAAGTACAGCGGGTGGGAAAGTCCTACTGGGTGCAAACACCCAACAAATATTTCCCGGTAGAGCCCCATTTTCTTTTTCCCTTTTTCCAATTCATGCCGGAATATCTGAAAAAAGAGATCGCTATCCGATGGCCCTACTCCCATTTCAAAAAATGGAGTTTTGACAGGGAAAGAATCCTGGAGGAACTCTCCCAGATCCAACTTCTTTCGGCTGTTGAGTTACACAGCCTGTTTGAGAAAGGGCATCTTTACAAAGAGAAGTTTTGGGGCGTAACCAAAAGTTACGTGGTGTACGGAAGTACAGGTTAACTGCCGGCAGTAGCATGATCTCATTGGTTCGGCCACTGCCAGATTCCCATATCGCTTACAACAGATGGCACGAGTGGCCCCGGGCTCTGTCAAACTCCTCACACTCACCCGGCTTTTCAAGCGAGATGTTTTTCCCGAATTGATCTCTTCAGACAGTCCCGATGATTGATTCAGAGCCATAAGCAGTCCTAATGTGTCATTTTGTTGCATCATTTATCCAATATCGGGTTGTATCCTACACAGGGAATTCATTACTATAGATGAGCACTTAAAGTTCAATTAAATTCTCACTTTATGTTGAAGAAGGCTATTCTGTTCACCTTTGTTCTGATCACCTCTCCCCTGCTGGCTTTTTCTCAGGTTACACTGGATTACTATCTGCCGGAAGATGTCTCCTACAATCCCTCCATCCCGACTCCAAAACAGGTGGTCGGACATGAGGTGGGTGAGTGGCACATCACACACGACAAACTTGTACAATATATGTACGCTCTCGCTGAAGCTTCTGATCGTGTAACAATCGAGAAGTATGCCAGATCCTACGAGAATCGACCGCTCGTGCTTCTGACCATCACTTCGGAAGCCAATCAGAATTCTATAGAAACAATTCGTGAAAACCATCTCTCATTGCTCGATCCAGACAGGTCGGGAAGTGCCAATATCGAGGAGATGCCAGCTGTGGTACTCCTGGGCCATAGTGTCCATGGCAACGAACCCAGCGGCGCAAATGCTTCGATGCTGGCCGCATATCACTTCGTAGCAGGCGAAGGTGCCCGCATGGATGAAATTCGGGAGAACACCATTATTCTTCTGGATCCCTCCTTTAACCCCGATGGACTGAATCGCTTTGCCACCTGGGCGAACATGCATAAAAGTGCGACCCCTGTGACCGATCCGGTCTCCCGGGAGTTCAACGAAGTGTGGCCGAACGGCAGAACCAACCACTACTGGTTTGATCTGAACCGTGACTGGATGCCGGTTCAACATCCCGAAAGCCGGGGCCGTATCAACAAATTTCAGGAGTGGCGCCCCCATGTGCTCACCGATCAGCACGAGATGGGTACCAACTCCACCTACTTTTTCCAGCCTGGCGTACCAGAACGGACCCACCCCAGAACACCAGCGATCAATCAGGAGTTGACAGCTGCTATCGGAGAGTATCATGCCCGGACACTCAACGAAATTCAAAGCCTCTACTATACCAAAGAGGGTTTTGATGACTTCTATTACGGAAAAGGTTCTTCCTATCCGGATGTTTTAGGTACCATCGGAATCCTGTTTGAACAGGCCAGCTCCCGCGGTCATGCGCAAGAGAGTGTGAACGGTGTGGTCGAATTTCCGTTTACCATCCGAAATCAGTTTCTCACTTCTCTCTCTACTGTCGATGCTGTCTTCGACCTTCGTCTGGATCTGCATGAATACCGCCGCTCATACTACGCTGATATGCGAGACGAAGCCGCAGCTGACGCCATCAAAGCGATTGTGGTAGGAGATATGCATGACAACGGGCGCAACTATCACTTTGCAGATCTCCTCTCCCACCACAATGTTGATCTCTACCATCTGGCGGAGGATCTGGAAGTCAACGGTACGGTGTTTGAGCAGAACAAGGCCTTTGTTATTCCCCTCCAACAGACTGAATACCGGTTCATCAAGTCGATGTTTGAAGAGATTACGGAATTTCAGGACAGCCTCTTCTACGATGTCTCCACCTGGACCCTCTCCCACGCTTTCAACCTCCCCTATGCTGAGCTTTCATCCGGTCAATACTCCTCTGCCCTACTGGGCGACCTTGTCGAAGCTCCGCAATTACCTGAAGCCACAGTGATTGGCGGGAGAAGCTCTTATGTCTACGCTTTTGAGTGGAATGAGTACTACGCTCCAAGGGCGCTCTATCGCCTTCAGAAGCATGGAGTGCGTACAAAAGTGATGGCTCGCCCCTTTTCTGTGCAAACAGCGGAAGGAGAGAAAGAGTTTGGATACGGAACTATTCTGGTGCCCCTGGGGATTCAGGACAAGGTGGATGAGGAGACGATTTTTGACCTGCTACAAACGGCCGCTGCAGAAGATGGCGTCCCTGTTTATAATCTCTCCACCGGCCTCTCCATCTCCGGAATTGATTTGGGAAGCCCCAATATGAACAACCTGACAATGCCGAGCGTGGCGATTCTGGCAGGCAGCGGCATCAGCAATCTGGAGGTGGGTGAAATCTGGCATCAGCTCGATCAGCGTTATCAGATTCCGCTCACCATGCTCGACAAAAATCAGCTCTCCAGGGCCGATTTATCCAGATACACGGCTCTGGTCATGGTCAACGGCAATTATGGGGACCTCTCCTCACAAAATGTAAATGAGATCAAACGATGGGTGCAGAAAGGTGGCACACTCATTCTGCAACGGAGTGCCATTGAGTGGGCAAGGAACCAGGATCTGTTAAGTATCAAGAACAAGGAGCCGGAGGAGAAGTTTGTTGTCGATAAAAGTACTCCTTATGCGCTTCTGAGCAGCGCAACCGGCGCTCAGGTTATCGGCGGATCTATTTTCGAAGCTACGCTTGATGTATCCCACCCGCTCAGTTACGGATACACGCGTGATACAATGCATATTTTCAGAAACAGTACACGCTTTTTTGAAGTGCCTGAGAATCATGTCTCCGCGCCTCTGGTCCTTACTGAGGATCCGCTTGCGAGCGGCTATATTTCCGACCGCAATCTGGAAGTGATTCCCAACACCGTCTCTGCTTTTGTAAGCGGCTACGGGAGCGGACGTATCATCAGCTTTGTCGATGTTCCCAACTTCAGAGCATTCTGGTTTGGAAAGAACAAACTCTTTGCGAACGCGCTCTTTTTTGGTGACACCATCAGCCGCGCTTCCATGAACTAATAGAAAGACGCAGAGGAGATCATCTGCCGGCAGAGAGCCAGCCGACGGCTTCTCAGCCATGGGTTTGCTTACCGCCGGCAGAAAGAGGGCACATACCCCATCTGCCGGCCATTGGTGCATCTGCTCCACTTCTGGAAGCCGAGAACCTGCAGAGTCGGTTCAGGAGCACGGCCCTCTCCGGCGGATACCCGGACAGGCTCGCCGTGCAGTCTCTGCATCGCATTCAATCC
>CALKWT010000025.1 GCA_938003885.1 uncultured Balneolaceae bacterium | reverse complement strand
CGGCGACCACCGAGATCTACACTCTTTCCCTACACGACGCTCTTCCGATCTCACGAAAATCGGGGCTTACTCTCAGAATGTTTAATGGGACTGACGCAATCTCCTGCAGAATGTACCGAAACGAATCAGAGCTCTTCAATGGCCTCCGAAAAAACTTTCTGGCGGCTTTCCAAAATTCAGTGCCCCTTTTAGTGGGGATCGGTTTCCTTCTTTTGGTGATCCACCTCCTCCCCTTTTTAGTTCTTGCAGCAGCTCTGCTTCGCGGAAATGCTAGCCTGTTTACTGCATCTGTCTCGCCAGTGCTGCTCCGGTTACTGCATCGTATCTGGCTCGCCAGATGGTTCGGATGGGATCCGCTCTATGCATTTACCCATCCTCTGGGAGCCCTCTGGATCTCTCGGCTGGGGGTGGTGAAAATCCGGGATGCATTCACTGGTTACCGACCCGTATGGAAAAATAGAAAAGTTTAACAATCGGCTATATAAACCGTATATTTATATATAGACGGTTCCTTTTAAGCCTATGGAAGAGCTCATAAATAAATATCTGGCCTATCTGAGAGTGGAGCGCAACTCCTCGGAGCATACCCTATTGGCTTATAAAAAAGATCTCCTTCAGCTGTTACATTTTGTGGCGGACGAGAGTGGTGTAGATCCGGCGGATGTGGATGCTGAAGATATCGAAAGGCTGACGATCCGGCTCTGGATGGGGGAACTGCGCCAAAAAAGAATTTCCCGCAATAGTATCGCCAGAAAAACAACCGCTGTACGCTCTTTTTTCAAGTATTGCTATAAAAGAGGGTATATCGAAGGCAATCCCGCCCATCTGCTTGTCGTTCCCAAAAAAGAGAAGCGTCTTCCGGTCGCCGTTCGCCCGGCAGAAATGGAAAATCTTTTCGAAATGATCGATTCTGGTACACCCGGGGGAAGGCAGGATCGGGCCATCCTGGAACTTCTCTATTCTACAGGGATCCGCTTGAGCGAACTGATCTCCCTCAATGTTAATGATCTGGATTTCAGGGCGGGTCAGGTTACCGTGACAGGGAAGCGTAACAGGCAGCGAATAGTGCCCGTAGGACAACACGCCCTGACAGCCTGTACAAACCATATCCGCTCCAGAGGTTCGCTCTTTACAAAAGCCAGTGATACAGATGCACGTAAGGCACTTTTCATCGCTCCACGCGGAAAAAGAATGAACGCTACGAAAGTTAAACGATTGGTAAAGGAGTACCTCTCACAAGCCGCTCATGTAAGCCAGAAAAGCCCGCACGTCCTACGGCACACGTTTGCAACGCATATGCTGGATGCCGGTGCAGATATACGCATTATTAAAGAGTTTCTGGGACATCAAAATCTGAGTTCCACACAGATCTATGCTCATACCAGTATGGAATACCTTAAGAAAATCTACAAACAGGCCCATCCAAGGGCAGAATCGTAAATCCAATAGGAGGATACCATGAAAACCACCTTCACAGCCAGACACTTTCAGGCAAGTCCAAGATTACAGGAATATGCACTGGAAGCTGTAAAGAAACTTGAACAGTTCTACGACAAAATTATTGTTTGTGACATCATATTGAGACCGGGACAGGATGATGAAAATCCGACCATCGCCGAATTAAACGTAAAAGTCCCCAAAACTTTGATTAACGTATCTGAAGAAGCGCCCAACTATGAACAGGCCATCGGCTCTGCTGTGGATAATGCCGTCCGCCAGTTACGGAAGTATAAAACCAAATATTACGAGAACCACACTTAATTCAGAAGACCGGAACCTGGATTCAGGTTCCGGTTCCACTGAATAAAAATCGGCCTGCCATCATGTCTATAGATTATCAGGAAGCCATACCAAAACGGGAAAACATCAAACTTTCCGATCTGATCCGCCAGCTCAGGGAGCGAATGGAGTTCGACCTTCAACCCTGTACAGCAGAAAGTCATGCAGAGAACAAATTCATCACGGAAGCCGATCTGCACCGTCCCGGACTCGCACTGGCCGGTTATACCGATCTTTTCACCTATCATAGAATACAGGTGATCGGAAATACCGAAGTGGACTTTGTAAACAGCCTCTCCCCGGCTAAAAGAGCTGAAGTCTTCGACAAACTTCTGAACTTTGATATTCCGGTAATTTTTCTGACTGATCACAACAAGCTGGATCAATCCATCCTGCATCTGGCCGACAAAAAAAATATTCCCGTCTATCAAACATCGGTCGAAACTACAAAATTCATGTTTCTGTTAAGGGATTTCCTTGAGGATTATTTCGCACTGCAGACCATGCTCCACGGGACGATGGTGGATGTTTACGGCATAGGCATTTTGATCAGCGGCAAGTCAGGTATTGGCAAGAGTGAAGTGGCCCTCGACCTTCTTGAACGCGGGCACCGCCTGGTATCTGATGATGTGGTGATGCTCACAAAAAAGAGCAATGTGCTGCTCGCCTCAGCCACCGAAATGAACAAACATTTTATGGAGATTCGCGGGTTGGGTATTGTCGATGTCATGTCCATGTTCGGGATTCGGGCGATCCGCTATCAAAAGCGACTGGAAGTGGTTCTGAAACTAGCGCTCTGGGAGGATACACCCAATATCAACCGTACCGGGCTAAATCACGATCATGCGACGATCCTGGGTACCAAAATTCCTCTTATTCAACTCCCCGTGACCCCCGGAAAAAACATCACCGTAATTGCGGAAGTGATCGCAATGAATCATCTGTTGAAGCATTACGGCTATGACGCTGCTGAAGCTTTTCAAAAGAAAATAAAAGCCCATATCAACGACAAAAGCAAGGTCCATGAGATGCCAAAACGGGCGATAGAATATTTTGAAGGGGATTTTGAATAACTTCTATTATAACAGATTAAGATTTTTCGTTTTACCCTCAAAAGCTTATCTTGATCAGGATTGAATTTTTCTACTCCCTAACGCAGGATATGTCAAAGCAAAAACATTACTACTACGATTCGGAAAGCGGCAAATTTGTTCCACTGCAATATGACTCCCGGAAAAAGTTAATCCACTCCCTCTCCTACTGGCTGATTAACGGTTTTGTTATTGTAACTTTTGTACTGGCTATCCTGTCAAAGAGTGCGGGAACACCTTCTGAGATTGCCCTTAAATATGAAAATAAAGCTTTGGCAGAGCACCTCCGGCAGACCGAAGACTCACTGACCGAGCTGGAACGGCAGCTACACTATATTTCTAAAATGGATAGTGACATGTACCGCTCAGTTCTGGGTATGGAACCAGTCAGTGAAGACCTTCGTAAAGCGGGAACAGGGGGAGCCGATATCTACTCAAAGTTTGATGTTCACAGTCAAAGTACAGCTGAACTTCTGCGTAATACTGCGTCAAAAGTTGACCAGTTGGAGCGTCAGATCAGTGTCCAGATCCTCTCCTTCGAGGAGATTAAAAGTTTCTACAACTCCAATCAGGAGCGAATGCGCAATATCCCTGCAATCAAGCCTGTGAACGGTATTCTGCTGAGTGGTTTTGGTATGCGTATTCATCCTGTACTTCGCTACCGAAGAATGCATGAGGGTATTGATTTCAGAGCCGATGTGGGAACTGAAATCCATGCTACCGGCGACGGTGTCGTTAAATTTGCAGGCCGCAAGGGTACGTATGGAAATCTGCTGGAAATTGATCACGGATTCGGCATGATTACCCGCTATGCTCACCTCTCTTCTTTTGAAGATGGCATTCGTCCCGGAAAGCGGGTCAAACGTGGCGAATTGGTTGCCTACTCAGGTAACACCGGCCTCTCAGAGGGGCCGCATCTCCACTATGAAATCCTTGTTGACGGCAAACCTGTGGATCCGCTTCAGTATCTGATAGCAGACATCTCTCCCGAAGAGTATCTGCTCTTCAGGGAGGAAGAGGAGGAGTCTGACTTTTCAATTTCCATGGCAGATACGAAGTAATTCTGCTCCCATTCTTCGTTACAAACCCCATTCTTCCCGCTCCCACCACCGCATCGTCACGTCTACGTTATTGATCCCCGGGCTGGAAGCAGAGTCTATCTGCAACGCTTAAGCTGGCTATTCTTTATCTGAAGGGAGAGGCGGCAGTGGGTCACAAATCACTTTAAAACCCTTTTTTCGGATCGTTCTGATATACTTTTTATCAGAAT
>CALKWT010000024.1 GCA_938003885.1 uncultured Balneolaceae bacterium | reverse complement strand
TTATTAAACCGAAAGAAGTTGTCGGAAAACCCGGTTGCACTCAAGTTATTGGATCGGTAGTTCCGCTGCTGCCAGCTGGCACCCAGTACCGCATTGACCCGGTGCTGGTCAAACTCCTGGATATAAGTCAGGTAGTTCTCATTTTGCCAGAATAGCATTTCACTATTACCGATACCGGCATACCCCTGGGGAGAAGAGATATTGATCAGATCAGTTGGATTATAGTTCCTCTCTTCAAACAGGACGTTGTCGATTCCGACCTGGGTGCGGAATTCCAGATGTTCGTTAAGCTGAAGGGCTACAAAAGTGTTCCCGAAAATCTGGGTACGATCTCGCAGCCTGTCCTGGGTTTTCAGCACATGCACAGGGTTTGCCATCGCTTCAAAGCTGTAACTATCCTCAATAGTAAAAGAGTTGGACCAGCTTCCATCCTCGAACTTCACCGGAAATATGGGAGGCATTTCAATCATTGTTCGTCGCGGCATCTGGTGCCCGCCACCCTCATCAATATTGTTCTCCCAGGTACGTCCCAGTGTCAGATTGGTTCCTACCGTCAGCCAGTCCCGTGGATTTGCATCATAGGCAATCTTCAGACTCGCCCGGTTCATGTAGGAGTTGAGCATGATCCCTTCCCGGTCAGTATAGTTCAGGAATGCGCCAAACGAAGACCTCTCTGTACCGGTTTGAATGCCCAGTTGATGGTTGTGGGAAAAAGCAGTTCTTGTCGCTTCATCCTGCCAGTCGGTATCGTAAAGAGGATTGCCATTGGCATCAAAGAGCCTCGGGTCGTTCCGGGTGAGAACGGGTTCAGAGCCTGGTGCGTAATTGTTGTATTTGGGAGCATTTTCATAGCCGATCTTCAATACTTCCATGAACTCCTCGGCATTCAGCAGATCCATCTTTCCACGCATATGCCCGATGCTGAAGTCACTGTTGTAGCTGACGACCATCCCGTCGCTTGTACCCCGGGCCGTGCTGACAAGAATGACGCCATTTGCACCACGAGAACCGTAAATTGCAGTAGCGGATGCATCTTTCAGAACTTCAATGCTCTCGATATCGTTAGGGTTGAGGTAGTCAATGTTCTCCATAACCACACCATCTACAACATAGAGCGGATTTGTGGAAGCATTTATGGTACCTACTCCCCGGATGATGACCCGGCTGCTGCCTGTCGGAGATCCCGAGTTTGTATAAATGTTGACCCCCGCAACTTTACCGCGCAGGCTCTGAAGTGTATTAAACGTAGGTTGCTCCAACTGATCGGCGGTAGCAATTCCTACGGAGCCTGTGATGTCTGAACGGCGCTGCACACCGTACCCGACAACCACCAGGTCATCCAGCATCGCGATATCCGCAGAAAGTTCAACATTGATTTCGTTCTGTCCGGTAAAATCTACGACCTGACGGGCATAACCGACATAGGAGAAGGCGATCGATTCAGCCCCCTCAGGTACGTTCAGCTCATAGAAGCCATCCAGATCTGTTGTGGTTCCGGTTTGTGTACCCTCCACAATGACGGTCACACCAACCAGAGGTTCCCCTGATACCGCATCTGTCACACGTCCCGAGACCGTGGCCTGCACCTCATTTGCTGCCAGCGGCGGTTTTGTTACGGAGTGATAGGTAATCAGTCCATGCGCCTGATCCGATACCCTCTGCGGCACTGTATTTCCATCGGTCAGGACACCAAAGAATATCAGCACACAGGCCAATATCCTGAATGTTACTCCTGTGGATGATTGTAGTATTTTATAATTCATCATTCACCTTCATTTAATGATTGTTTTAGTTGTTGATTGTTCATTCTTTAATAAGCTTCAGCTAACGTTAAGAAGACCTGATCTCCCTCCATGGTATACTCTACTCCCATGGTGAACCGGATCAGATCCATAACCTCTGTTAAACGACTCGGTTTCAGGTCGGCTGTAAATTCCTTTTTTAGGATTTCAGGATAGAGTTCCGAATCCTCAATTTTTATGTTGTACCATCGTTCCAGCTGACGAAAAACATAAGAAAGAGACCTCTGTTTAAAGATTAGCCGGCCCTCCAACCATCCAAAATAATCTTCCGGCTCTTCTGCCCACTCTACAAAAATTGACTCGTTTTCCGGGGATATGCGCCCGATATACCCGGCTGGGATGACTACACTATTTTCGGGTTTTGCTATCTGTCTGACCTGAGCAGCACCATTACGGACTGCCACTGCAGTGTGCTCCTCATCAGAATAGGATCTCACACCAATTGACGTCCCCAAAACCTGAATGATCGCATCCCTGGTGTGAATGAGAAACGGTCTGGCCGAGTCTGGGCTCACCTCGAAGAAGGCGTGCCCGTCTAGCATCACCTCCCTTCTCTTCTCATGAAATAGATTGGGTACAGATAGCCCTGAATCAGCATTTATAGAGGCCTCACTTCCGTCCATAAGCCGGATGGAGGCTTTTTCTCCGGGTGCAGTTCGAATTTCATGATAAGTAAACTCCATCTCCGCTGTTTTTTCGGCAAAAGAGTACTGAAATGCCAGGTAGGCTGAAGTAGCTGCAATCAGAATGGTGGCAGCAGATTTACAAACCAGGGTTGTCACACGCTGCATTCTCTTGACGGGGTGGCGATGGTGTGTTAATTTTCCTTTTGCGGGTCGCTTCTTCTCCGCTATTTGGATCCGGTTGGCCACCTTTTGCCAGTCGTCGGCAGAGAATCGAAAACTCTTTAAATCCTCCCTGGCTTCAGCCTCACTCCGGTTCCAAAGAAACTTTGCTTCTTGATAGGCCCGTTCATTGGCCGGATCCAGGCTGCGCCACTTCTCCACCACTGCCTGATCATCAGGCTCGTTGCTACCTTCCAGAGTTCGGGCGATAACGGCCCAGATTTCTGCATCTGTATTCATTATGGAGATGAATGTCTGTAAGTGTCAATTAATGATGGGTTACTGACTGTAAGACAACACTCCCCCCGACTCCCCCCACAGATTTTGAACTTTTTAACCCACTCTCGCCTTATTATTTCGACCTGTATAGAGTATTCGCTGTCGATCGGGTTCTCCCTACAGCAGCGAAGCGGACCGGCCTTTAAGCGCTCCGTTCCCCCATCTGCTCTTACCTTCTGACCTGTCCAATACCTTCCCCCTTCTATCTATTTGTCAGCTGCTGAACAGCCAGACCGGTATCCACACCTTCTAAAGTTTGCAGGCACCTGCAGCTCGACGTACGTTTCTGAGCAATGAAATAAACGCCCGTTCGGGTCAGATAGATTGGTCTCAAAAGGTGCCCGTAAGCTGGTGAACCGGCAGGGATCTATCAGAGAATGAGCTTCTTATAATCGTCGTACGATCTTATCCGGGAGAGGAGCTCAAAATACCCCACTGCATATCCCATGATCACATAGAATGCAAAAGAGCGGGTGAATCTCCCGCCGCTAAACACAGCGTAGATTGTAATCATCACAAACAGAACGATAATGGTGGACT
>CALKWT010000023.1 GCA_938003885.1 uncultured Balneolaceae bacterium | reverse complement strand
CGGCTCATTCCCAGCATCACCCTTGAAAGGCCCAGCAACAGATTTAACAGTACACCCAGCATGGCGGTGACCGCTGCGACAGAGATCAGGATCCCCAACCCGGGCAGGGAGAGCTGCTGGGCAACGTCCATGAGCGGCGCGGCCTCCCCTTCTGCCGTCCGGCCAAACGCTTCAGCCCCCATCACCTGAAGGGCCGACAGGGATACAGCCAGGTAGATCACAATGATCAGCAGCATGGCAGAGATGATCGCTTTCGGGATGGTTTTCCGGGGTTCAGCCACCTCCTCACCCAGCGTTGCGATCCGCCCGTAACCGGTGTAGGCGACGAACATCAGAGCTGCACCATAGAGAATGGAGGGCTCAGAGACGTCGGTCAGGGAGGCTGTGACCGGCTCAACAGGCAGGCCGAAGCGCCAGAGAGCAGCTACAACCAGTACCAGCAATCCGAACAGGGTCAGTGAAACAATCCACTTGTTCGCTTCGTTGCTTCGCTCAATACCGCCAGACACAAGGGCGGTCATGATCAGCAGAATCAGAAGGGCCGCCCCGACATACTGCACAGCCGTGGTTTCGATGCCAAAGAGATGGAAAAGATATCCCGCGCAGCCGAGGACGGCGGTGGCTGCCGATGCAGATTTTGCAGTCAGAAACATCCATCCTGCGGAGAATCCCCACCATGAGCCCAGGGTACGGTACCCATATTCGTAGGTTCCCCCGCTTACGGGGTAGTTGGCAGCAAGCTGGGCGCTGCTAAGGCCGTTGAATGCTGCCAGAATTCCGGCGAGGATAATCGAGAGTACAATGCCGTTGCCCGCCACCTGAGTGGCTATGGCGAGGCTGACAAAGAGTCCGGTGCCCAGTATGGATCCCAGGCCCATGAGAATGGCACCGGGGGTACGGATGGAGCGCTTTAACTGATTTTCTGTCGGGGGGTGATCCAAAGTCCGGAATCAGGTTTTGATAATCTTTCTATTCTACAGGCTATTCCACAGGGGATTTCAGCCGCTGGTTTTGACCGGTTATCTATGGAGCTTGTACAGGAAGAGAAAGGGTGATGGTTCCCCCCCTGAACTTCACTTCATCCAGATGCCCCATCTTCTGCCGGTCGGCGGTAATGAGATGCATATGCACAAAACTGTCGCGATGTGTAAAGATTCGCTGATGTTCAGTGGAGTAAAACCCTAAAATATCCACCTTCTCATTTTGGAGGGGATAATCGATTTGCCCCTGGTGCGCTTCTGCCGGGGAACTCACTTCGGTTACTTCGGGAAGATTCACAATATGTATCAGCGCCTCATCCACCATTCCCAATAGTTTGAACATAAAGGGGTGAGAGAGGGAATCGCCTGCTTCTGCCAGATATTCTTCAAGCTGCGGAATCGTCTGAACGGAAGCGGGCAAGTCGTGCTCTGTCCACTCCGCGATGGTGGCGTACCCGAAAAAGGGCGCCTTCATATCGAAAGTGGTTTCCACATGCATCTCTGTATCTGAGACAACGGTAGATTTATAAGAGATCCCATCTAAAATCAAAATCTCCCCGCGGAGGTATTCAACCGGGCCCAGGCCGTATAAATGCTCTCTGCCTGAGAGCGTCTGAAGATCGATGATTCCCGCCAGCTCGCCATTCCACATCACATTTCGCATCTCACCGACGACCGTCACGTCATCCCGGTATTCAGTTTGAGGCTCGTTCATCCCCGTGTCAGTAGGTTCCCCCGACGGCGACTCTTCCGACGCACAACCTGCCAGAATAGTGAGAGAGAGCAGCATTGGCAACATCAGAATGTTCTTTTTCCTGTTCGGTTGAATCATAAGGCCAGTAAGCATCGATTGTTTCAGATTCTGGCCCGGGCGCTCCGCCATCTGCCGGATGGGATCCAGCCCGGGCTCTTCTCATCAGAATATATGAAAATGTTCAAGGAACAGAAGTAAAGATAGGATTAACAATCCTGCGATTGCAGGTTTGGACCTCCTGGCCCAGAACTCCTCTCCCTCTCCCACTCTTCTGTAGACAGTGTAGATGTAGAAGTTTACAAGGATCAGAATTCCGAGAAGGATCAACAAGCCTCCCATCCCCCACACGGTGGAGATGAAGAGGAAGCTGATGAGAGAGATCACTAAAAGATTACTCTCAAATGATTGAACTTTTTCCAGTTTACTACTCGATTCAATACGACTGAATTTCGTTTTTTCCATGAATTCAAGGTTAGAGTTCAGGTTTTTCAACCATTAGTTGTTTTTGGATCTGCAATTCTCGTATGTCTTATCAGCAGTTGATCCGCAGATGGATCGGTACGCGACGACCCCAGCCCCACACGCCAAAGCTCCCACGATGGTAGCTGAAGACAGACCGCACACAGCGGCACCCACCACTGCTTTAGATTTACAGGAATCAATGTCGACGGTGTGCTGTCTCAGGCAAGCATCACCACCCTTGTACAGACTGGAAATACCGACATTGGCCTCTACTAATTGCGTGACATCAAAATCGGAATCACTTATCTCCGGATATCTGTCTTTGAGTTCTATAGCCAAGGAGTACGCAGATCTCAAACTCTCAAGAACATAGTCAGCATTATCTACATACTTTCCAAGGGACTCCTCCAAATTATCAGAGTTTTTAAACACCTCTTCTATCTCCTTAGCACTTAAATTTAAATTACTTACTTCGGGTTTGCCTTCCTGCTCGAGTAAAAGCTCTATGTTACTCATGTATTCTGAAAATAAAGGGTCTTCAGAAATTTCAGAGTATTGAGTGCTGTTCTCTTGCGTGCAACTCAGGAAGAACAAAGAAATGATCATGAACAAAGAAATCTTGATTGTATTCATAGGATAGCCAATTTAGTTTTAGATTTTATTTACAACTCCCCGATTTCAAACTCCCAACTTCCCCACGACGATTTTGTCATCCATGGGATACGTTGAGTGACTCTTTTTGATGGAATTTAAATTTGGAAGAGCTGGGTTGGTACTATCCAGAGGGAACTGATTTCCCCGGTCCCTTACAAAGATATTTTCTGAATGAGGCTAGCACCTCTTCACCCACCCCTTCCATCACCAAAGAGTCCCGCTTTTCCGCCCCGTTCCAAAGGCACCAGAACATCAATGGCCTTGATCCCGGTTTCGAAAATTTCGGAGGACGTGGATCTCTCCGAGAGCGGAGGCGGCTGGTTATGAATCCACGATGGTGAGGTGCCAATGCCTTGTCTCCCACGTTCATGAACAAAACCCAGCTGATGAAGAGTGGACAGAGGAGACTACCGAAATAGATTCTCTTCCCCTGCACCTCATCGAAATTTACATCCCTGTAGAAAATATGATCCCGAAAGGTTAGTTTGACTTCTCGGTGGGCATCATCATGATACGAAGGAGCCCGGTGATCGTCAGGCCTGTAAAATAGGTGATTGTCATCTCACGGGACCGAAATCTTAATCGATAAACTAAACCTGTTACATCCCATAAAGCGCGTCTGTTTCTGCGGTTTACGACAACGATCCAAAGGCATCATCCGCCGTTACTTCCGGATCTTTTTGAATCTAATTACTTAAATAAACGACCATGTTATTTGTCTTTGATGTTGAAACCATTCCCGATTTCGATTTCCTGAGAAATGTGCTGGATTCTGCGGAAACGGATGAAGATCTTCTGCTGGAGCAGGCTGCTGAAGAGCTTTCAAGAGGAGGCAGCGGCTTTCTGCCTCCAATGTATCACCGGATTATCTCCTGGGTGGGGCTCTGGATCGACAATGACGGGAACCCTGTTACAAAGAAGGGGTGGTACGGCGAGGAGGAGGCGGAAGGATTGCGTCAGCTCTTTGATGCGCTGATCACCTATAAAGATTTTGGGCTGATTCACCACAACGGAAAGGGATTTGACCTGCCACTGCTTACCTACCGAGCGATGAAGCACAATATGCAGATGCCGCTGCGGCTCAGCCATCACGATATCCGCTATCGGTTCAGCCGTTTCAATGTGGATCTGATGGACGAATTCA
>CALKWT010000022.1 GCA_938003885.1 uncultured Balneolaceae bacterium | reverse complement strand
GAACATTCCACTATTTTGTCGCCTCCCCCCGCACAGCCGCCCTCACAGCTTATCGCAGATCACCTGGAGAGAACCATTACGCTGGAATGGCACTACCCGTCACCGGATCAGGCCCCGGAAACCGGGCATATCATCCGCTTTCATTCCTATTACAGGGACCTGGAGACGGAGGAGGTCGTAAGTGCAACCGATGCGCTACTCGTCAGAAGATCCGATGAGACACAATACAGGGAGCAGTTTACTGTACCGGAACTTGAGAAAGAGTATGAGTTTTGGGTAGAAGCGATCGATTATTCAGGATGGAATTCATCCGTCAGTGATGTGATAACCCTCTATGTCGAAGACAATGTTCCGCCGTCCATTGTTCAGGCTGTGCATGCAGAGGTAAAGGATGCATATGAGAATGAAATCATCTGGCCGGTGAGTCTGGAGGCAGATTTGGCGGGTTATCACGTCTATGTTGCGCGAGGTGAGGAGGAAGAGTATACTCGGCTTACATCTCAAATCCTGCCGCCGCTGGAGACCTACTTTCTGCACAGAGAGACGGAAACCGCTATGCAGTAACAGCCGTGGATCAGAAAGGCAATGAGGGGTTGCTGTCCAATCCGGCGCATGTTTACGTTTGGGACGATACCGCTCCGGAGGCGGTAACCGGGCTAAAGGCTGTTTTTCAAGAGGAGGGAAAAATGGTGGAACTACAGTGGGAGGCGAACGACTTCCCGGATGAATTGAAGACCTATCAGATCCTTCGCAGGCAGATCCACCCGGAATCCGGTTCTGTCTATGATCAGCTAAACAGTGAGTCCCATACAGAAACCACCTGGGCAGACAAGGGTTACGAGAACATGGGGTTCCGGGAAGGTGCGACGATGGAGTACGGGATTGTGGCCATCGGGCAAAATGGCAACCGAAGTGATACCGTGCGAACCTACCTGCAGATTCCCGATCTGACGCCTCCTGACCCCCCTGCCAACCTGCAGGTGCGGATGGAGAGCGGCGAACGGGTGCAGCTCTCATGGAGCGCTTCCGTTTCGGGTGATGTAACCTCCTACAGGATCTATCGCAGAGAGGCGGAGGTGGAGTCCCCTGTTCTTCTGGCAGAGCATACCCCTGCCGTGCGGACATACCGGGATCAGGCCGCTGTGCTTAACGGAGTGTATCACTACGCTGTTTCAGCCGTCGATTCGTTGGGGAACGAATCCGTTCCGCTGGTTGCAGAGCCCTTCACAGTGCATCTTCTTCATCCCCCGACACCTACCAGAAATGTTCAGGCTCTTTATCTGGAAGGCAGAGCGGCCCTGCAATGGCAGGTTCAAAACGGGGATCAGATAGCCGGCTTCCGGATATATCGGTCGGATCTCGCTACCGGGATCTTTGAACTGATCGGTGAGGCAGCGTCCGATGCCCGGAGCTATCAATGCGATGGGACCAGCCTGCCCGGACAATGGTTCAGGGTATTTCCGGTCGACGCCACAGGGCGAGAAGCACGCACAGCCCGCGCGGTTCAGGCAACAGAACGCACAACGCAGTTTTGATCTTTAAAAGAAGTATGATGAAATACATTGTTTGGTCTGTTCTCCTGCTCACTCCGTGCCTGACTTACGGTCAACATGTGCGGTCTCCTCTACAAGAGGGACAGATCTATTACGAATTACAAGAGTATGATGCGGCCATTGAACGCTTCCGGCTGGTGCTATCCGATCCAAATTCTCCGCGTGAGGTTTACCGGTACCTGGTGAGCAGCTATCTGCTGAATCAACAGCCGGAAGTGGCTGCCAAATTTGCACAGAAAGGCCTGGATATCTACCCCGATTACCTTCAGTTGCAGGTCATGAAGGGCGAGGCGTTAATTCAGACAGATACTCACAAGGCGATTTTAGTTTTTGAGAACGTGCTGCACTCTTTTCAGGAGGCAGGGACTCACGTGACAGAGGGTATCCGGCAAACAGATATCAAAGAGTATCTGATTCGATTGTATCAGAAGGGAGCCGCTGAGGCGAGTCAGGGGGGGCGGATGGAAGAGGCTCTGGCCTATTATCGAAAGGCATTGCCTCTGGAGCCGGCCGAACCCTCCCTGCACTCCGGCGGGGTCTACACACTTCTCCAAATGGAGAGATGGGAAGAGGCAGAAGAGGCTGCATTGACTGCACTGAATTCCTTTCCGGCGGACGAGAATCTGCTTTTTATGTATGCACAATCGCTGCAGCACCAGTCTGAGTATGAACAAATGACGGAAGTGCTGGAAAGACTCTACCAGTTGGATGCGGACAATATGGAGAGGGTTCTTCTTTATGGAAAAGCGTTGCTTCACACCAACCAGGCTGATAAAGCAAATCAGTTTTTTTGGGAGAGAATTCGAGAATTCCCCGAACAGAAAATATTGTATCGTACTCTGATCGATATCAATCGTCAGCGTTTTAATCAGGCGGGGCTGTTGGAGGTGCTGCGTTTGAAAAAAAAGCAATTCCCCGATGATGCCAATCTGCTCAAAGAGTATGGCCGGGAGCTCACCGCCAGTCAGAAGTATGAAGAAGCCTACGCCTATTTTGATTCACTGGCGACCGCACGTCAGGATGCAGAATTTGCCCGCCTCGCTGTGCATGCCCTGCTCTTTGAAGAAGCCTATGAACAGGCAGAAAGCGCGTATGAGCACCATCTTGCAGCGTGGCCGGAGGATGACGCACTGCTCCTGGAGTACGGAGTTCTTCTTGTGAACAATGGCAAGTTTGAAAAAGCTTCAACGGTACTTGAACAATATCTGAATACGAATCATGATGATCGCATGCTCCTCCGATTTGCAGAACTTCAGGATTCCTGCAACGATATAAAAAAGGCAGCAGACACGTTCCGGGATCCTAACTACCGGTGGCGTTTGAATTGGTTGCTAATAAAGAAAAGCTGCGGGGAAGAGAAAGGAGATGATAGAGAGTTCTTATCCAATACCCTTGTCGGTATGATGAGACTCTACAACTCTCTTCAGAAGGAAGTGCAGGAGGAAGCGCAGGTTGGGCTGAACAGACTCCAGAATCTGCAGCCCCCTCTCTTTCGGGCAGCGGGTGAGCTGCATGAAGCCCGGAACGAATTGCAGCAGTTGCTGGATTTTATAACAAATACGTTTTCATTTGAAGTGTCTATGGAACTACTGGACACTGGCCTGAGCCGATTTCCTGAGAGTGTTTTGGTATTATATCAAAAAGCCAGTCTGTATTACCATCATCAGATGCTTAATGAAGCACGAGACTATTTTGAAAAACTTGTGGTGCTAAATGCAAATCGGGAGGAGTTCCATTTCCTTCTGGGGCAGATATACGAGCAGCTCGATCAGTATTCCCGGGCTATTGTAGCTTATGAGAGAACCATTGCCATCAACCAGAAGAACCGTTCTGCCTATCAGGCGCTGATACGAATCTATCAGAAAGAGAGAGACCTCCCCAGTTTGTGTGATCGTTGGCTCATAAGGTATCGTCACGAAAAAGAGAATGAAGTTCTAAAAGAATTTCTAATTGAAGCCCTTCATAAAGCGGATCGATTTAAAGATGCAGGAGATCTGCTAAATCAACCGGGTTAGCTCCTGTACTACTACCTGCCTGTCTGTCTGTACCCGGTTTTTTAATAGTGTTCTTTTTTTATATCTTCCGAAGATCAGTGGAAGTCTATTCGTATACTGACTGTCAAGGTGTTTAAAGGATCCATATGCTCATTTAGGGGAGTATAAGGTAGCACATAACTCAGTTGCTGTTTTACTTTGGTTCGTGATTGTGAATGATAACGTTGATATAACGCGTCTGCTGCATAAGGCAAGATCCGGGAAAAAGGATACACTCGACCTGCTGTATCCCCTGTTGTATGATCATCTCCGGACCATAGCCCAAAAGCATATCGCTTTGGAAAGAAACGGCCATACTATTCAAAAGACATCCCTTGTTCATGAGCTTTATCTGAAACTGGTCCATCAGTCGGAGGTGGAGTGGAAAGACCGGGTGCACTTTTTTAGCCTGGCATCCCGCTGTATGAGGCAGGTTCTGGTGGATTATGCAAGGAAAAAAAATGCCGAAAAGAGAGGGGGCAAAAACCGGGCGATCACGTTGGACGAAGATCGGTTGATGATGGAAGAGCATGCCGGGAATTTGATCGAAATAAACGACCTGATCGAAAAGCTCGCACAACTGGATGAACGGCGGAGCAAAGTGGTAGAGATGCGCTTTTTCGGTGGAATGACGAATTCGGAAATCGCTGAAGTGTTGAATGTTACAACCCGGACGGTAGACCGGGATTGGGCCAAAGCGAAACTTTGGCTGGCGAATGAAATGAGAAATTCCTGATCTGCGAAGCTTTAAGGGCAAGCAAAGGTTTTACAATTAATTGCCAATAGGCAAACAGGAGGATATTGCGGGAGTTCCTGTAAATATCGAACGGATCTCTCTGTTTTTAGCCTGACATCGGACTCTTTAAACACAACTGACCATGATAAACGACTGGGAAAAACTGAGCAGGATTTTTGACAGGGTGCTTACCCTTCCACCGGAGGGCCGGACAGCGTGTATTCATGAGTTGTGTGAAGGAAATCCCGGGCTTGAGAAGAAGGTTCAAGAGCTGCTAAGCGGCCTTGAATCGACCACCGAACTTTTGGAATTATATACAGAAAAAAACCAGGCTCTGTTGGAAGAGCTGCAGCTGCTGCAAGATGAACCCTTCGGTGAGGATGCTTTTCTGGGAGAAACCTTGGGGCGGTGGAAACTGATCAGGCTTCTGGGCAGGGGCGGAATGGGAACGGTTTATGAGGCAGAACGGATCGATAGTGAAGGAATACGGCAGAAGGGTGCACTCAAAATCATACACAAAAGCCTTTTTACACCTCTGAATCTGGAAAGATTCCGACTGGAGCAGCAGATTCTGGCAAGGCTGCAACATCCAAATATTGCTGCCTTTATTGATAGCGGGATCCATCAGAATATTCCCTATATGGTGATGGAGTTTGTTGAGGGAGAATCGATCCTGACGTATTGCGATAACCGGCAACTATCTTTGGAGGAACGGCTTCTTCTTTTCAAAACCGTTTGCAATGCCATTCACTATGCGCATAAAAATCTGATTGTCCACCGGGATTTGAAACCCGAGAATATCCTGATTACTTCCGATGGGTTTGTGAAAATTCTGGACTTTGGAATCGCAAAGCTGCTCGATCCGGACCTGCACAGCATCTACAAAGTAGAGACTCAGGCCGGGATGAGATTAATGAGCCTGGAGTATGCATCGCCCGAACAGATTGCCGGCGGGGATGTTGCAACATCAACAGATCTCTACTCTCTTGGGGTTCTGTACTACAAGCTGTTAACCGGCCTTCATCCTTATGATCTGCAGGGAAAGAGATTTTATGAAATGGAAAAGATCATTCTGGAAGCAGAGCCCTCTTTGCCAAGTCGCAGGTACCTGGCCCGGGAAGAGGCTGAGCGGTTGAGGCTGGCCTCCCTGAGGGGGGTAAAGCCAGCTGAACTTATACAGATCGTGAGAGGGGATCTCGACGCTATTGCCCATAAGGCACTTCATAAAGATCCCGACCAGCGCTATGTGTCGGCCGAAGCCTTTATTGCGGATCTTGAGCGGTACAGTAAAGGGCTGCCTGTTCAGGCGCAAGCAGATACATTGAGCTATCGGGCCCGGAAATTTATCCATCGCCACCGTTGGGGTGTGGCTGTGGCTGTCTTTATTGTTCTTTCGCTCGCCGGCGGCCTGGCTTCCATATTGTGGCACGCGCAACAGGCGCAATTGCATGCACAGCAGGCTGAAGTCCAAGCAGAACAAGCCGAGCAGGTAACGTCACTGCTCGTGGATCTCTTTCAGGGGTCAGATCCTACAAAAGCGAATGACGGGTCGATGACAGCACGCGAAATGCTGGATCAGGGTTTCGATAAAGTACGAGCCGAAATGGGAGTACAGCCAGTTGTACAGGCTAAAATGCTCGGGATTATCGGAAAAGTGTATCAGAATCTGGGTATTTATGATCAGGCTCTGCCCGCTTTGGAAGAAGCGGTGAACCGATATCGGAATATCGGGGATACCTCTTCTCAATACGTCTTTGCCTTATTGGAGCTGGCAAATTTGGAGTATCGCAGGGGACAGTTAAAACAGGCAGAGAACTTTGCGAGAGAAGCTCTTGAGATCAATCTGTTGCTCTATGATGAGAATCATCCTGAAGTGGCCAGTGTGCTGAACACATTGGCCATTATTCTGGAGGAGCAGGGAATGGATGAAGAAGCACGGAATATGCTCCGTCGTGTTGTTGAGATTCGGCGGCAACAGCCAGAAGCTGATACGAATCTTGCTGCCAATCTCAATAACCTCGCTACCATGCTTCTGCGATCAGATTCATATGGCGAAGCGGAAGAGATGTATCGCGAGGCGATCGAACTGATCCGCAATAGTTGGGGGGAAGAGCATCCTTATATGGCATATACACTTAATGGATACTCCCGACTTCATCAGCAGCGAGGTGATTATGAACTTGCTGAAGCGGATATGCGCCGTGCACTGGAGATCGGCCGCTCAGTTTTCCCCGAGCAGCACCCGTTCCTGGCGGTGGTTCAACATAACCTCGGCAAGCTTTTTGAGGTGATGCAGCGGTATGAAGATGCTGCAACACACTTTCAGCTGGGACTCCAATCACGGAGAAACAGTCTGCCCCCCGATCATCCTGATATTGCTGCCTCACTGGATGCCCTGGGCAGTGTGATGATTCAGGGAGATCATCCGGCCGATGCAGAGCCCATGTTGCGGGAAGCACTCGAAATCCGACGCCATGCCTACGGCGATGATGATCCACGAACGGCACAGTCGAAAGCCAGGCTCGGCCAGGCCCTGCTTCGCCTGCAGCGACATGTCGAAGCTGAGCCACTGTTGATGGAAAGTCAATCCGTACTTCTGGCCGCGCATGGAGAGGATCATGTCTTAGTTCGCCGGATTTCAGAAGATCTTGCCACCCTCCGCACTCTCGCCACTCCGGCAGAGTAGGAATAGGCACTGTTCCTGTGGATGTACCCTCCAGTGCCTGAAATTTGCCGCTTTGTGTTGTTGAACCTCTCCTTGTAAAATTTCCCGGTCTGTCATAATAAACAGATCTGCAGGATCATACATCAAACGATCCTCTTCTCTTCTTGTCGTGATCAGCGGTGTTATTACGCTATCTCATTAACACGATACGATCTGTATAGCCCTGCTTTCACCAGGCGTAACCGGGGCCATATCATCTGTTTGTGTTATTTCAGAAAAGCGTTGTATAGCATAACACCACTTGATAAAATTAATTGTATGCTTCATTTAGGTGAACTTCTTTTCGGCCAGTGCAAGCCAGCAGGCATACGATCCGCCGGAATCTATTTTTGGACAGCGGTTATTTTCAGTTTTTTAGTACAACCTGTTAGCGCACAGGTTACCCCCGGAGATCCGGGCAACTTCATCACCATTTGGAAAACGAATATCGAGCAGACTCCAAACTCCACAAGCTTCAGGATACCTACGCATTCGGGAAGCACGTACAATTATGATCTTTATTGGGAATCGGTGGATGATCCCGGGGAAAACGGGATGCTTACCGGACTTACCGGCTCCGTAAGTGTTTCTGTTCCCATTCCCGGGACGTATCGGGTTGAAATCAGCGGTACATTTCCGCGAATGTATTCGGCATCATTTTCTACAGGCAATCCTTACCAGCATAAACTGCTCTCTATTGAACAGTGGGGAGATATCAAATGGGAGTCCATGGAGTATGCCTTTACATATGCAGCAAATCTGAACATCCATGCGGCCGATGCCCCCGACTTAAGCAATGTAACCACGATGCATAGCATGTTTGATGGTGCGATTTCTCTTAACAGTGACCTGAACCACTGGGATGTTTCCAATGTAAAGAACATGAGGCGTCTGTTTAGGGGGGACTATGTTGTTGGCAGTGAGTTTAACGGGGATATCAGCAGCTGGGATGTAAGTAACGTGACTCAGATGGAGGATATGTTTCAAAATGCCACTTCCTTCAATGGGGATCTCAGTAGCTGGGATGTAAGTAATGTAGAGGATATGTCTGGGATGTTCAGCAGGTCATTTTCCTTTAACAGTGACCTGAACCACTGGGATGTGAGCAGCGTCACCAACATGGTGGGTATGTTTGATAGTGCAAGCTCCTTTAACGGCGACATCAGCAGCTGGGACGTAAGCGGTGTTCGCGACATGTCGGGTATGTTTTTTAACGCTACGTCCTTTAACCAGGATATTGGCGGGTGGGATGTAGGCATGGTAGAATGGATGGGCAATGTCGGGGACACTTCAATTGGAGGGATGTTTGAGGATGCCCGTTCCTTTGATCAGGATCTTGGTCGATGGGACGTACGAAACGTACGAAATATGAGCCAAATGCTGGATCGCTCCGGACTCTCCCGTGAACATTATGACGCCCTTCTTACGGGGTGGTCTCAGCTGACGCTGCAACAATATGGCGAGTTAGATGCGGCGGGCCTTGAGTATTGTGCTGAATCGGCCCGTCAGCATTTGATCGATACGTTTGATTGGTACATCAGCGGGGACAGGCTTGCAGGCGATTGCAGTGATCCGGGCACTTCTCCTGTGG
>CALKWT010000021.1 GCA_938003885.1 uncultured Balneolaceae bacterium | reverse complement strand
GCAGCGCAGTTTGTAGCGCCCCACTTTAAACTCACAGGGACATTGAATCGGTATATGGGTTTTCTCGCCGAAATCAGCACCCCTGAGAACAGGCCCTCTATTACAGGTGCCTATAGCAGTACCTATCTAAATCTGGATGAAATGATTGACTGGGATGAAGAGTCGCCAGAGGATGAAGCGGTGCCTATAAATCTGCCAAACCTGACAGCCGCGGTGGATGCCGAAATAGGGCATCTGCGGGTGTTCGGCCTGCCTGTGACGAATATAAGCGGCAGGGCTTCTGTCACACCCGAACTGATCCGGATCGAAAATGCTCATGCACAGCTCTTTGATGGGGAAGCAAACGGGCAGTTTGACTGGAATGTGCCTGAACCCCTCCGGACCAGTATTCGTTTCCAGGGTTCGCTCGACAGTCTTGATGCTGAAACTTTCTTCAGGGAGACGAGCTTTTTAGGGCCCGCCAGCAATCTGCACAGTTACCTTGACGGTTCGTTCAGTGCTGAAGTCGATTACGGAACAGCCCTCTCCTACAACGCTTCCCCCGACATTACCTCGACACTGGCAAACGGCACCTTCAGCATGTCCGCATTCCGGCTCAGCGGCCATCCCATACAGCAGGAAGTTGCGGATCTTCTGAATGCCCCCGAGCTGGCCAACATTGCAATTGATGCGTGGAATGCAGAGTTCAGTATCGCAGATACTGTGATGAATATTCAGAATTTTACATTAACAAGTGGCAACATCGGAGTGGAGATCGAAGGCGATGTCCACATGATAAATGGGAGTGTGGATTACATAGCTACACTGCTGCTTCCTGAACGGTTCAAGCGCGGAATAGCGACCGTTATCTCAACCCGTGCAGCAGATGCCCTTCAGCTTGAAGATGGCCGCATCACCGTGCCGCTCAGGATCACAGGCACGACTAGCAACCCCCGGGTAGGTCCCGATACCGATGTGATCGAAGAGATTCTTCAGGATATGCTCCGGGAGGGCGCTGGCAACATCCTGGACAGGCTTCTCGGGAACTGATCTGATAGTATACCCCCAACCCTTCCGGAACCTTTACCGGAAGGGGTTTCCCGATAGTACCGGATGCACTTCGAGCGACGCGGGTAACATGGTTACGATCTCCCCCCTGGACACCATTATCTCGCTATTAAATAACGAATTATATATTAACCTATATTTTTCATTGCCAGGCTGACATCTTATCATCTACTCCTCTATAATTACTTCCTGCAATTTCATTCTAAACAATTTCTTTGTTTTCTGTTTAAAATAATGTATTGTTATGTTATATTTGACGGCTGGAGATTTTAAAAATCGGATATCCTGGTTTCTACCGCCATCCAAACAGTATATCGGAGCCGATCTCGGCTTGGTAACTATTTAAAGCAGTGGGAAGAATGGCGGGTTATTTCGGTTCAGAGAAGTCTCTTTTTTACTGGTATACAAACAGTAAGATAAATTAAGTAGTGGTTTGTATAATATCTTTGCCTGCGGACGGGCCAAACACTCATTCTGATCGGTGAGCGTGAATTATTCAGGGGCCGGGGCGTGGATCAGGGCAGATATTGCGGATATAATATAACTAACATCTTCTGATACCGCAGTTGGGGTCTCAGTAATCTGAGAAGGGAACATAATACTATGCACAAACGATTGAAGTTTACCACTTCAGCTCTCCTTGGCCTGCTTTTATGCTGCCAATGTGCAGTTGCGCAGTCTCAGGAAACTGCTGAAAAAGAGAACCGGCTGAGTATCGGTTTGATGGGAGGGGTCACCCATGGACATCTCAACCTGGGGAGATATTTGCAAGAAGAGTATAAAAACTTCGATGTCGGTGAACAACTTAACAGTACAGTTGGGTTCAATATCCGTTACGTTGCCACCAAAGACATCGCTTTGCAGTCTAACACCATGCTCGGTAAGTTTTCACTCTACAGTGATTATTACCACCAGGAGAATCTCTCTTTTAAAAATAACTATATCACCACTTCTATTACTACCCAGCTCAGCCTGATCCGTCTGCTGGGAGCAAAGTCCGATTATGTAAACCTCTATGGCAGTTTTGGCGGAGGTTTGATGGTTAATGATGTCTCCGTCAGTACCACAAGTGACGAAATCGCTGGCCGCGGTATCACACCAAGCGACCACCCATCCTCTACATTCTTCAGCACATTCGGTGGTGGGATCCGGTTTAACCTCGGATACCGGCTTGACTCCTATGCACAATATGATTTCCACTCCGCCAGCAGGGATATCATTGACGGAAACTTCATCGGGGATCTCCTTGCCGTAAATGGAGCAGCAGAGACAGCCAACTCCTGGAGTACCGTCACCGTGGGGCTGCAGTATAAATTCGGTTCAAATCCGGCAGATGCCGACTGGCCAGGAGTTGCCCTGCGTCCGTCTACCCCGGCTACCACACCGGAACGGGATGTTTTTGAACAGCTGGAAGATCTTCTCACGCGGCAGGCAGAACATTATGAGCGGGAAATGGATCAACTTGCCAAACAGGTTGAAGCCCTCCAGGCCGAACTGGCTGAAGAGAGGCGCCGCCGTGAAGAAGAAGAGCGACGTGAGGAAGAAGAGGAGAAAGATGCGTATGCCGCCATTATACGTGAAATGCAGTCCCGCATCGAATCACTGGAAAAAGCACTCGCAGAAGAACGAAAAATTGCAGAGCCGCCTGTAGGCCAGGGTGAAGAGGCCCTCATTGAAGGAGGTCTGGAAACGGAAATTGCGGAAGCTGAAGTTGAAGAAAAAGAAGTGGCTGAAGAGGTTGAAGAGGTTGAAGAGGAAGCTTTGACGGTCTTTGAAGAGATCCATATCGATTTAAAAGAGGTGCAGCCACACCTTATCGGAACGCAGGTCAAAGAGATTCAACCTGCTTCGATTCAGTTTACACCCTCTCATCTGACACCGGTTACCATGGATGACCTGCTTGGAATGCTTTCCATTCCGGAAGAGGAGCCGGTCGTCGATGAAGTTGCTGATGGAGCCATGGAAGAGATAGTGGTCGAAGAACTTGACGTGATCGTCGCCGGGGATGAAGTTGATGAAGATGAAGTGATTCATACGGAGGTAGCTGCTGTCGAAGAAGAACCTGTCATCGACGCAGAGCCCGCGCAAGAAGAGGAGATAGCGGAAACCCTACCCGAAGAGATCACCCCTGAAATCACCTTTGACGAGATCATGGAGTTTGCCCGATCGATCCTGATCGAAGAGACAATTGCTGCAGGTGAGGAGGAGACGGAAGAGGAGGTTCTTGCGGAAGTTTATGAAAAGATTACAGAGCAGCAGCCTGAAATTCGCCTGCTTGCAGATTCACTCACCATCATTCATGCATTAAATGAGTTGAAGCGGGGCCTGGAAGAGGACTCCACCGTCACCGTATCGGAACTGCCGGATACTAAAATTGAAGAGCCCCGCCGGGAACCTAAAGAGGTAAAGGCAGAGGGTGTACTGGCAGAGATGCTCGATGAAAGAGCTCTGAAGACAGGAGTTGCACCTGAAGTGGCTGAAGAAGATCTGATAGTGGAGCATCCGGCAGAAGAGTACCTCAAAAGCCGCTCCGAAATCATGGAGACTCCTGCAGACGAAACTCTGCCTGAATCGGAGGATGAATTTAAAGAGGCGGATGCGGATACTGAAGGTCCGGTTACATTAGATACGCAGGATGCCGATGCCCCATCTGCTGCAGATCAGACTCTCACAGAGGATGAATCAGACGCCCGGGAATCAGACGTCCAGGAACCGGAAAGCAGGAGCAACTGGCCTCTCTTCGCCCTGATTGCGGCTCTCTTTGCAACGCTGATTTTCTACCTGGCGAAGCTTTTCAAAACAGAAAAGGATGAGGACGAATAGGCACCGTCCGGCGAACCGGGCTCTCCGGCAAACCATTTTAGGGAAAAGCGGCGGATCATAAAGAAGCCGCTTTTTCTGTTTTAGATATTAAATTCAGTTTTATCTGAACCCTATCCAAGGTTTTTAACCAGTAATCCCTATCTTTCGGGCTGAAATTCAGTAATATTGAACCGCCCAACCATGAATACTCTTAACTTTATCAGCTGGAACACAGATCCTGTGATCTTTCGTATTCCGGAAATAACCCTTCCCATACCGATTTCGATTTACGGCCTCCTCCTTGCTGTGATTCTATACTACTTCGGATATCAACATTTTAAGCCCGAACCCGCCAATCGGAAAGAGAAAGCGGAACTTCCTGCCCTTACCTTCTGGGGACTCCTTATCGGTTCATTCATCGTGGGGCAGCTGCCATTTTTGCTGATAGGTTCACCTGAAATATCAACGTTGGGTCCCATTGAGCCACGCTGGTACGGCCTGATGTTCGCCTGCGCCTTTATTTTCGGCTACCTTGCTGGAGCCAGAATGTACTCCGATGCAGGAAAACCACAGGAAGAGATCGACAGGCTTCTGATTTACGTGCTGATCGCCACCATAGTCGGTGCACGACTCGGGCATGTCTTCTTTTATGAGGCGGAGTTTTATCTGCGTAATATTCACCTGATTCCACAGGTCTGGACAGGGGGGCTGGCGAGCCACGGAGCCGCCATCGGAATCATTTTTGCGATGTACCTCTACGCAAAGCGTACCCCGGGTGTCACTTTTATGTGGGTAGCTGACCGGGTCGTTCCCGGAGTGGCTATTGGCGGAACCTTTATCAGAGTAGGTAACTTTTTTAACTCCGAGATTATCGGCTTGCCGACCGATCTTCCCTGGGCTGTAATTTTTGAACGGGTAGATATGCTGCCCCGGCACCCTTCCATGCTTTATGAGGCTCTGTTGTGTATTTTTGTCTTTTCAGTCCTTGCCTACATCTATAACCGATACAACAAAAGGCCTCCGGAGGGCTCGCTTTTCGGAACCTTTCTGGTGCTTTTATTCAGCGGGCGGTTCTTAATTGAATTCACAAAAGAGACACTGGCCGATTTCCTGGAAGGAAACATTTTTGATATGGGACAGCTCCTGAGCATTCCTTTTGTTCTGCTTGGAGCCTGGTTGCTGATAAAGAAAGTGAACTGGAAGAAAGAAGGCGCGCCGATGAAGCGTAACGGCTGACCTGTCAGGCCCTGTTGTGGCAGCCCGGCCTGACCCTCTCTCCTGATGGCCGGCTTCTCCTCGCCCCGCCATGCCTCGTGCAGGCCTGCCCACTCGCCATGAAGGGGTTTGCCTGCTTCCTTTTCACTCTATTCCAATGTCGATACTCTAATACATCCATATCAACATTTATCAGCATTTTACATTATATCCTGTTTAATTTATAAGCTATCCTGCCATCAGGATTAAAATTTCCAATCCTTAAGTTTTTTATATATATGACTAATATTCACAAGTATATGACTGTCATCATCCTGTTGATGGTGATGATGGGGTGCAGTACGTCTAAATCGGTCGCTGACGCAGATCCGCAGCCAACCGCACGAAGTGGGGGCCCGAATTCGTCGGATAACGGTATCAAACCTTTTTCAGACGTCATCAAAAGTTCTTTTGATAAGGACGAGGGACTGTTCACGGTCTATAAAGATGGGAACACCTACTATTATGAGATTCCTGATTCATTAACTGGCAGAGAGATGCTGATGGTCTCCCGGATTGCCAGAACCGCTGATGGCATTGCCTATGGTGGGATGAAAAATAATACTCAGGTATTGAGATGGGAAAAAAAGGACGACCAGATGCTGCTACGCAGAGTCTCTTTTAACAATACGGCCAGCGATACGCTTCCCATTTTTGAAGCGGTCCGAAACTCAAACTTTGAGCCGATCATTGCTTCCTTTAAGATTGAAGCTCTCAATGAAGATTCAACCGGATCTGTTATTGATGTAACCTCTCTTTTTACAACAGATGTGCCTGCTATCGGCCTTCAGCAATCCAACAGGCAGCGATTTCAGGTCCGCCGGGTAGATGGCAACCGAACATTTATTGAGCATATCCGCAGCTTCCCTCAGAATATTGAAGCCCGGCATATTCTCACATACGAAGCACAGACCCCTCCATCCAACTCGGATGCCGGTACGATCTCTCTGGAAATCAACCACAGTATGGTCCTGATGCCAAAAGAGCCGATGCAGTCACGTACACCTGATGCACGTGTTGGATTCTTTACAGCAAATCAGGTTGATTACGGCACTGAACAGCACCGGGCCAAGCCTGTGAGCCACGCCACCCGTTGGAAGCTGGTCCCCAAAGACAAAGAAGCCTATCTGCGGGGCGAGCTGGTGGAACCGGAAAACCCGATTGTCTTTCATATTGACCCGGCCACTCCCGAAAAATGGAGAAAGTGGCTGATCCAGGGAGTGGATGACTGGCAGGTAGCTTTTGAAGAAGCCGGTTTCAAAAATGCCATCTACGGTAAAATGGCCCCAACACCGGAGGAGGATCCCGATTTCAGCCTGGAGGATGTGCGATACCCCTCCATCCGCTATTTTGCATCTCCCATTCAGAACGCCTTCGGCCCGCACGTCCATGACCCGCGCTCCGGACAGATCATTACCTCTGCCATCGGCTGGTACCACAATGTGATGAGATTGCTGCGAAACTGGTACTTTATCCAGACTGCAGCAGCGAATCCGGAAGCCCGTGCCACCCAGTTTGATGATGAGGTGATGGGTGAACTGATCCGTTTTGTCTCTGCCCATGAAGTGGGACACACCCTTGGGTTACCTCACAACTTCGGATCCAGTTACGCTACTCCCGTCGATTCCCTGCGTTCGCCAACGTACACCAGTGAACACGGAACAGCGCCATCCATTATGGACTACGCCCGATTCAACTACATCGCCCAGCCTGGTGATGGCGTCACCAACTTTTTCCCGGCAATCGGCGAATATGACAAATGGGCGATCAAATGGGGTTACACCTGGTTTGGAGACATGAGTATCGAAGAGCAGGAGAAGATTCTCCACGAATGGACCACCGAGCGGGCAGCCGATCCGCGCTATTTCTACGGGAGCCAGACCTCAAACCCCATCGACCCACGCTCAAACCGGGAAGATCTGGGCGATGATGCGATGAAGGCGAGTACCTATGGACTCAACAACCTGGAAACCATTACGGAAAATCTGATCAGCTGGATTCAGGAAGATGGAGAGGATTTCTCCGACCTGGAGGAGATCTATGGACAGATTCTTGTGCAGTGGGGACGCTATATGGGGCACGTCGTACCCTATGTCGGCGGAGTTTATGAGAATCACAAAACCTTTGATCAGGAAGGTGTGGTCTATGAACCTGTTGAAGAGTATAGACAAAAAGAGGCGATGGCGTTTCTGGCAGAACACGCTTTTAGTGATCCAACCTGGGCCGTTAACCATGAAATTCTTGGACGTATTAACCAGGCCGACTTTGTAGACAGTTACAGGGCACGGCAGGTCACTGTTCTGAATAGCCTGTTAGATCCTTCCAGAATTGCGCGACTCATCGAATATGACATCCGCGGAGAAGAGACCTACTCACCTTTCGAGTTTATGGATGATCTTCAGGAAACCATCTGGAGTGAACTTTCCGGTAATAACGAAATTTCGGTCTACCGGCGGAATCTGCAACGTGCCTATATCGAACGACTGGAGTATCTGATGACAGGGGAACTGCCCTCAATCTCTGAACAAGCCAGAAGATTTATGGGGATGACCAGCGTCAACGTTAATCAATCAGATATTCGTCCTCTGGCTCGCGAGCAGCTGGAAAACCTGAAGCAGAGGGTAAGCCGCGCCAAAAACAACTCCCGTGACCGTGCTACTCGTATTCACCTGAACGATATCGATAAAAGAATTGACAACATTCTGGATCCAAGCTAAGTACATAGTCAGAAACTGATTATCTACTTTTCGTTCAGAGAAGTAATTGACCCGGCCCGAAAAAGGCCGGGTTTTTTTATGGATCTATATCCCGTTTTCTGGTACGACCCCGCCGGGTTAAATTCTACTTCCTTTTCTACCGGCTGACCGCCGATCAGCACCTGTCGCAGTAGATCCGTTCCGCTCCCTGTTTCCGGGTAATTGCTGCTCATCTCTTTGCTCTCCCTTCCCCAGATAGCGTTCATTGTTATCAGGATGATCACTCCCCCGTTCTTATACCCTCTTCAATTTCCTTTTAACCCTCTCCCGCTCACCGGGCCGAAACAGCTAATCCCAGCCCTTCTCCCCGATCAGAGGTACAAATTTGAAATTCTGCAGATGCTCTTCCTTGTAACTATCTTCCGAAACCCGGGTTATCCGAACCATCACCTGGCTCTCCTGACTACCCACCGGTACGATCAGCCGCCCCCCAATTTCAAGCTGACGAATGAGATCCTGGGGAACTGCAGGCGCACCTGCTGTAACCAGAATTCCATTGTAAGGAGCGTATGCACTCCAGCCGAGCGTTCCGTCCCCAAGCTTCATCTCCGGGCGGTAACCCAGCTCGATAAGCAACTCTTTAGCCTTATGATAGAGCTCCTGGTGCCGTTCTATCGTATAGACCCGGACTCCCATTTCGGCCAGGACAGCTGCCTGATAGCCCGATCCGGTACCGATTTCGAGTACTTTGTCGCCCTCAGCCGGATCCAGAAGCTCGGTTTGAATGGCTACGGTGTAGGGCTGGGAGATGGTCTGGCTGCAGCCAATAGGCAGTGCACGGTCATCGTACGCCCGGTTTACAAGTGCACTGTCTACAAAACTGTGCCGGGGTACCGTTCCAATGGCCTGTAATACTTTCTGGTTATTAATGCCTTTTTTCTCAAGCGTAGCTACCAGAGCATTTCTGCGATAAGAATATTTTTGGTGCTGTCGTTTGATTGTACGTACCTCTGTTTTTTTATTCATCCTAAAATAATGTTTTCGGGCTATTGAAACGAATTCTTTCCGAAAGACTTTCAGAAAACCCCTTATTTAACATGGTATTTAATCTGAATGCTTGTATTTTCTACCCTGTACCATTCTTTGGGTGCAAAGCAAAACTGAAGTTTACCGGATATCCATCCAACGGAAACAGATTTGCGATCCACATTTTCAGGTCTGCATAAATCTCTGCACTTGATAACCTACATTCTGCATGAAAAAATATTTACTGATCATCGGGGGGTTAACGCTACTCTTTTTTGCTGCTTCAGCGGCAAATCTATTCGGCTTCACTGAAGAAGTTGCATATTCACCCTCTGTTTACGCCACCTGGGTCAGTCTTTTGCCGCCTGTAATAGCTATTGTTCTGACACTCGTTACCAGGGAAGTCGTGCTCTCCCTTTTTGCGGGCCTGTGGATCGGAACGCTTCTCATGGCCTCTTTCAATCCGTTTGAGGGGACCTCAGGGGCTCTTAATATTCTTACCGAAGCGCTGATCAATCCGGATCATGTCTCTATTATTGTTTTCAGCCTTCTGCTTGGAGGAATGGTGGGTGTCATGTCGCGCAGCGGAGGTACTCACGGCATCGTGAATTCACTACAAGGAAGAGAGGACAATTATTCTCCTGGTTTTCAGCACTTTTTATTTTTTTTGATGATTATGCCAACACACTGATCCGGGGAAATGCTCTTCGGCCGATGACCGACCGGCTCAACATTTCAAGGGAAAAGCTGGCGTACATTGTCGATTCTACCGCTGCTCCACTTGCCGTGAGTGCTGTAATCACTACCTGGATCGGTTTTGAAATTACTCAGATCTCCAACTCTCTCAATACTCTTGCCGAAGAGACATCCGACCCTACCTTGGCCGCCCAGCTGCTGACAGGTGCCGAAAATGCGTTTATCATCTTTCTGGACACCATGCCTTATCTCTTTTATCCGATTTTGGCACTGGCCTTTGTACTCATGACGATTGTTATGAAAAAGGAGTTCGGCCCGATGCTCAAAGCCGAAAGACGTGCTTTTTCAGGAGGTGGGGTACTGCGGCCCGGTTCTACACCGGCTGCCGATACGAACATGGATTCTCTTCAACCGATTGAGGGGAAACCCAGACGGTGGTATAATGCGGGAGTTCCTGTTCTCATCGTGATCGGGGTGGCCCTTTACGGATTTTACACCACAGGCAGAGCTTCTCTGGCACCCGGCGAAAGCGGGATCACCATGATTATCGGAAATGCAGATCCATTTGCCGCGCTCCTTTGGGCCTCCTTTGCGGGATGCGCTGCGGCAATCGCCCTGGCCTGCTTTCAGAGAATACTAACGCCAGGCCAGGCTATGGAATCCTGGCTTGGGGGGATGCAGTCGATGCTCATCGCTATTGTCATTTTGGTGCTGGCCTGGGGGCTTGGCGGTATCACACACGAAATGGGCACCGGAACGTATCTGGCATCCCTACTCGCTGATACTCTTCCATTGCCTCTCCTTCCGGGCGTTGTATTTCTGATAGCCTCAATGATTGCATTTTCTACAGGAACCTCATGGGGAACCATGGCGATTTTGTTCCCTGTGGTTGTCCCGATAGCGATAGCTATGGGCGCCGGAATAGAGTTTGCCGGCGGTGAAAACTACGGTATACTTCTCGGTGCGATCAGCTCCGTCATGTCCGGAGCGGTCTTCGGTGACCACTGCTCCCCCATTTCTGACACAACTGTTCTGAGCTCCATGTCTTCCGCATGTGATCTCGTAGATCACGTGGAAACCCAGCTTCCTTATGCTCTTTTGATTGCAGTTGTTGCCCTTCTTGTCGGTGAATTGCCTGCAGCGTTCGATTTTATCCACCCCGTATGGGGGCTTATCCTCGGACTCGTGATTCTTTACCTGGTTCTTAAATTCTATGGCGAGAACCCGGAAGAGCCCACTATGGAAGAAGTTTAGGAACCGACTCAAACCTCCCCGCCGGATGACGCAGATATGGGAAGATAACAACAGACAGCAAAACCAACGGAGAGTGCTGGTTTTTTTGCAGCCGGTTCTGATCCCTGACCTGTTCGATCTTGCACTCATGTTTCGGGCCGATAAGATCATTTTGCATGATAGCGAGCGTTGGTCCCGCAAGGGACGTACCCACCGTGCAAGGATCCGGACTCCGGACGGGACAGATTACCTCTCTGTCCCCATTTTGAAATCCGACAGGAGAAGACCGATCTGCGAGGTGCGGATTGACCAGAATCACGACTGGTTTACACCCCTCTGGCGAACTCTTGAGTTCAACTACAGAAACAGCATCTATTTTGATTTCTATGAGCCCGAAATCTATGCAGATCTCGCGGAAGGATTGCACTTTGATTATCTCAATGACTTTTCGGCCTACCTGAGAAAACGGCTGTTTCGTTATTTGGAAATAGGCCTGCAGGCAGACATCCACCTCACTTCACAGATTGAGAACTACACATCCGACCCTGACCTGCTTGCCAGGCGGCTACATGGGGAGGTATATTATCAGGAGCATCACTCCAGGCACTATATGAGACAGGGAAAGAGAAGGAAGATACCTGACTTCACTCACCCGCTCTATAGACAGCACTTTGAAGGATTCGAACCCTTCTGCTGCCTTTACGATCTTCTCTTTCAGTATGGGCCTGAGAGTTTTCAAATAGTGGACCGTCTCCGGACAGATAAAGACTAAAACAACAGCCAGATCTCTTGCCTGATCATTCCCATGGAGGGTATCCTCCCGGCACCCCTGAATATCGTGCACAATACCCCGAACGTTCACTGCCACAGAGATACATTTTCCTTATTATGAGAAGTGGTTCTTCTTCAGGGTCCCCTAACATATTTTTCAACATTTGCGCACGCTACGAAGTGTTGGCGCTGAATGGAAATATCATATAGGGTAATATGCTGAACGGAACTTTAAACCAAAACCACCCTTGCTAACCGATGATTATTCGGTACGCTTTGAACATTATTTAACTTTTTCACCAACCCTTTAATCCAAAGTCTGTCATGCCTGTCATCCAGCCGGCCTCATCCGGTCAGATAAAACTACTTAGAAAGCTTTCCATGCGTAAACACCGCTACCGGGAGAGGCTCTGGATAGCAGAAGGAATGCGCACGGTAGAGCAGATTCTCTCCAGGCGCGGTGATCTGGTACTTCAAATTTATCTTGACACAAATCTCCCGGAACCACCCCCCTTTATTCCCTCTTCCGCAGACATCAGGTCGCTGGAGCCGGATCTTCTTGAAGCGCTCTCCGATACCGATACACCCCAGGGCATTCTGGCCCTTTGCGCTATGCCTGAAGATGCAAATCGCCAAGACCTTGCTGAAAACGGGAAAGGAGTGATTGTCGCCCTGGATGCGATCCAGGATCCGGGAAATCTGGGTACGATCATCCGCACAGCTTCCTGGTTTGAAGCAGCCGCCATCATTGCCGGCACCGGTACTGCCGACCCGTATCACCCCAAAACAGTCAGAAGCACAGCCGGGGCCACAGGGGCCACCCCTCTTGTTACAGGAGATTTAGCAGAGATCCTCTCTTTTTATTCTGCCCGCGGCTGGGATGTGATTCTGCTTGATTCCGCTAATGATTCGATTCCATTGCGGGAAACTGTCAAAAAAGAGCGCCAGATTCTGGTTCTTGGGAACGAAGGCAATGGCATCAGCCGGAAGGTCAGGGAGCTTGGTTTCCCCTCCGTTGAAATCCCCGGAAACAGCACAAATGTGGAGAGCCTGAATGTAGCCATGGCTTGTGGCATCGCTTTGTATCATTTTTCCTAATTCAATCTTATCTTGACCGCTCACTCTTTAAGAACAGCTGGAATAAACGCTTTTTATGTCTCAACCCAAGTATAGCACCCATCACGGTATGACAGATATTTTGCCGGATGAAGTGAAAAAATGGCAATATCTGGAACAGCTGATACGGACCGAAGCAGAACTTTTCAACTTCGAAGAGATCCGCACACCCATTCTCGAGCAAACTGAACTGATTGTTCGCGGGCTGGGTCAGCTCAGTGATATTGTATCAAAGGAGATCTTCTCATTCAGCAGAGGTGACGATCACTACGTTCTTCGTCCTGAACTGACGGCTCCCGTGGTTCGTTCCTATGTACAACATCATCTCAACCAGCGTGGCGGCGCCCAGAAGCTCTACTACATCGGCCCCATGTTCCGGGCCGAAAGACCCCAGCGGGGAAGGCAGAGACAATTCCATCAGTTTGGACTTGAAATTATCGGCAGCAGCGATCCGATAGCAGATGCAGAAGCGATCTCTTTTATGATTCATATTTTCAGGAAAGTAGGAATCACAAACACCATCCTGAAACTGAACTCCATAGGGGATCCAGCCAGCCGGGAGGAGTATAAAAAAGCTCTGAAAACCCATTTGCAACCTCACTACGAGAAGCTGAGCGAAATTTCACAGAAACGTTATCACAATAACCCACTCCGGATTCTGGACTCCAAGGAAGAGGAAGACCAGCCATTTATTCAATCTGCGCCGGTTATCACCGATTACCTCAGTGAAGATTCACAGCAACATTATCAGCAGGTTAAAGAGTACCTGCAGAATCTGGGAATCCCCTATGAGGAAGATCCCTATCTGGTCCGTGGTATGGATTACTACACACAGACCGCCTTCGAACTGATCAGCCCTGATCTGGGCGCCCAGGATGCCATAGCCGGAGGGGGGCGTTACGATCTGCTGGTCGAGGAGATCGGAGGGCAGCCGACCCCTGCTGTTGGTTTTGCCGCAGGGATGGAGCGTCTTTTTATCGCCTGCGAAGAGCTTGGCATCGAGCTGGGTACTGAAAAATCTGTGGATGTCTATATCGTTACCCTCGGTGAACGGGCCCGGGAGTGGGGACTTCGGCACCTTCTGGATATCCGGGAAAAAGGATTCTCCGCCACGATGGATTATCTGGGGAGATCCATGAAAGCGCAGATGAAAGATGCCAACAGGGAAAATGCCAATTTTACACTCATTGTGGGTGAAAATGAACTGAATGACGGTCTCTTTATCTTGAGGAATATGAGGGAGTCGGATGAAGAAGCTCTGACCTTCACCCAGATCCTCTCTAAACTGGAGAAAGAGCGGGATAAAGAGTAACCCTCCCAGGCCCCGTGCAGCTATACAATCTACTGAATCTTACCAAAGCGGCTCAGTCAACCCGACCGAGATACTCTTTCAACCGGTCGGTTTTTACTTCGGCATCTTCCCCTTCTGATTTCATCTGTTTCTCCAGACGGTCCCATTTATTCAACAGGTAGATGACAGCCTGGTGAGTCCCGATATGAAAATGTGTGCCTCCCAGTTTTCTCGCAAGTCCGGAGCGTAAAACCACATCTTTGACTGGACTTGTCAGGCCGGAAAAGTGAATTTCGATATTCCAGATTTCCAGGGTCTCCACGATCGACAGCAGTACCTCCATCGCTGTCGTGTCGAGTGTGTGAATGCTCCGGGCTTCGATAACCAGGGCACGGATCTGTTTGTTTCGCTTCTCACTCTCATAGATGATGAAATCCTTGATATACTCCGCATTGTTGAAGGTGATGGAAGAGTCAAAGCGCAAGATGAGGATCTCATCGATCTGAACAGCTGAAGGGTTTCTCTCGATGTCACGAAACAGGTGAGTCCCCTCGATGTGACCCAACACAGCGAGATTGGGCCGGCTGGAGCGATAGAGAACCACAAAAAGAGAGGCCCCGATGCCCAGAAGTATGCCCTCCTGAATTCCTATGATCAAGACGCAGACAAAGGTAAACAGTGCGATATAGGCGTCTTCCCGTTTCGTCCGGAAGAAATACTTCAACTCCTTAAGATTAATCAGCGAAAGCGCAGCCACCAGAATAATAGCTGCCAATACAGGAATCGGAATGTAGTAGAACAGAGGCGTAAAAAAGAGCAGGGTCAGGGCGATCATCCCCGCACAAACAGCATTGGAGAGAGCGCTCCGTGAACCGGACTGTTCACTGACCGCACTGCGTGAAAAACTGCCTGATACGGGCGGACTCTGAAAAAAACTGCCAACAAAATTGGCCATCCCCAGTGCAAAAAACTCCCGATTAGAGTTGAAAGGGTAGTTATACTTCGTGGCAAACATTTTTCCGAGCGACATGACGGACATCAGCTGCACTAACACCAGCGTAGCAATGACGGGCAGTAACCGCCGGACATCATCCAGGCTGAATTCAGGTACTTTAAAAGTAGGAAAACCTGAGGGAATCTCACCTATGGTCTTGATACCGGCACCGGAAGGCAGAAGCCACATCAACAGCCCGCCGGCAACCAGAAGCACGATCGCCCGGGGAAAGAGGGGATTTATTCGTTTCATCACTACAAGAAAGAGGAGACCCGTGATCCCAATTGCCAGGGCATATATATTCACCGACTGTATATGCTCTGCAGCATCAGCAATCAAGTGCACCACATACTGGGATCGTTCCAGGTCCAGTCCCAACAGATTCCCGAGCTGGCTGAATCCGATAATGAGCGGAGCAGCAGCCATAAACCCATAGATTACAGGCCGGGAGAGAAGGTTTACGATAAAGCCCATACGCAGCAACGAAAAAGCGATATGGACAACACCTGTAAGCAAGGTCAGCAGCAGCACGACAGAGACATATTTTTCGGTTCCGGGCTCAGCGATCATTCCCGCACCCGATGCAATGAGGATCATATCGGTTGCAACCACACCGAGCGCCAGATGTCTTGAGGTTCCGAAGAGAGGATAGATCAAGAGAGGTATCAAAGAACCGTAGAGACCGTAGATGGGGGAAAGACCGGCTATAACCGCATAGACCATCACCTGCGGTACCTCAATCATGCCTACTGTTATTCCCGATTTAAGATCGGCCAGAAAATCCTGTTTTTGATAATCCGGTAGCCATTCCAGAATATAGAACTGGTTTTTAATTCCCTCAAGCAGTGACCGCCGGTTTATCATTGTGCACAAACTTTCAGTCAGAATTTAATACCGCCCAGCATTTTACCTCTGTACTTCGTGACAGAGAAAAACGGATTTTGAGAAAATCAGGTATTGAAAACGATCACCGGACAGGGAGCCGACTGTAGTATATTTTCCACTCTGGGGCCCAAATAGAGACGATTGGATCCCGGACGGATATTCGTTCCGACAATAATAAGATCTACATTTTCTGTCCTGGAAATTCTTTCGATAACATCCTCAGGTGTCTCCCCCTCCTCTACAATCGGAACAGTGTTGACCTCGTACGCCTTGCCCAGCTTCTCCAGCTCCTGCACTGTTTCATTGGCAAACTTTTTCCTTTTTTTAATGTACCGTTCTCTCACGCTCTGGACAGGCCTGGACTCATTCATGATCACATTCAGGACGGTTACCTTTTTGTTTTCTTCCGATTTTGCTATATAAAAACCGAGTTCTGCCGCATTTCTTGAGGCATTACTTCCATTAGTCGGAATGAGGATATGGTCCGGCGACCAGTCCACCGGTGCATTATCCGCCTGGACGACCAGAGTCGGACAGGGTGAAAGTCTTGCAATATAATCCACAATCGGGCTAAAGAGATAGTTGTCATCATCTTTTCTTTCTGTGGCGCCAAGGACAACCAGATCGTAATCTTTTTGCGCCTCTTCAATGATAGCATCTCCAGCCATGCCACTTACCACAACTTTCCGGATCACCTCTTCATGATCAAAATAACCGGACAGTTTCTCCAGATACTTTTCACTGTCAGATTTCTGCTCCTGGGATTGAATGACCGTCATCAGTGTAATCGACAATTTCGAATCCCGCCCGATCATATCCAGAATCTGGGCTTCCGTAGACTGAATTGTTTTAGTCTCTTCGGCTATGTCCATACGCGCCCTTACAGGTACCAGAACACGATGGATATCTGCAACCAGGCTGTCTGCCTCCAGCTCCTCCCGATCGAGACGCTTCTGCTCCTCCGCTCCGATTTTCACCTTCGCAAGTACCCAGCGAAGTGCGAACGGCGCCATCAGTGAGGTAGCTATCGCCATGACCACGATAATCGAAAACATATCCTGGCTCAGAATTCCGAGGCGAAGTCCGATAGTGGCTATGATAATCTCCATGGCCCCTCTTGCATTGAGGCCCGCTCCAAAACTGAGTGACGTCCAGTGATCTTTTCCGCCAAAAATTCTTGCTCCTGTATAAGTGCCGATCACCTTTCCGAAGGAGGCAACAGCAATAACCACCAGTGTGATCACAAGCAGCGTCGGGTCAAGCAGATTCAGAATATTCACTTTCAGTCCCGCTACTGCAAAAAATATAGGGGCAAAGATCCCCAACGCCATACTCTCCAGCTTATGGATGACATCCTCAGGAAGCCGCGGCATGGTGCCAAAGAGGATCCCCATAATGAAAGCACCGAGGATCGCTTCCAGGTTCATTAGTTGGGTCATGGCGCCCCAGAGGAACGTCAATATGACCACCAGTGACAGAAGCCGGTCCTTGCTTACCACTTCATCCTGAACGAATATCAGGAGTTTCTTCACCATCCAGCGGCCGAGAGTAAAACTGAAGATCAGAAAGGCGAGCACACTGCCCACTGTGGTGAGGACACTGCCCGTCGTGACAGCATCTCCTGCAGCTATCCCTGCAACCGTCGACAGCAGTATCCAGCCGATCGTGTCGTCACTCATCCCCGCGGCCAGGATTGTCTGGCCAATATCCCGACGCATCAAATTCATATCCATCAGCACCTTCGCAATCACTGGAATAGCAGAAATCGCCAGTGCCGTTGCTACAAAGAGGGAGAAGACCAGACGCTCATCCGGATCGGCCAGCAGAAAATCGGGCAGATGCTGGCCCAGAAAAAATCCGGAGATAAAGGTAACCACGATACCCCCAAAGGAGACACTGGCTGCCGTCTTGGCGTGCCGTTTAATCAGCTCGATATCGGTCTCTATCCCGGTGATCAAAAGAAGGAACATCGCTCCTAACAGTGAAATCACCTCTAAAAGGTAACCCTGGGTAGCGGTCTGGGGAATAATCAATTCTCCAAAGGCAGGAAAAAGGCCCGATAGCAGGGACGGGCCCAGCAAGATCCCAGCCAGAATCTCACCAATTACGGAGGGTTGCCCCAGCCTGGTTGCGATTTCTCCCATAATACGGGCAGCCAGCAAGAGTACACCAACCTGAAATACCAGGAGAAAAATATCATGATGAGGTGCTGCGGAAAATACTTCCATACGGATCTACGGATTGATGAAAACTTTTCTGGATCATACACATCCCTGGTGTTCTAGATATGGATGGGCAAAATCCAGCTCTGTATATGTGTTAATACTTCCGGTACGCGGTAACAGTAGATGGTTTCTTTCGTTGTGACAACCACTGCCAGCCTATGTTCCTGGTTGTTTATAAGTAAACTTTATAAAAGGTAGCAGATTATAGAACGAATTGGAAAACTTTATTCATTAATTTCAGCAATTTAATGTAAAACAGAGAAGAAGAGCAGGTGAGAGCGCAGCGGTCAATGGCATGGGTTGATAAACAACAAATATTCCGGTACGTACGAAAGCAAAATCTGACCTGTCGGTGTTGCCAGTGCCCCTGTACAGGTACTATTTAAAAGATCGACCCTGCCGGAATTTCTAACGCCTCCAGAGCAGGTGCCTGCAGTCGAACAAACTCTTTAATATCCTCTATATGAACCCCATAACCGATTCCGTAATGAATCATTCGGTGATTCTCGATATAGAGATCTCCGCGATAAACCATATCGGGAGTGTAATCAGAACGCGCCGATTTTTCAGGGGTAATGTACGTCAGGTTCTCACCCATGGCCGAAGTAAGCATTCCGATCCACTCCAGTTTTCCCGTTTCCGTATTGACAGAACTTACAATCCCACCGCTGAACCCGCGGTTTATATTCAGGTCGGCCAACAGCGTCCGGTGAGGATGGCTGGTCAGGCTGATCACACCCGAAGAGATCATCTGTATCCCCCTCGGATAACCCAGAGCCACAATCTGGCTCCCCCACTCTATCCTTTCAAAATCCCCTGCGGGCAGCTCGAGAACCTGCATCCGGTCCCGGCTTCCAAGTGTGGCCGCTGTGATCAGCAGAGCGAGGTCTTTGCTGAGGTCTGCTCCTACGATCTCCAGAGAGACAATCCCATTATCCGTGATGACAAATCTGTTTTCAGACACCTTGATCGAAACCGCTTCAATCAATCCCTCCGGAACGCCCTCACTTCCCTCCATAAAATGGAACAGCGTATCGGGCTGGTTAACAGTGTGGGCGGCGCTCAGCAAAAGAGCATGACGGTTGTTATTGAAGATAACCGTTGCGGTCCCCGCATTTGAGTGGGTGTCTACACTGGTTTCCAATTCAAGATCATCCAGTATCATCCCATGAAGGTCTGCTTCCCGGATTTCAACACCGGGGGGGAAAAAATAGCTCCGGTAGATCGCGTTGTTTTGAATCCTGCGGACAGAACGGAATCCCGATTCAATCTGATCATGGATCGAGTAGAGTCCCGCCACACCCGCATAGTGAGATTCCGACTCTGCAGGCCGGGAAGTGTGAGAGGTTGAGCCGCACCCCATTGCCATTAAACCGGCTGCAAAAACTAGAAGAACAGTACAAGAAGCGGGGATCCTTCCTTTCCTATTTTCCGGCACACTCTTTATCAGGGCTTTAAGCAGGTTCATTTCTCCGGTTCCTCTTCTGTTAAAGATTAATTTTTATAAAAACGGTAGAATTAAAATGCTATCTTTCCCTCTTCCTTAATTTCCACATATACCCTGGCTTCGGAACTCCATGGCCACTGAATGTTATCTACATCCATACACGGGATGACTTTCCCCATTCGACACATCGATGTTTCAAGCAGTCCCTTCGAGGCGGAATGTGATTCACAGGATCTATTGCCGGACTACCAACAGCGTGCCGGCACTCCTGTCTTACTTTCTTGCCATTCCGGCTCTGTAATGAATGTTATTACATTCAGGGTAAAATATCAATTTTAACACACGCTACTTATGAGACGCTCTACGTTAACATTGCTGATTTTTTTCCTGCTGGTTCAGCCCCTCTTCTCTCAGTCAGAGATCGTTCAGACAATTACCGCGGAGATCCGGCAACCCGAAATTGAGAGAAACATCCGTTTCTTAGCTTCTGATGAGCTCCTGGGGCGGGATACAGGTACACACGAACTTGATATTGCGGCCAAATTTATCGCAACCTGGCTCCAGGTCTATGATATTGAATATGCACCGGGAACCTCATCCTATTTTCAGGATGTCCCCTTTACCCAACGAACCGATCCGGATGAGATCCGGTTTTCGGCCGGAGACTCAACCTGGCTGAAAGATACGGATCTGGTTCTTATGGACTCATTCCGCGGAGAGATAGAAGGGGAGATTATTTTCCTGGAGTATGCGACCGCAGAGGAATTAAAGGAACAGAATGTAAAGGACAAAATCATTGTTACACGGGCAGGCCTTCCCGGGCAAGCCACAGGACAGTCGATCTTCCGCGTAGCTGCAGACAAAAAACAGCAGGCAGCAGAAGCCGGAGCCGCGGGCCTCGTCGAGCTTTATGAGCCGACTGCCCTTCCATGGCAGAGAGTCGTCAGTTTTCTCTCCGGTGGCAGAATGCAGCTTGCAGAGAACAGCACCGGATCCGCCCCATCTATTCCTCATCTCTGGATCAGGAGTGAATCCCCTGAACGATTTGCCTATCTGTCAGAGGTTCCCAACCCAAATGCCGTCATCAACGTGGAGGGAGAAGGGCCGCGCACTTTCACCAGCCGGAATGTTATTGGAGTGATCAAAGGCACCGATCCGGTTTTAAAAGATGAATATATCCTGCTTGCTGCCCACTACGACCATGTCGGGGTTACGGACTCCCACGGAACAGACAGCGAAGAGGACACCATCTACAACGGCGCCCGGGACAACGCAGTGGGTGTGGCTGCGATTATGTCTGCGATGAAACACTTTGCCAGCCACCCCCCGAAAAGATCGGTAATCTTTGCTGCCTGGACAGCGGAAGAGAAGGGACTCCTGGGCAGCCGGTATTACGCAGAAAATCCGCTTATCCCCCTTCATCAGACCGTTTTTAATTTAAACATCGATGGCGCAGGGTACAACGATACCAGCAGGGTCACCATTATCGGCCTGAACCGCACGGACGCTGCCACCAGGCTGACCGCCTCGGCAGAAGCATTTGGTTTGGAAGCCCATGAGGACCCTGCACCGGAACAGAACTTGTTTGACCGCTCCGACAATGTAAACTTCGCAGCACGTGGTATCCCTGCACCGACTTACAGCCTCGGTTTCACAGCATTCGATGAGGAGATCAACCACTATTATCACCAGGTGACGGATGAGTCGGACAGCCTCGATATGGAGTATATCACCAGTTACGTCCGCTCCTATATCTATGCTGCCTCGCTGATCGCCAATATGGACCAGACACCGTTCTGGCTGCCGGGTGATAAATATGAGAATGCCGGCAAACAGCTCTACAACCGTTAACACCGTTCCGTGTGCAGGCGCGTTCCACCACAACCCGCCTGCCGAACTGAAATTCTTCTATCTTTAGACATACTTGCATGATCCCGGAATCGACCCTTTTAAAATTTCGTTCGCTTGAAACCCCATTCTACTATTACGACATCGATCTGCTCAACAGGACACTTGAAGAGGTCCGCAAGCACGGCTTGTCAAAAGGATACCGCATACATTATGCTATCAAGGCTAATTTCAATCCGGAATTATTGAAGTATATCCGGCAAGCCGGGCTGGGAATCGATTGTGTGAGTGGAAAAGAGATCGAGCACGCTGTGGAGATGGGATTCGATCCTTCTGAAATTGCGTTTGCCGGCGTGGGTAAAACCGACCGTGAAATTCAAACCGGACTTGATCACAACATCTTCTCTTTTAATTGTGAATCCCTTCAGGAGCTGTCCGTACTGAATGAGCTGGCTGAAAAATCGAATGAAACAGCCTCTGTATCGATCCGGCTGAATCCAAACGTGGAAGCAAAGACCCATAAGTATATCACCACCGGGTTGAACGAAAATAAATTTGGTATCACAACAGATAAACTACCTCAGTTATTTGAACTGCTGCCCACTCTGGATTCTGTCAAGCTGACCGGTATTCATTTTCATATCGGATCGCAGATCCGGGATCTGCAGCCCTTCAAGGATCTTTGCAGTAAAGTGAACGAAATGCAAGATCACTTTGAAGCGAAAGGTTTTCCCCTGGATCATATTAACCTGGGTGGAGGGTTAGGGATCAATTACTAAGACCCGCACGGGGAGCCGATCCCTGATTTTGAATCTTTCTTCAAGCTGATTGAGCAACACCTGAAAGTGCGGGAGGGCCAACAGGTTCACTTCGAACTGGGCCGGAGT
>CALKWT010000020.1 GCA_938003885.1 uncultured Balneolaceae bacterium | reverse complement strand
CGAGATTTCTGTGTGTGACTGGAGTTCAGACGTGTGCTCTTCCGATCTGGATCACTCCTACTTTTTTTCCTCTAAGATCTATTTTTCCGCTGGTCAAAACGGCAACGGGTACGGCAGACGAAGGTTCGGCTATGAGATTCATCCGCTCCCAAATATCACGCATATTTTGGATGATGGAACGTTCTGAAACGGTGATGATATCATCCGCATAGTTGAGAATGGCTGCAAGAGTGAGCTCTCCGAGGGAGGTTCGTAACCCGTCTGCTATGGTGTCTGACCGCAGTACAGGTTCCAATTCTTTTGAAAGAAATGAGCGGCGGGCGTCATCGGCAAGTTCCGGTTCACAACCAATAATTGTGATATCGGGTTTGATGCTTTTTGCAGCTATGGCTGTTCCGCTGAGAAGCCCGCCACCGCCGACAGGGGTCAGAATGAAATCCAGATTCGGTACTTCTTTCAGCAGTTCGAGTGTCGCTGTGCCCTGGCCTGCAATCACATCGGGGTGATTATAGGGATGAATAAAGTGAGCGCCGGTCTCCTCGATTACTTTTCGGGTACTCTCTTCCCGGGCGGAGATTGAACTTTCACAGAAAATAATCTCTGCTCCATACTCCCTGACAGCATTAATTTTCACTTGAGGTGCATTCTCAGGCATGACAATGGTTGCCTTAAATCCCCGAAGTGCGGTGGCCAGGGCTACCGCCTGTGCATGATTGCCTGAAGAGTGGGTTACAATTCCTCGTGCGCCCTCTTCCTTGGAGAGTGAAAAAATGGCATTGGCTGCACCCCTGAATTTGAATGCACCTGCCCGCTGAAAATTTTCACATTTGAAATAGACTCTGCCGCCAGACTGCCGGTTAAAGTAACCCGACTCAAATACCGGGGTTTGGCGTGCAGCGGGCTGAATTCTTTTGGCTGCCTGCTGGATGTCATTCAGTTCGGGAAGCTGATTTTTCATGTTTATACGATTTTTAAATTGAATTCATTGTCAGTTTAAGTATGAAAAACCTGTGTTGGATACTCAAGTCACGTGTCTGTCAGGCATCTGATTCTCCGTTTAGTCGTGTGACAACAAGAAACAGATTCAAATAGCTGGTGAAAGGATTCCGGGTAGATGGTTCGGCAAAAAAGCCTGTAGATTCTGGCGGGTTCAGCTATCCCGTTCCTCCCTTCAGAGCAGGTTCAAAGCTCAATCTACTACCATAAAGTGATAATATCCATCCGATACCGAACCATCTTCTAATTCCAGATTTCCCTCACCCCGATAATGAATCACCTCACCGCCCAGGAATCGCCGGGCCACAGCTCTGGCAATTCTTCCAAGTTCGCCCAGAACGGAAAACTTTTCACTGTCTGTCGTCCGGCTGAGAGTTATCTGTTCGCCATCTGAGAGCTCCAGGGTAAGGGTGGATGCGATGTTGTCACCAAAAGCCCTGCTTTTTTCACTCCGGGTTATGGAGGTGACGCCTCTTACCTTTTTTTTGCCATTTCTGCTGGAGATATAGTGGCCGATGGTGAGATCTTCAGAGCCCCTGTCGGGATCCATAAAATAGAGGATATCCCAATTTCTCGAATCCTGATGATTAATAAAGCGGTAAGCACTGTCAATCAGGCGGGTGGTGGTCTCATTTTGAAATGTGTGATCCATAAAAACTGAACCGCTCACATCCTGGCGGTGGCCATCCACAGAAACATAACCTGATACGGAGGCGTAGGGGATATGGGTGTAGATACCCACCTTTTCTTCTCCAATTTGATAGATGCCATCATCCCATTTTATTCCGTGCTGAATATTGTGCATGGAAAGGTCGATATCATACTCCACACCATCTTTGCTCGTATGAATCCTGACTCTGTGTTCTTTAGGCAGCTCCCCTATAAAATAGAGTTTCCGCTGATCCCGGTTCCGGAACATAAGGTTCTCACGGTCCTGTACCAGATAATCCAGGTCATACTCTCGGGAAAGCTGATAAATCTCTCCGTTCAGTCTATCCACAGAGATTTGAACACCACTTACCGGGGATTTGAGGCTTCCGAAATTGGCTACACTAAAGGTAATATGTACAGTAAGATCGTTGTTGAGATAAAATTGATAGGTCCAGAATTCATTGAAGTGATTTCCTTTCAGAGTTTGTGCCCAGATATCTTCATTCTGTACTGTGGTCAGATCACCGGATGGATTGGAGACCTGGGCGTGAGCAGAACCGGCTGGTACGAGCCAGGCTGTGAACAACAAGAGTAAGGTAAATTGCAACTTCATAAGATTCTGTAGGATAACAAATTAAGTGCCATCTGTAGTTACCGGTGGGCTGGATGAATATACAGAGAAACATTCAAGTTACCAGCCGGCACAATAACGTATTCAACGACTTCTTATTGTATGCCCTTGATATACAGGGGGTTATGTTAAGTCTTTCGATTCGGTGCCGGTACGATGATTTTAATCTTCATACGATACAGATTACCGGCCGGTTGCGTATCAGAGGACCCGGGCGAAAGAACATTTATACAGTGTTGGTTGACAGGCGTTCCCTACTTTTATTATTAAATAAAACAGACAACTATATTAAATCATCATTAAGTTTGTCGCGTAAAATGCAATGACATTGAATCGGTGAATAAAGAGTATTTTCTAAATTTAAGAGACAGGTTTCAAAAGTGCCCTGCAGCAAAAAAAGCGGCAGAGATTCTGAAGAGAGCTTTGATTCTGGTAATATTCGGGTTCATCGTCTACCAGCTTCTGGATATTGGCTGGAGGGAAGTCCTCAGGTCGCTGCCGGTTCAGCCGCTCTATTATCTTCTCTTTTTTCTGATGTACCTCTCACTTCCAGCAGTTGAGGTGCTGATTTACAAGCAAGTCTGGACGTTTCCGGCGTGGGAGGGGTTCAAGGTTTTTATTAAGAAAAAGGTGTACAACCATGAAGTGATGGGCTACTCGGGGGAATTCTACCTCTTTATGTGGGCCCGTAAACTGGAAGGGAACAGTGAGAAGAGCGTACTCAAGGATATCCGCGATAACAGTATCCTCTCTGCAGTGACATCCAACCTGGTCGCCGTGGTACTTGTTGCTCTCATCATCTATTCAGGCCAGGTGGAGATCTCTGAACTACTGGGTGATGTGAACTGGGTTTATCTGCTGACCGGAATCTTCATCGCGATGATTGTTGTTATTTTGATCATCCAGTTCAGAAGGTATCTGTTCGACCTCTCACCCAGAAAGGCAGCCAGGATATTTTTGCTCTATCTGACCCGGTTCATTGTTCATCACGGGCTGATGGTATTGTCGTGGGCACTGGTGATCCCCGATACACCCTTCACGATCTGGCTCTCCTTTCTGGCGACTGTTATCATCGTAAATCGGATTCCCTTTATTCCAAGCAAAGACCTGGTCTTTGTGTGGTTTGGTATCGAACTTTCTAAAATGCTGGATGTTGCGACAGCATCTGTGGCAGGGATGTTACTCGTCTACAGTGCGTTGAGTAAAGTCTCAAATTTACTCCTGTTTACTACACTTTCCCTTCAGAAGGAGGCTGAGTCAATGGATTTGGAGAAGGAGTCTGCACCGGAACGGGAGGAGCAAAACTCGTGAAGACGGAGAGAAACGGCCTGTTTTAGCGTCCCTCCACCAGCTTCGGGAGAGCAGCCGGAAAGTTCGGAAGATTCATCCATCTGTTGAACTCCGGCATGCAATAACCCGCCTTCTCTCCGTCGGCAACCCCGAAGGTTCTTGCCTTTAAAAATATAATCGATAGAGCAGTGTGATGTTGCGCCCTCCTGCCGGATAGATATCCTTGATTCTTGAAAGATGATTACGATATCTGGTATCCAGAATATTATGTGCACTCAGGGTGAGGGTATGAAGCATTCCGCCCGTTGAAAAAATATACTGGGCTGAAGCATCCAGTAATTGGTAGCCATTCGTCCAGGTTTCGAATTCACCGAGACGGGTCTGGGCATCAGAGATTTTATACCCAAGATTTACGTTAAAACTATCTTTAGAGTATTGAAGTCCGATCGAGCCGTTCAGAGGGGGAATCATGGGCAGCGGCATCGTGTTATCTTGGTAGCCTGTGATTTCCCGTTCCTCTTCACTCACATCCCGGTCTGCCTCTGTGTAGGAGAGGGATCCCGAAAGAGTCAGATTACGGGTGATATCAGCTTCTGCCGAGAACTCCACCCCCTTGAACAGGGCGGACTCACCCACAAACTGATAGTGATTTAAGGAGGGGTTGTTAATACTCTGCTCACCGGTATCCCGTGCATAGATGAAATTGGAGAATTGATTTCTATATCCTGCCATTTCTGCCCGGAACCGTCCGTTTCGATAGCGAAGGAAAAGTTCAAGGCCCACCCCTCGTTCCGAGTCCAGATTTGGATTACCGATCTCGAAACTATAGGCTGCCAGGTGTGGCCCTTCGGAGTATAACTCTTCCAGTGTCGGTGGGCGGAAAGAGTGGAGGTAAGTAGATCCTGCGAAGAACCCGGGAGTGACCTCATAAATTAAAGACGCAGATGTTGCCAGAGCAGAAAAAGTGCGATTTTTGATCTCGCCGATTCTGGCAGATGTACGCTCTTCTTTCGGCCGGGTCTGCGTCGTTTCAAACCTCGATCCAAGTTCGTAGTGCAGATTGCCAACACCCCCTTCCTGAATGAAGTAAGCTGCTCCGCTGTATTGATTAGAATCAGGTGTACGGGCTCCGAAGACAGCAAAGTCCACATACTCGCCCCAGATACCGAACGAGCCCGTATCAAAGATCGCCCATGGCCCATTAAAGAACTTAACAGAACCGGAAGCTGTAAGATTTCCGAATTCGGTACCCAACGTCCCGTCAGACTCCAGCTCTTTGTGATTGTAGTTAATAAAGGAGTAACGGAACTCACCCAGACGTAAAAATGAGTTGCTGAACGTACGTTCACCTCTCAGATCAAACTGCAATTTTTCCATATCTATATCCACTCCTCCTGGATGCCCGCCTACTGGATCCGGGGGAATTCCATAGTCTGAAGTAAAGTAGGAGAAACTGGCTCCGGCGTACCCCTTGTCCGCGACATAACTCAGGCCGGCGCTGTTCTGAGAGCTGAAGAGATGGGAATTTCTGACTTTTCCGTCTGGAGTGTTAAGATCACCCCCGTTTCTCAGGCTTAAATCCAGAGAGAGGACGAGATCCCGATATGGGATTTTTAAATTTGCAGCACCAGCCCCTTCACTATTTACACTTTTCCCATTCAGGGAGATCGTTCCCGTTGCGGAACCGGGTACCGTGGTGGCAATCTGATTGCTTACCACGTTAATAACCCCGCCAATAGCGTTTGCACCGTAAGCGAGGGCGGCAGGCCCGCGTGCTATTTCAATCTCTTCGGTTCCCATCGGATCGAGTGATACAGCATGGTCTGAAGATTGGGATGAAACATCTCCTGTGCGCTCTCCATCTCTCAGAATCAGAACACGTTCATCACCCAGGCCTCTGATGACCGGCCGTCCCGGTGCAGTACCCATCGATCGCTCTGAGAAACCTGCCTGGCTTGAGAGTGTTTCCGAGAGGGTCGAACCCAGATTCCGCCGGAGCTCTTCCCCCAGAATTCGAACGGAGGCGTGCTCCAGATTTGCGCCGCTCATTCGATCATTGGCGCCGGTGACGGTAATCTCCTCTCCAGAATAGGTTTCGGTGAGGAGCTCAATTTCGATCAGTTCACTCTCTTCGTCTACGACAATGCGTATTGTTCGATCTTTGTAGCCGATTCTGTGAACGTAAAGTGTATATTCACCGTAAGGTACGTTTGAGAAGTGGAATCGCCCTTCGCGGGAGCCGTTTGCAACCCGGTTGATCTCCTCCAGATGGATATAGGTAAAAGAGACAGGTTCACCAGTTTCGGCATCCGTGATAATACCTTCAACCCGGGTCTGTGCATACGCTTCATCAGAGAGATACAACAGGAATGCAGCAGGTATCAAAAATAGTGTGATTAACGTTCTGTACATGATATTTATCAGGGTTATTATTTCCTGAATTTACGAGAGTATCTTAAAGTTGTGAGTAATAGTTCAATGCCGGTGCTGAGCTGTTTTAATCAGAATCATCGGCGGTTTCTGTTTATTTGATCTGCACTTCAAAGGGAACGGATGTAAAATGCTCATGATCATTGTGCCAGAGTAAAAATGAGAGGGTAGTCATCCCCGCACTTTTGCCCAGCAAATGGAAATTCCACGGGCCGTCCGTGTCATGCTGAACGACGTCAAGAAGCTCTTCGTCTTCAATGGCCCAGCTGAGCGTGTAACCATCTTCTGTTGCCGGAAGAAAAGCTTCGCCATACTCATTCAGCCATTGGAGATGGATGATTTCTGTCTCTTCATTTTCTTTAACTTCGATGGGACTGTCGTTCAAATAGATCACATCATGTCCCTCCTGCTTCACAATTTCTTCTCCGTTCATGATCAAAACCATGCCAAACGGGTCTGAATCATGTTCATGAGCATCACTTCCTACCGTGTTGTCGCAAGCTGGCACAGCGATCAACAACAATCCTGATAAAAGCAATGGTAGCACTCTATTGTGGTTAAGAATATATTTCATGGTTACATAGTTTGATTTGACCTCACAATACACGAAGGGAGGCTGATAAGTTTTTCTAATTTTAAATAATGAATTGTGGACAGGGTCCTTTTTAAAACCCGATGGAGAACCAATCAGAAGGGCGGTGCTTTGTTTTCCGGTAAAAGAGTGTTTGTTTTGGAAGTGACAGAGACAGAAACCGGGAGAACCATGCCGGAGGGCTTATCCAGGTCTGTTTCCGGTAGAGGGGGGGCAATAGTGTATGAAAAGACCCCTTCACAATAGAGACAGTTTTGCATGCCTGTTGTGAGAGAGACAACATTGTCGCCTGAATCAGGTAGATTTCTGTGCTCATGGAAATGATAACCGGAGGATACAAATCCTGTCACTATCAGAAATGCGAAAATAAGGGCAGTATGTTTCCGGTGTTTTCTCATAGTCCCATTCAAATTATAAAAAAATAAGAAGAGATCACTCCTGAATCTGGTAAAAGATAGTTAAAACAAGTTGTCTAACGATCAGGAGGATGATTCATTATCATTATGAAAATTCAAACCGTACGTCCGGCTCCTGATCGGGTTGGATCGTCTCGTCCGGATACGCCCGGGTGTCATCAATTCCTATTTTTCAATGGCTTCGGACCCTCCGACACCTGAATTGCGTTTTCAGAATATCCTTTTGCTACCCTTTCTGGAAACTTGCCGAATGGAAGGCTGTTCACTCTTTCAGATGTAAACGCGGTGCCGTTGACGCTGCCTCCACTCTCCACCCCAACAACCCTTCTATTTAATAATGATTGGAACATGTTAATAATGATTGGAACATGTCTGATAAATGTTTGTAAATGCAGTTCTATAGTCAGATATTCCCTGATGGAAACGAACCGTATGCTCGTAGCGGATTTCAGTACTACCATTTGATAACCAATACAGATTATATAAATATATCTAATGTACACCGGATTTAAACACCTTCACTCTTTTATTGCTTATATACTCCTCACCGTTTTTATTTTTTCAATACTATTTGCTCTGGTTCGGCTGATACAGAAAAAATCTTTCAGTGATCTGATGAGGAAAGTTGCACTGGGCGGGCTGATCTCAATGCATCTGCAATTTTTAGTTGGACTCGTACTCTACCTGGTCTCCCCGCTGGGACTATCCAATTTGATGTCGGGGGAAGCCATGCAAAATTCTCTGTCCAGGCTTTATGCGCTTGAACACCCGCTGATTATGCTGATTGCGGTTGTTCTGGTCACAATAGGCTACCGGAAAGTTAAAAAGCCGGGGGATGATGTCCGTAGATATAAAACGCTGCTTCTGTTTTACACCATCGCATTGATTCTGGTACTGATCAGAATACCTTGGCAGGTATGGCCGGCTGCATAAAAAGCCGGCTCGGGGCACTCGCCCCGGACAGGGGGCATGGAAACGGCCAACCGGCAGGTTAATGTGTGGCCGTTAACGGAACCCCTGATGTAGACCAGGCCAGGCCGCTTGCAGGAGGGTATAGTGGGCGGGCAAGGGATAAAGAGTGACAGAAAGTGGCCATCACCAGATAACCAGGTGGACTGATTTCCCGTGCCGGCAGGGCTGCTGTTTCCGAAAAGCATAGAGAAGTGTGGCTACGCTTTTCAGAGCTTACATGGCGGCTTCTGAACAGATCAAACAATTTAGAGTGTTTACCCGGAGTTTAACCACAGGTTACAAACCCTCGAATTATGTCATTACATAACATTGGTATTCTCACCGTCTGCGGCCTTTTGTTATTTTCCATCTCCTCCTGCCGCCAGGAAGTAGATCTTGCAGAGAGTTACAAGATCCCGCCTCAACCTGAAATTTCCACCGGATACAGTGAAAAACCAGGATGGGCAACAGATGAGTTTGCCGTAGCCACTGCCAATCCACTTGCTACGGATGCTGGTTATCAGATCATACAAGCCGGGGGATCGACTGCAGATGCAGCGGTCGCAATACAACTGGTCTTGTCACTGACATAGCCGCAATCCAGCGGTATAGGTGGCGGGGCATTTATTTTGGCCTGGGAGAATGGCCAGCTTCACGCATACAACGGAAGGGAGACCGCTCCGAAGGCTGCAGACGGAGATCTCTTCCTGAATGAGGAGGGTGAAGCACTTCCATTTCGTGATGCGGTGCGTAGCGGGAAGGCTGTCGGAGTTCCCGGAACCGTCGCTGTACTGAAAACCCTCCATGAAAACCACGGTACCCTCCCGTGGAAAGATCTTTTTGTACCTGCGATTACCCTGGCCAGGGAAGGCTTTCATGTCAGCTCCCGTCTTAACAGCATCAATAATTTTATCAGCG
>CALKWT010000019.1 GCA_938003885.1 uncultured Balneolaceae bacterium | reverse complement strand
ACTGCTCTTTGTCGCAATCTCTTTATGGCTCCAGACAATAGATTTCTCACACATTGATCATTTATATCCATGACCCCACTGATCTCAGGGTTCGTCAATCCATGGTAGAAACGTAGATAAATCACCTCTTTTTGTCGCGGTGTTAATTGATTTAACGCCTGTTGCAGAATCAGACGATTTTCAGAATTCACCTCCTTGTGCACCATCAACTCTTCTGCTGTAAAAACTTCTCTATTTTGAATTTCTATGAACTTAAATGCCCGAACAGCCCGTGCTCTGATCCTATTTTTCTCTTCTAAAAGTTTCCTGCGGAGAGATGCCAACAAATAAGCTCTTGGTGAGTCTGCACATCCCAGCCGGGCATGATGTTCCCAGATATTCAGGAAAAGGGCTTGAATACATTCCCTGACCAACTCAGGATCCGAATTTATTTTTAGTCCGTAGTTGAACAGATGGCGATGATGAAGAGCAAACAGTTTCGATAGTGCCTGCTGATCTCCTTTTCGCAATTTTGACCATAATCGGCGGTTCTTGTTGGCCTCGGTGTGGGAAGCTGGCTGATGAGCAAGTAGCATAAGTATATGCGGTTTAAACAAATTGAGAAACAGTAGCATGTTCATATGGCCGAAGAATAACATGCTGAGCTATCGTAACTGTTTCCTCAATTTTTAATTTTTTGTTAAATGTCAACGTTCACCAAGAGGGCGAAATTCTCATTCCTCACTTACTCAAATGGTAGAAATTCACTCGTGGAAACTGTAATTGACCATCAAAAACCGGAATTCGGCTTCCACCCATTGGCTTGTTGTTTGGTTGTCTATACAATTTACCTGCAATATGCGAAAGCGCTTTTAATAAGTCAAAAATATGAGACGGCCCCGAGGATAATTTCCAGTATTTGTCTTTTGCATCACTTCAGTATATCACCAGTAATCCCTGGCCGGATTGAAACTTCTGTTGGAGCGGACCTTGCTAACAATTTATACCATACAATATGAACATGTACTTACATGTATGGATACTCAAGTCTAAAATCCTTATATTTCAGGCTGTGCAGTCCGCTCAGAAAAGCGGGATAACTATCTATCTCCAGGTTTCCCTGGAATGAACATGGATCCATCGAAATGAAATTAAGAGACGGCATCCCGCGTCACACCCAGATTTCGAACTGGCTTCGCGAGCAGATTGAGAGCAATCGGTTTAAACCGGAGGAAAAGCTCCCTTCAGAAAATGATCTGGCAAAGAAATTTCAGGTGAGCCGAGTCACTGTCAGGAGAGCTCTTCAGTCCCTCGAAAATGAATCGTTTATTTTCAGACATCAGGGGCTCGGTTCATTTGTAAGTGAGAACCGGACTCCACACTATTTGGTTAAGCTGACAGATTTTGATGAAGATATGGCCTCAGCAGGCCTTGCAGCCTCTTCCGCTGTGCAGAAATTTGAAGTCACCGATGCACCGGGCCCTGTATGCGAAAACCTTGATCTGGAGCCGGGTGCTAAAGTACTTCAGATCGACCGTGTACGCCTGGGAAACCAGCAGGCTGTGGCTTTCGACACCACCTGGCTGCCGCTCTTTTATGGGCAGCTTTTAACACAAGAAAAACTCGAGCAGCAGACGATTTACAATATTCTTGAAAATGAGTACGAGATTCCAATTACCAAAGGAACGTATCGATTTTCTGCGGAGTCCGCAGACGAAACTCTTTGCCGGGAATTGAATGTAGAACCTGGTACTCCTCTTTTTTTAATTGAGAGAACAACCTACACCATTAAAGAGAAACCCCTTTATTATCAGAAGAGATATTACCGGAACGACCGGGTCGCCTATGAAATGACCCTGGAACGGAAAGGAAATGAGCCTGTATCAGAAATGCCTATAAAAGAGTTCGTTCCAGTTTTCAGAGAGCAGGAAGTAGAATAGTAGACGATTCAGGCGGTGCCTCCCTTCAGGGATGCCCCGGAAAATGCAGTGATTCCTTCAGAAACCAACGGTGCCGTTAATTGGAGGCTTTGGAATAAAGTTTTATCTTAAAAGGATATAAAAACCCAATTAACTATTAGGAAATTATGACTTATTTAAACTCTTTTTTTATGATGGCCCCTCCCCAGGGAGATGGCGGAGGCGCAATGATTAACCTCGTTTTTCTGGGCGCCATTTTCTTTGTTTTCTACTTTTTTATTATCCGCCCGCAGACCAAACGCCAAAAAGAGATTCAGACCAAAGTTAGTGAGATGAAGAAGGGTGACAAGGTTTTGACTAGCGGGGGCATGATGGGCATTGTCAGCTCCATTGATGACGATTCGGTTCTTCTTGAAATTGACAACGGAGTGAAGGCACGCTTTCAGAAAAGCGCCATCACTGACGTGAATCCCAATAAAAAATAAATACAACAACACTTTCTACAGTAAACAGATGAGTTCCCAAGAGATGTCAACATCACCATTTAACACAATTGAGGAAGCCATAGAGGATATCCGGAATGGAAAAATGGTAATCGTTGTGGATGACGAAGACCGTGAGAATGAAGGGGATTTCCTGATGGCCGCTGATAAGGTAACGCCTGAAGCTATAAACATCATGGTTAAGTATGGCAGAGGCCTCGTCTGTATGCCAATCACAAAAGAACGGGCGGCTGAATTAGATCTGGACTACATGGTAACCGAGGGCGCAGATCCGGATGAAGCAGCATTTACCATCTCCGTGGATCATAAAAAACTCACCACTACCGGGATCTCTGCTCCCGACCGTGCCAATACGATTCGTGAACTGATAAATCCCGAAGCAAAACCTCACGATTTCAGGCGGCCCGGCCACGTTTTCCCCCTGAAAGCCGTCGATGGGGGAGTTCTCCGCAGAGCCGGACACACGGAAGCAGCTATCGATCTGGCCAGACTGGCAGGGTGTTCTCCGGCGGGCATTATCTGTGAGATCATCCATGATGACGGAGATATGGCTCGATTGCCCGAACTGATTGAGCTCTCCAAAAAGTTTGACATGAAACTGGTGACGATCAAAGATCTGATCGCATACCGGATGAAGCATGAATCACTTGTCCATAAGTTAATGACGGTGGATATGCCCACGGTCTTCGGGCATTTCAAACTTCATACGTTTGAAGACAAGTTGACCGGTGAGCATCATTTGGCATTCACCAAAGGAGAGTGGAATGAAGAGGACCATGTACTGGTGAGGGTTCACTCTTCCAACCCTCTTGCTGATATCTTCGGTACCAAACGTAGTGACAAGACCGGGCTGCTGCAACAGAGCCTCAGAATGGTAGAGAAGTCGGGCAAAGGGGTGGTTCTCTATATGGACCAGGTGAGCCGGGAATATAGCATCATCGATCAGATTACCATGTATAAATTGAACGATGAAGGGCTCAATGAGGAGGAGATACGCGCCCGTCTCGGTTCAGTAATGGATACACGGGATTACGGTGTAGGTGCTCAAATCCTTCATGCTTTGGGAATTCGCAAGTTGAGACTTCTTACCAACAACCCGGTCAAACGGGTAGGGCTCAATAGTTTTGGGCTCGAAATGGTGGAAGAGGTGCCGATTCCTACAGATCATCTCGATACGGACTATCAGGAGGAGAAATTCGACATACCCCGTCAGCAGGAGGGATTTTTGAAGAGATTGCTTCTTGAATAAAAGGGTGCAGAGAGCTCTTCAGGGGCTCTCTTTAACCAGCTCCCCTTTCATCGCGCCCCCATCCTCCTCTTCCGGCATCAGCTTCTTGTGGAAAAGCAACAGAAGGATGATAGAGGTGCTAATCGCAATATCCGCCACATTAAAGATATAGGGAAACACCGGCCAATCGTTTATGTGCAGATTAAAGTGAATAAAGTCCACAACATGGCCATCCAGGATCCCGCCATAGCCCCCCACGGAAGCCATAAAGAGGCGATCGGTGATGTTTCCGAGGGCCCCGCCTACAATCAGTCCCATACAGATGAGATAGCCGATGCCAGCTTTTTCCAGTGTAGCTAAAATGTAGGTAATGATACCAATTGTCGCCACAATGGCAATGATACTTATCACGGGGGTAGACAGCCAGTCCATCCCCATCGCCATTCCCGGGTTTTTCGTAAAGTTCAAGGCGAGCCAGCCCTCAATAAGATCCTTATTATGTAAGGCGGGAGTCGTCCGTACCTTGTATTTTGTCAATTGATCCAAAACAATGACAACGGCAACCGGTATTGTAAACGCTGCCAGTTTTTTCCCTTTCGTTGACAAATCGTACGTAACCTATTATTTACTTTTTAATTTCGCTTCAATGCTTAACTGAGTGTGAGGTACCGCTTCGAGACGGCCTTTGGCGATCTTTTTGCCGGTTACCTTGCAAACTCCATACGTTTTGTTTTCAATACGCTTCAGAGCTTCGTCAAGATAACGAATAAACTTGCGGGTTCTGTTATATAACATGTACGTTTTTTCTCTTTCCTGAGCATCCGTTCCGGCATCCGCCATATGGAAAGAGTAGGCGGACTCGTCAGATGAGTTCTCCATACTCTCCCGCAGCAAGTTTTGCAAGACATTCAGCTCATTCTCGGCGTCATCCCGTTTCTTCAGAATAATCTCCTTGAAATAATTCAGTTCTTCATCATTGTAAGGAGATATACGCTCATTTTTTTTAGTATCGTTTGAAGATGCCATATTCATATCCATTATTGGGTTATCGTTCTTCTGATAGAAATCTCCGTTTCGTGCCCGTTAATTTCCCATTTCTTTATAAAATCAGAAACATCCAGCAGGGAGAGTTGAACCTCTTCCGCCAACGTTTCAGACTTGATTGTTTCAATTGTTGCTTGTACTGCCTGCTTAAGTTCATCTGATCCTGCAAAACCGATAGAGATGCGGTCTGTAACCTCAAAGTCCGCCTCTTTACGCATATTCTGAATACGGTTTACAAACTCACGTGATAATCCTTCCTGCAACAGTTCCGGTGTCAGTTCGGTATCGACAGCAACGGTTATGCCCTCTTCCGTTTCAACTGACCAGCCTTCCAGACCGGTTCGCTGTATCTCAACTTCCTCCAGCGTAATTTTAACAGACGTTCCATCTTCCAGGTCAATATGAATCAACCCGTCTTTCTCCAGGTTGGAAATATCCGTGGTCGAGAGATCCCGAATTGCTGCAGCTACCGGCTTCATCCGCTTCCCAAGCCGTTTCCCCAGAACCGGGAAGTTGGGCCTGGCTGTTTTGCTTACAATTCCCGAATCATCATCGACATACTCAATTTCTTTAACATTCACCTCATCAAGGATGATCTCCCTGACCGCTTCGACCACAAGGCGCTCATCTTCTTTCATCGGAAGAATAATCTTCGCAAGCGGCTGCCGGACATTGATATCGATCTGGTTTCGGACCCGCAATACGATCGAACTGATGATTCGCCCCACCTCCATGCGTTTCTCCAGCTGCTTGTCAATGGCTGTTTCTTCTACAACAGGGTAGAATGAGAGGTGCACTGAATCTTCTTCCTGTTCCGTTACGCTATTCAGCTGCTGATAGAGCCACTCCCCGGTAAGCGGCGCAATCGGTGACATAATTTTCGCCAGACTGATCAGACATTCAAACAGAGTCTGATAAGCGGCTGTTTTATCCAGACTCTTGCCTTCTTTCCAGAAACGTCGTCTGGTTCTGCGAATATACCAATTACTGAGCTCTTCTACAAAATGCTCAATTTCACGGGCAGCCCTGGTGGGTTCATACTCTTCCAGATACTCATCCGTCAGCTTGACAGTCGTGTTGAGCCTGGATATGATCCACCGGTCCATCTCCGTCCGTTCCGAGATCGCCAGAGGTGCACCTTTGTAGACGAATCCATCGATGTTCGCATAAAGGGCAAAAAACGAATAGGTGTTGACGATGGTATTAAAAAACTTGCGCTGAACCTCATTCAAGCCGTCTTCACTGAATCTGAGATTTTCCCAGGGAGATGAATTGCTCATCATGTACCAGCGGACTGTATCGGCTCCGTACTTCTGAATGACCTCATTCGGGTCAATTGTATTTCCTTTTGATTTGCTCATCTTCTCCCCATTGGAGTCGAGCACCAGGCCGTTAGACACCACATTTCTAAAAGCAGGCTTGTCGAAAAGCATCGTCGAAAGGGCGTGGAGGGTATAGAACCAGCCCCTGGTCTGATCCACCCCTTCCGCTATAAAGTCAGCGGGGAAGTTGTCCCTGAATATCTCTGTGTTTTCAAAAGGATAGTGCCACTGTGCCCACGGCATCGCACCTGAATCGAACCAGACATCAAGAAGATCCGGGATTCTGCGCATGGTTCCCCCGTATGGACAATCCCAGGTAAACTCATCTACAAATGGCCTGTGGAGATCCACTTCCAGATCACCGTCCAGGCCGACCTTTTTCCGGAGTTCCTCTATACTGCCGATACACTCTACATACTCTGGATTTTTATCACTGACCCAGATCGGAATCGGTGTTCCCCAATAGCGCTGGCGCGAAATGGCCCAATCCACATTATTTTCGAGCCAGGTACCAAATCGCCCTGTTCCGGTGCTTTCGGGTTTCCAGTTAATCTCCCTGTTAAACTCCACCATTTTCTCTTTCACGTCGGTGGTACGGATAAACCAGGATTCAACAGGGTAGGACATCAGAGGAGTTCCTTTCCGCCAGTCAAATGGGTAGTTGTGCAGATAGGTTTCATGGCGATACATCAGCCCCTTATCTCTGATGGCTCGGGCAATCTCCCTGTCGGCATCTTTAAACCACATTCCTGCAAATTCCGGCACCTTCTCGGTAAAACGCCCCTCTTCGTCTATCGGATTGTACATTGGAATTCCCTCCTTCTGGCCAGCTTCATAGTCATCGGCGCCAAAGGCGGGTGCTGTATGAACCACACCTGTACCTTCATCGGTGGTCACATAGTCGGCGTGTATCACTCGCCATGCATCCTCTTTCGGCACCTCCCTGGCGGCATAATCAAAAACAGGCTTGTAGACCCATCCGAGGAGATCCTCTCCTTTGTACTCTTCTACAATTTCATATTCGTGGGTAAGTGTTTTCTCCAGGCAGTTTTTCGCCAGAATAAAATATTCAGTCTCTCCCTTCTCTTCCACCTTCACTTTCACATAGTCCAGGTTGCGGTTGACCGTGAGAGCCATATTGGAGATAATTGTCCAGGGCGTTGTCGTCCAGGCCAGAAACGAGACTCTCTCATCCGCATCTAACGGAAACTTGACATAGACGGAAGGATCCTGAGTCTCCTTATATCCGAGGCTCACCTCGTGAGAGGAGAGAACGGTACCGCTGCCGGGAGAGTACCACTGAATTTTATACCCTTTGTACACCAGGCCTTTATCATAGAGCTGTTTAAAAGCCCACCAGACAGACTCGATATAGTCATTATCGAAAGTAATGTAGGGATTCTCCAGATCCACCCAATAGGCCATTCTGTGCGTCAATTCATCCCATTGATCCTTATACTTTAAAACACTCGACCGGCATTTCGCATTGTATTCAGCAATCCCGTACTCTTCTATCTGAGCCCGGCCTTCAAGACCTAGCTCTTTCTCTACTTCAATTTCAACAGGCAGTCCGTGCGTATCCCAACCCCCTTTACGCTCCACCCGGTATCCTTTCAATGTTTTATACCGGCAAAAGAGATCTTTTACCGTCCTGGCCATCACATGGTGAATACCCGGCTTACCGTTCGCTGTGGGAGGGCCTTCGAAAAAGGTAAATGGAATACCATCGTTTCTCGACTCCAGGCTCCTCTCAAAGATTCTGTTCTTTTTCCACCAGTTCAGTATCTCTACTTCAGCTTTTGGATATGCCAGCTGTTTAATTTCGTTAAACTTTTTAGCCATTTTGAACGGTATCGTTCTTTTACTTTGAAGTTAATAGAAGCCTACAATATACGAAAAGGATCACAATCTATGAACCTTTCGAAGATCTGTTTTTCTGGAATCGGCACATGGACTTTATCCTATCTCCCCATCATTTAGCCGTAGATCACAATTCCTTACGGAAAATGGCTATATTCCGTTTTAAAACTAACCAGGATAAGCTTTATGAATTCAACAATTTCGACTGATTCCCCTTACCGTATCTGCTTTGTATGTCTTGGAAACATCTGCCGGAGCCCGACAGCCGAAGGAATCTTCCAGCACATTGTCCGTCAGGCGGGAGTCGACCATTATTTCTATATCGATTCGGCAGGCACGGCTGCCTACCACATCGGGAATCCCGCCAACAGTAAAAGCCGGCAGGTTGCACTTGATAATGGTGTTGAACTTCTCTCCCGGGCACGCCAGATTGACCCACGGGATCTTGAAGAGTTTGACCTGATCATCGCAATGGACAATGAGAATCTGAAAAATATCCGCCACCTGGATCCTGCCGGCCTCTATTATCATAAAATAAAGAGAATGCGGGATTTCGATCCTGAACCGGAAGGAGGGGAGGTTCCCGATCCTTATTACGGTGGAATGGAGGGTTTCAGGAACGTTTATAAAATTCTGTACCGTTCCTGTGAAAATCTTTTTCGTAAGTTTGAGCCTCGTATTCAGAAAGAAGAACGGGATATGTGAGTCCGCCGGCCCCCCTGCAACGCGACCAGAGAGGGCCCGCCCACCTGTCACCCCACAGGCCGGAAACGGCTTCCATCTCCGGCAGACATATTACCGGATGGCGTCAGCCAGCCGATCTACGTAATCCAGCGTCTCCCAGGTAAAACCGTCTCTTCCGAAATGCCCATACGCTGCGGTCTTCTTGTATCCCGGTTTTTTCAGCTCCAGGCGCCGGATAATTCCGGCAGGGGTCATATCGAAAACAGTGGTGATCGCCCGGGCTATTTCGGCATCCGGCACCCGGCCGGTTCCATTGGTATTGACATGGATGGAGACCGGCTCTGGAATTCCGATCGCATAGGCTACCTGTACCAGACACTCATCGGCCAGATCTGCAGCAACCACATTTTTTGCTATATGGCGCGTAGCATAGGCTGCACTCCGATCTACCTTGGAAGGATCTTTACCCGAAAAAGCACCTCCGCCATGAGCTCCGCGGCCGCCATAGGTATCCACTATAATCTTACGGCCTGTAAGCCCCGTATCTCCATGAGGGCCACCTACGACAAACTTTCCGGTTGGGTTTACAATTAATTTCGTATCTCTGTCCATCCACTCCCCGGGAATAATTGCGGGGATCAGATGGGTCTCTATATCTCTTTTAATCTGCTCCTGCTCCACACCTTCGTCATGTTGTGTGGAGATCACAATGGTATCTATCCTGACCGGCCTGTTCTCCTGATCATATTCGACGGTCACCTGACTCTTGCTGTCGGGCCCCAGATAGGGCATCAGTGATGTCTCTTTCCGGATGGATGCCAGTTTCTTCAGCAGATCGTGGGAGTATTGCAAGGTCATCGGCATAAACTCATCCGTTTCTCTGGATGCATATCCGAACATCATCCCCTGATCTCCCGCTCCCTGCTTTTTGTCGCCAGTTTCGTCCACACCCATTGCGATATCGGGGCTTTGCTGATGGATCGCCGATAGAACACCGCACGAGTCGGCATCAAATCGGTAGCTTGCTTTCGTATAACCGATTTCACGAATAACATCTCTTGTAATCTCTTGTATATCCACGTAGGCGTCGGTTCGCACTTCTCCCGAGATAACGGCCAGGCCTGTGGTTACCAGTGTTTCAACAGCTACACGAGACTCTGGATCTGTTGTAAGCATGGCATCCAGTATGGCATCGGAAATTTGGTCGGCTACTTTATCCGGATGGCCTTCAGACACAGATTCAGAAGTAAATAGATTTTTCATGTTATTCTTTTATATGAGAGTTAGAGAATCAGGCGTAAAACTACGGAAATATCATCACTGTTTCACCACTTTATGAGGCCCCGGAAAGTTAGAATCGGAACCTAGAATCGCAGGTGGTACCGCAGAGAATCGTGACCGGCGGTGCAGGCAGTGGCTCCGGCCGTCCGGCTACGGATTGAACAGATCTGATGAAGAGTCCCTCTGATCGGTGTACCGGACTCCGAGATATTCGTACGCTTTTATGGTTGCAACCCTCCCTTTGGCGGTTCTTTGAAGAAAGCCCTCTTTGATCAGAAAGGGTTCATACACCTCCTCAATTGTCCCTTTATCCTCGCCGACGGCGACCCCGAGTGTGCTTAAGCCCACAGGCCCTCCGCTGTAGTTTTCAATGATCGCTTTTAAAATCCGTATATCCATATCGTCCAGCCCGTTGTGGTCGACATCCAGAGCATTCAGCGCTTTATCTGCAATGCGGTCGTCGATCGTCGTCATATTTTCAACCTGGGCAAAATCCCGGGTTCTTCGCAGAAGCTTGTTTACGATTCGCGGAGTACCGCGGCTGCGACGGGCAATTTCGTAGGCGCCTGCGTCGGTGATTCCGAATCCAAGAATGTGGGCGGTCCGCAAGGCAATTCTCTGCAGCAGTTCCGCATCGTAATAGTCCAGGCGCATATCGATCCCAAAGCGGGCACGCAGGGGCGCCGTGAGCAAACCTTTTCGGGTCGTGGCTCCAATCAGGGTAAAATGATTTAGATCGATCTGTACGCTTCGCGCATTCGGCCCGGAATCGATCACTATATCGAGCTTG
>CALKWT010000018.1 GCA_938003885.1 uncultured Balneolaceae bacterium | reverse complement strand
GTCTTATTATTTTGCATTGTTAATCTACGGAAGTGGAAGTTTCTATATCATTTTTTTCTTCTACAAGATTTACAATGGGAACGTCAGGCAGGTGTACCGCAAAATTTTTATATGCCTGCCTTACCAAAGCATTACGATCGGCAAGGAAAAGCACTCGCTTCACCCATTTGTTCTTTAGCAGCACATCGGTTAATGATATAGCTGTCCGGGTTTTTCCTGTACCGGTAGCCATTACCAGGAGTGCTCGCCGGTGCCCCTCTTCAAACCGTTCCCCAACCCTGCGAATCGCTGCGATCTGATAGTAACGGTCAGTGATGTTTTTATTAACCTTTGCAAGTTTAAGCGTTCTTCTCTCTTTCCGATGAAAGAACAGGGTTTGCAGGCTGTCTTTGGTATAAAACCCTAATATTTTACGCGGCGGATATTGTTCATCGTCCCATATCCAGATTTCATAACCATTTGATACAAAGATAACAGGGCGAACGTCAAATTCTCTTTGAAGACTATCGGCATACAGCTTGGCCTGATGAAGGCCTTCATCATAACTACGTGTTGTTCGTTTGGCCTCTACCAAAGCCAGTGGTTTTCCGTTATCATTCCAAAGAACATAATCCACATAGCCGGTGCCGGTTTTATTTGGCATACCGGAGATCTTGTATTCCCTTACACTATGTTCAGCGGGATCCCAGCCTGCTTCCAGAAGCATCACGTCGATCAGCAGCTCGCGTGTTCTGGCCTCATTATAATCGTGGTTATCAGCAAATTTGCGCCTTTGAATCCGCATCTGCTTTATTTCCCGATTGCGTTGTTCCAGAGCCTCATCCTTTTCCGTCAAAGATTGCTGAAGTCTTCGCAATCTTGCCTGAGTGCTACAAAAAATGGATAAAAAAAGTTTACTCCGGCCAGGCTCCGGTGGCAATGTACAGAGTAGAGGCGGAGATGGCACGACGCTGGTCAGGCCTTCACTACAAGAAAATTGAAGGTTTACACCTATCTCCAGTCTTACAGTTGTATCCCCTCATATATATAAGATTTACCTGAACTTTCTGCAACCTGCCTGTGTTTATGTAGTGAATGCAAACAGGTGCCTGAATTGTCGTTCATATGATTCGGTTCAAAATCTTGTCTTTATATTGTCCCATAAGTCATTGCTGCGGTCAAGTTTGGCTCTACAGTAAGTATTTTTGAATCAATAGTGTGAGCTGATTTTGCATTTCTGCCAACGGTCTGTATCCGTTAGGCGCGACTGTTCATAATCAGATCAGAGTTATAAAAACCGAGGATCAAGGATGATAAAGAGAATACCAATTCAGCTATTCACCACTCTTTTTATAACAGTTGGAATAACTCTTACCGCAGCGTTGGGACCGGTATCTGCCTAGACGGTCACGGTATCAGGTACCGTTACCAGCTCCGAGGACGGGGAGTCGATACCCAATGTAAACATTCTGATCACAAAACTTTCGGGTGGAAAGGCAGAAAGACAGACGCAACTCAGAACTGAGCAGGAAATCGCCGATCGTATTCAAACGATGTGGGAAGAGATTAACTGGAACTGGCATACAAAAGATGGAGAAGAAAATGTGCTTTATTGGCACTGGTCACCCATTCATGAGTGGGGCATGAACCATCCTGTACGCGGATATGATGAATGTTTAATTTCTTATGTATTATCTGCATCATCACCAACATACCCCATCGATCCCGATGTGTATCATGAGGGATGGGCACATAGCGGTGGTATTGTCCATGACGAAGACCATGAAGCTTACGGACATTCACTGCCTCTTCGTCACAATGGAGCTGAAGAGTATGGCGGTCCGCTTTTTTGGGCGCACTACTCTTATCTGGGACTCGACCCCAGAAATCTGGAAGATCAGTATGCAAATTATTGGGAAAATAACAGGAATCACGCGCTCATTCAATATGAGTACGCTATTGATAATCCATATGACTATGCCGGTTATGGGGAGGATTTATGGGGATTTACAGCGAGTTATTCCGTTGATGGCTATGCAGCACATCAGCCTCATATGTCCGATCATGGTGTAATTACTCCTACCGCCGCACTCTCATCATTTCCCTATACACCAGATGAGTCGATGGCTGTACTTAAAAACCTTTATTACAATTATGGTGACAGAGTCTTCGGTAAGTATGGATTTTATGATGCGTTGAGCGTTGAGCACGACTGGTTCCCGGAACGGTATCTGGCAATCGATCAGGGCCCGATTGTGGTGATGATTGAGAATCACAGAACCGGTCTGTTATGGGACCTGTTTATGTCGGGCGAAGACGTTCAGGAGGGTCTGGATCGGCTTGGATTTCGCTATTAAGCTATAGTGAATACGCTTCTTCTTGCTGATCTATCGCAAAAGTTAAATTATCAGACGGAGCACACTGTTGCGGTTTTATTTCTTTTATGGCTCTGGAATCAGGCAGAAACCGGGCTCACCCGTTTCCCTGAACAAGGGGAGCAGTTGAACCGGATTTCCCCGCCTGATAGTAAATCAGAAGGAAAAAGAAACGGCAAACTGCGTTCTATCTTAAGAGTCAGATAAGAATCTCTACCCATCTGCTGACCTCTTACTGTGAGAACTGAGTTAAAAAACTAACTTATAAACGAAAAGAAAAATATGAAGGTAACCAAACCGATAGTGAAAGAACTGGCATCCGGAGAAGACTTCATAGTCAAGCAGATGAAGGCCAGGGCAAACGCTCTGCTGCCAAAACACTTTGCAGATGTCGAATCTATCCTTTTGATTCAGGAAGGAGAATGCACTCTGAATATGGACGGAGAGGAGCATCTGTTAATGCAGGGAGATGCTTTTATCATCCCTCCGCAGGTCAACCATCAGATCCGGGCTAAAACCGATTTCAAAGCGGCTCACTTCATGCCCAAGAAAATAAAGTTTGAGTACATTACATAAAAAAAGCGGCAAATGTCTCTTTTGCCGCCTTTCAGCTTTTGGAGCTGTAATCTATCTACGGAAATGGAGTTCCGTCAGCAGATTATCTGCTATTTATTCCTCATCAGCACTGCCAAGGTCTGCTCGTGCGAGAACAGTGTCGTCTGACTCACTTGGAAAAATCTTGATGTGAGCGTGCAGCTCATCCAGGTCGTCAAAGCCGAAGGGGGTTCCATCTTCCAGCTCAGCCATCTGAGATCTGCTGATCCCTGTTTCGCTGTCCACCGGCTCAAAAATAAAGAGATCAGCATCACTCTCCGCTTCATGAAGATGTGCAATCGGGCTTTCAGCTCCGCTGATACCGGATAGTTCAATCACCGCTAGTACGGTTCCATTTTCTCTTTCATGGAAACGGATCTCCCCGCTTACGCCTGACTCATCAACTTCCTCCAGCTCCAGTTCCAGAGATTCTCCTGTCAGAGCGTTTCCGCCAATATCTGCATGAGCCAGGATGGTATCCGTGTCACCACTCAGATAGACACGAATATGGGCATTGCTCTCTAAAAGATCATCGTAGGTGATGGATTCTCCATCCTCATCCACCGTAATAATCAGGTTACTTTCACCGGCTGAACCTTCTACGCTTTTCAGGTCGATCAACAGGCCGCCCTCTTCAATAGCACTGTTGTTGTAGACACCTACCCTATACTCTTCTTCTTCCTCGAGGCCGTTCAGCTCGATCGTTACTTGAACATCCCCATCGACCCGTTCATCAAAGGTGACTTTACCATCGATGGATGAATCGTTTGCCGGGATGAGCTCATACGTTACTGATTCGCCAGTGAGATCATCAGGAATGTTTCCTGTACTGGAGTCGCTGCATGCGGTCCACAGGAGCAGAGATGAGAGGATGAATAGTGCGGTTATGTAATACTTGGACTTCATAAATTTAGGAGTTTGTTGATAATTAACATTTACACCCCTTGGTACGAAGCGGCGCTGCGAACCGCTACATGAAGTGGAAACTCTGGCCCCGACTATTTTGGGCAGAGGATGGCACCTGTTTTATTATGCGGCATTCGTTCTGCCAAGTGCGGAATTGAGGGCAGCGCAGCCGGATGTGAATCCGGCAGGAAGGCTCCTGAATTAGCGTGTAAACAAAAGAAGCGCACCCTTCTGAAGCTTACAAGATGTGGATCTCTATTTTAGAATGTCACGAAGAGAGTCACTTCGTTCAATCACCGATCTGGCATAAGGACAGTGGGATATGATTTTTAAATCGGTTTTGCGGGCATAGTCTACGGCACTCTCCACCAGCTTCCTGCCAATTTTCTGGCCTCTCAGTTTCTCGGAAACCTCCGTATGATCGATCGCCATCGTACGCTCATCGGTTAACGTATAAGTTAAGATTGCAGCGGTTTCTCCCTCCGTTTCGATCACGAAAGATCCCTTGTTGTTATCTTTTTTATGCTGAATATCCATAATTATGATTCGATTTTATTTGAGGTTTGAAAAATCACTCCACGCTTGTCCCGATACACGTGTCGGTTGTACAAAACGTATTCTCTTTTATCTTAGCTTGTTTTTGCCGGCGTCCTGAGTTCGCTCTTCGCGACTGTGAGGCTTCTCATCTGAGACGGGCAGATCCATCCGCTGTTTTTCTATTGTAGCCTTTATTTTTTGCTCCGCAAATTCTGTGATTTCAAGAAGCCTGGATACAATACCTGACCGTTTCTTTTGAGCATACTTTTTTGTGATCAAACAGGAGAAGGAATAGATAGTGAGAGCAGTAATTATGGCAGCATAGAGATGTATCCATTCATAAGCGGCTGCAACCGGAAGCACTCCCAGGAGAAAAGCTACTGGTACGGCCAGCACGCCAGCCTCAAGCATGGTTCCATGGAAAAACTGATATTTGATGACTTGAAGCGAATAGCCATCGGACTCCTCTCTGAGCAGAATTTTAGCATTTTCTATATCGTATTCCCATATTTTACCAATCTTATGTGGTTTAACCGGTTTGCCGCCCCATCTGTTTGATCCCCCGAACTCGTGACGGATATCAGCCAAGGCCTCTTCAACTTCCTGATCGGTAAGCCTGCCTTTAATCCACCTTGTTGTGACGGCCTGAGGGAAGATATCCCCGCGTCTTTTTTCTGTTGTCGTACGGATCTCCGTTACGGCCTGTTCGAGCCGGCATTTGGGAATATGGAGTTCGGCAG
>CALKWT010000017.1 GCA_938003885.1 uncultured Balneolaceae bacterium | reverse complement strand
TTTTCAGCTCCCTTTTTTGTGATGATATTGACGACTCCTGCAAGAGCATCCGTTCCATAGAGTACAGACTGATTGCCCCTTAAGATCTCTATCCGTTCGATATTTTGCGTAGGAAGTATTCGCAAATCTATCGCTCCGCCTACCCCCGAGGGGTCGTTGATCGCCACCCCATCTATTAAGATGAGGGTATATTCACCACCTGCTCCCTGCAGGAACAGGCTACGGTTTTCCCCCGGTGCACCCATGGAATTATTTACACGGATACCGGCATGTTCCTGTAGGATGTGGGATATGTTGGCAGATGGGGTCTGTTCGATCTCCCTACGGGTAATGACGGTGACAGGTCGGATCGTCTCTTTCAGAGAGACCGGAAGTTTAGTAGAAGTCACAATGACTTCTTCCAGCTGAACCGTATCCTGCAATGCACTCTGCTGTTGGGAGTAACCGGAAAGAGTGTGGAATAGTAGTAAAAGAAGAGTGAGTATATTTATTCTGCTCATGGCAATCATCAAATGATTAAAAGGTTGAACCAATGAGCTTTCGAGTTGAGAAAAGGGGGGTAAACACATTTCCGTTCAAGAAACGGAGAGGGATTCCCGGCTTTTCCTCCGAAAGCCTGAAGAGTACTGTTATTTGCTTAAGGCAGGTCTTCTGGCTTACTCTCAGTAACAACTGCCTTCCCGATCCCAAATCCGGATCAGTGGCATGGTTGGTATGTTACCTTTCTTCAGAGATTACAGCTACGGGGATAGCTCCGGATTTACACCGGATTCCCTTTTCATTGTGAATCGTTTCAGTTCACAAACCTTGTGCAATGAGATGTTACACCCTTTTACAGGAAGATTCAACCGTGAAATACAAATTAGGAGAAATCTCCTTATACTGAATTCTGCCTGAATTCAGGTGCAGTGGAACAGTGTTCCTGGCTGGGCCTTCATGCCGTTCTGACACTGCCTGAGGTATGGCAGTTTGTGAATAATTGAATGTGAATTGAGATTTTAATTAATGGATTTGAAACGTATTGCCCGTGAGATTTTTACCCGGACACTTACAAAAGTTCGACCGGACGAAATGATTCCTGACAGAATCATTTATTCGCCAGAAGAGAGAAAGATGACCATCCACGATCAGACTTTTCAGCTTGAGAAGGGACAGCCACTCTATATCATCGGAACTGGCAAAGCAGCAGCTACGATGGCATTGGCCGCAGAAAAGCTATTTAAAGAAGATATAAAGGGGGGGTATATCATCATTCCACCCGGCGCAGATCAGGAACTAAGCAAGGTCCGTTCGGGTACAGGCTCCCACCCCATTCCCGACTCTGCAAGTTACCAGGCTACGGAGGCCCTGATCCGATTTGCCAATGAGATTCCCGATGGAGCTTTTGTTATCAATATGCTATCGGGTGGCACTTCGGCCCTTTTTGAGAAACCTGACGGTTCTATCTCCGGAGATCAGCTCTCAGGGCTCTATAAACAGTTACTGGAAAGTGGTGCATCTATTGATGAAATCAACACGGTACGGCCAGCACTCTCCGCTGTAAAGGGAGGGTGGTTTCTTGCTCATCTGAAACACACCACGCTGATCGATCTCATTATTTCAGACATACCGGATGACAATCTGAAATTTGTAGGCAGCGGCCCGACCACCGCCCAGGAGATCTCCTGGATACGGGCAAAAGAGATTCTGTCAGCCTATCATTTATGGGAGGAGTGTCCGGCCGAAATAAAAGAGCATTTCGATAAAAACCTGAAAGAGAATCCTGTAATACAGACAGAGGATTTCGCCTCTCACCATCAATTTCTATTGTCATCGGCAACCCTTGTTGCCGGGTATGCCAATGACATTGCCCGGGAAATGGGATTTAAAACAGAGGTGATCAAACCTGCCTGGACCGGTAAACTAGAACTGTTTGCAGACAAGATAGAGCGTGAGACGGCCGCTGCTTTACGAAAAA
>CALKWT010000016.1 GCA_938003885.1 uncultured Balneolaceae bacterium | reverse complement strand
GTGAAGGTGGCCGGACCGTAGGTGCAGGCGTCGTATCTAAAATTATAGAGTAAGAGGCTTTAACAAGTGGCAACACAACAAAAGATTAGAATCAAACTCAAGTCATACGATCACAACCTGATCGATAAGTCAGCTGAAAAAATTATTCAGACAGTGAAATCAACCGGAGCAGTCGTCTCCGGTCCGATTCCGCTGCCGACGAATAAAAATATCATTACTGTAAACAGATCCGTTCACGTAGATAAAAAATCTCGTGAGCAGTTTGAATACAGATCTCACAAAAGACTCATTGATATTTTATCGACAGGCTCACAAACCATCGACGCACTGATGAAGCTGGAGCTTCCTTCTGGTGTGGATGTGGAAATAAAAGTTTAGATAATCCAATAGATATATAGAATAAAATGAGCGGATTAATTGGAAAAAAAATAGGTATGACAAGCGTCTTCGATGACATTGGAAGAAGTATTCCGGTGACTGCAATTGAAGTTGAGCCTTGTACCATTACTCAGATCAAAACGGTTGAAACAGATGGCTACAATGCAGTTCAGCTGGCCGCTTTCGACAAAAAGCCTAAAAATGTCTCCAAAGCACTGCTTGGGCATTTTGACAAGGCCGGTGTCAAACCCAAACGTATTGTCAGAGAGTTTAGGGACTATATTCCCGAAGGTCTTGATGTGGGCGATGAACTCACAGTCGCAGATGTATTTCAGGTAGGTGACCGCGTGGATGTAGCCGGTATTTCAAAAGGTACCGGATTTACCGGTGTTATGAAGCGTCACAATTTTAGTGGTGTTGGCGAACGGTCGCACGGACAGAAAAACCGGGAAAGACACGGGGGTTCTATTGGTCATGCATCGGATCCTTCCAGGGTGTTTAAAGGGAAGAAGATGGCGGGACGTTCTGCAAATAAAAGAACAAAAATCACTAACCTTTCTGTAGCAAAGGTATTGGAGGAATCTAATATTATTTTGATTACCGGTTCCATACCTGGGTCAAAAGGTGGTTATGTGGAAATCTTTAACCAATCAGGTGACAGATAAGATGAAGGTTGCAATTTTAAAAACAGACGGCACCAGCAGTGGAAAAGAAGCGGAACTGCTGGATACTGTGTTTGGTATTGAACCGAATGAGACGATTCTCTATGAAGATGTAAGAAGAATCCTCGCCAATAGAAGACAAGGGACTGCGAAGACCAAGGAAAGAAGCGAAGTTCGAGGCGGTGGGCGTAAAGCCTATAAGCAAAAAGGTACAGGAATGGCAAGAAGAGGATCCATACGATCGCCACTTCTGAAAGGGGGGGGAACTGTTTTTGGTCCAAGCCCTCGCTCATATACTTTAAAGCTGAATAAGAAAGCCAAAAGAGTTGCAAGAAAATCTGCACTTACACTTAAAGCCCGAGAAGAGGCTATCAGAGTGGTTGAAGACTTTACATTTGAGTCACATAAAACCAAAGAGGCCGTTGCACTTCTGAATGCACTGCAGCTTGAGGGCCGTAAAGTCCTTATCCTATTGGGAGACAAAGACAAAAATGTATATTTATCTGCTCGAAATATTCCTGGTGTAAAACTGGATCAGGCAGTAAAAGCAAATACATATGATATTATGCATGCAGACATCGTGCTTTTTACCGAAACCAGTCTCGATAATCTGCAAAATGTTCTGGATGCTAACGTAGAAGAGGAAGCAGCATGAGCGTACTTATAAAACCATTAATTACGGAAAAACTGACCCGGCTGCAGGATGAACTTCAGCAGTATACTTTTGAAGTTGCCAAAGATGCGAACAAGAAAGCTATCCGAAAGGCTGTGGAAGAAAAATACCCTGATGTGAAGGTAAGCAGGGTGAATACGATGATCGTAGCTTCAAAACCTAAAGGCCGGTTTACGAAAGGTGGTTTCGTGGGCGGGAGAAGTAAAACCTGGAAAAAAGCAATTATTACACTCAAGGAAGGTGAAATAGACTTCTTCAGTGATATTTAAAAAGAGATTAGAAAATGTCTACAAAACAGCTTAAACCTAGTACACCCGGACAAAGACATAGGATCGCACCTATTTTTGATGAAATAACTACAGATAAGCCTCTAAAGGCTCTTTCAGTCGGTATTCATCAGTCGGGCGGGCGAAATCGTCACGGACGGATGACTATGCGTCACCGCGGGGGTGGTCATAAGCGCAAGTATAGAATCATTGATTTCAGAAGAAACAAACTGGATATACCTGCTAAAGTACAGACCATTGAGTATGATCCAAACAGAACTGCAAGAATTGCACTTCTGGCCTATGCCGACGGTGAAAAACGTTATATAATTGCTCCCAATAATCTGAAAGTTGGTGATACAGTTATAAGTTCGGAAAATGCACAGCCCGATGTTGGGAATGCGATGCCGATGAAAAATATGCCGATAGGTACATTTATTCATAATATTGAGCTCTCTCCCGGAAAAGGGGGGCAGTTGTGCCGTAGTGCAGGTACTGTTGCTCAGATGGTGGCTAAAACAGATAAGTTTGTGACTGTACGACTCCCTTCAGGTGAAGTGAGAATGATCCTTTCGACTTGCTTCGGAACCGTAGGCCGTACAAGCAATCCCGATCACTTCAATACACAGAAAGGAAAGGCAGGCCGGAATAGATGGCTGGGCAGACGACCTTCTGTTCGTGGTGTGGCTATGAACCCGGTTGATCACCCGATGGGTGGTGGTGAAGGGAAAGCTTCAGGTGGACACCCGAGATCACCCTGGGGTCAGTCAGCGAAAGGGAAAAAAACAAGAAACAGAAAGAAGCTGTCAAATAAGTTTATTGTACGCCGACGTAAAACAAAAAAATCTAAATAAGTATGCCACGATCACTAAAGAAAGGACCTTTTGTACACTATAAGCTTCAGCGCAAAGTAGATGCATTAAGTGAAGGCGGGAAGAAGAAGGTTATCAAGACCTGGTCAAGAAGTTCTATGATTACACCTGATTTTATTGGATTAACAATTGCAGTTCATAATGGAAAGCAGTTCATACCTGTCTACATTACAGAAAACATGGTCGGTCATAAGTTAGGTGAATTTGCTCCAACCAGAACGTTCAGGGGTCATCCGATTAAAAAGGGTAAATAAAATATTTAATAGATAGATATGCCAACAATAGAAGCGAAAGCAACTCAAAAACATTTGAGAAAATCTCCCAGAAAAGTTCGGCTGGTTACAGATCTGGTAAGAGGCATGCAGGTTGATAAGGCTCTGCATACACTTGCATTTTCAAAAAAATCCACGGCAAGTGATGTTGCAAAAGTAATTAAATCTGCCTCGGCAAACATCAGAGACAGATTTGAGGATGAAAGACTTGATGATGATCTGCTTTATATCAAAACAATATTTGTAAATGAAGGCGTAACGCTGAAAAGAATTCAGCCGGCTTCTCAGGGTAGAGCCCACCGGATCAATAAGCATAGTTGTCACATCACAGTGGTAGTGGCAAAAAAGCAAGATGAACTTATAACAGAAGAAGAAAGAGGTTAATTTGGGACAAAAAACCAATCCAACCGGACTAAGATTAGGAATTATCAGAGGCTGGGACTCTAACTGGTACTCTGATGACAATGAGCCTGCTATTCTGTTTGAAGATACCAAACTCAGAGAATATCTTGAAGCAAGGCTACGAAATGGCGGATTGTCTAATGTCATTATTGAAAGGACACCCAAGCGTATTCTGCTAACACTCAATACATCCCGTCCAGGAGTGATTATTGGTAAAGGGGGTGAGCAGATTGAAATGCTTCGGGAAGAGTTGAAGAAAATCACGAACAAGGAAGTGCAGATTAATGTAAGTGAGATCAAGCGGCCCGAAGTAGACGCCAGTCTTGTAGCACAGAACATCGCACAACAGTTAGAAGCGAGGGTCTCTTTCCGAAGAGCAATGAAGACCGCTATTTCTTCTGCCATGAGAATGGGTGCACAAGGGATCAAAGTTAAATGTTCCGGTAGGCTGGGTGGTGCAGAAATGGCACGTACCGAGCAATATAAAGAAGGCAGGGTGCCTCTGCATACACTTCGTGCAGATATTGATTATGCCAACAAAACCGCTAATACCATCTACGGGTCGATTGGAGTTTCAGTCTGGATCTTTAAAGGTGAAATTATCGGAGATGTGGATCTGGCACCTAATGCTCAAACCAAACAACAGGAAAGTGAATCAAAAAGGGGTCGTGGCGGACGTTCTGATCGGAAATCACGAAGACGAAAACGTACACGTTAACTCTTAAAAATTAATAGTCATGTTAGAACCCAAACGAATACACAGGCGAAGAGTACACCGCGACAAGTTGAAAGGAAATGCTCAACGTGGACATACTCTTGCTTTCGGTGCTTTTGGTCTGAAAGCTTTGGAGCCTAAATTTATTACATCACGTCAGATTGAAGCGTGCAGGGTAGCTATTGCAAGATCGTTACAGCGTGATGGAAAAACCTTCATCCGAATCTTTCCTGACAGGCCTATGACTTCCAAACCTGCTGAGACCCGAATGGGTAAAGGGAAAGGATCTTTGGATCATTTTGTCGCAGTTGTTAAACCAGGCCGTATACTTTTCGAAATTGCCGGGGTTAGTGAAGAGAAAGCGAAGGAAGCATTACTTCGTGCAGCTCATAAACTCCCGATTAAAACTAAGTTCGTAAAAAGAAGAGATATCTGAGGGTTTAAACTATGAAAGCACAAGAAATAAGAGAACTTTCTCTCACTGAGCTGCAAGCCAGGCTGAATGATGAAATTGAAGTTTTATCAGATTTGAGATTCAATAAAGCAATTGCCGGGCAGATTGAAAATCCTGCCAGGATTAAAAATACGAAGCGAGAAATTGCTCGTTTAAAAACAATAATTAAAGAAAATCTAAGTGCTGAATAAGAATATGGCTGAAGCACAACGAACATCCCAGCGTAGAACCAGAACCGGTAAAGTAGTCAGTAATCGGATGGATAAAAGTATCACTGTAGCTGTTGAACGGCAGGTAAAGCATGCGATATATGGTAAATTTATTACCAAAACTACCAAATACATGGCGCATGATGAAAATAATGACGCCAGCATCGGTGATGTGGTTCTCATCATGTCTACCAGGCCTCTGTCTAAGAGAAAGTCCTGGAGATTGGTTGAAATAATTGAAAGAGCAAAATAAAGAACAACCGGTAGGGTTTTAAAAAATGATTCAAACACAATCCATAGTTAATGTTGCCGACAACAGTGGCGCCAGAAGGGTAATGTGTGTCAAAGTGCTCGGTGATTCCCGAAAGCGATATGCACGGATTGGAGATCTGATATCGTGCTCCGTCAAGTCTGCATCTCCAGGCGGTACTGTAAAAAAAGGAGAAGTTGTGAAGGCAGTTATTGTGCGGACTAAAAAAGAAATACGACGTCGTGATGGCAGTTATATTCGTTTTGATGAAAACGCGGCGGTAATTATTAACAAAGAAAACGAGCCGGTGGGAACACGTATTTTTGGACCTGTAGCAAGAGAACTTCGGGAAAAAAACTTTATGCGTATTGTTTCACTAGCTCCGGAAGTATTATAAATATTATAGTTATGCCCAGAAAGTATAACACGCGAAAAAAGTTGCACGTTAAGAAAGGTGATGAGGTTCTGGTACTTGCCGGAAACGACAAAGGCCAGAGAGGTAAAGTCCTTATGGTATTTCCTGCAAAGGAGCGAGTTCTCGTAGAAGGGATTAATATGAGAACCTTTCATGAAAAGCCAACCCAGGAAAACCCTCAGGGCGGCAGATTAAAAAGAGAAGCATCAATACACATTTCAAATGTGAAGGTTATTGATCCCACAACCAACGAGGCAACACGTATTGGAAGAAAACGTATCGAAGAGGATGGGATAAGCCGATGGGTACGGTATTCTAAAACCAGTGGCGAAATTATAGATAAGTAATAGAATAATGGCTGAAGCAAGACTTTACACAATTTATAAGAATGAGATTGTTCCTAAACTTCAGGAAGAGTTTGGGTATACCAATGTCAATGCTGTTCCCAAGCTTCAAAAGATTGTTATTAATGTTGGGGCAAGTGAGGCGGTAAATGATTCCAAATACCTGGATACAGTTATCGAAAATATTGGACTGATTACAGGTCAAAAAGCAGTCAAAACCAAAGCAAAAAAATCAGTCTCTAACTTTAAACTTCGTGAAGGCATGCCGATCGGTTGCAAGGTTACACTGCGCAAGAAAATCATGTATGAATTTCTTGACAGATTGATTAACCTGTCGCTTCCCCGGACTAGAGACTTTCAGGGAATCCCGAACAAGAGCTTTGATGGGCGGGGTAACTATAATATGGGTATTAAGGAGCAAACCATATTTCCTGAAATTAATGTAGACTCTGCAAGGTTCATCCATGGAATGGATATCACGTTTGTAACCACATCAGAGACTGACGAAGAAGCTTTTGCATTGCTGAAGCATTTTGGAATGCCATTTAAGAAATAATTATAACAGAACAAGATAAAACAATGGCTAAGAAATCCTGGATAGCACGTAACGAAAAAAGAAAGCGTACTGTAGAAAAGTACGCAGAAAAACGACGCCAATTAAAAGAAGCGGGAGACTACGAGGCTCTGCAAAAGTTGCCTAGAGACGCCAGCCCGACAAGAGTGCGCAATCGCTGCAGTCTGACAGGCCGGTCACGTGGTTATGTCGGCAAATATGGAGTCTCGCGTATTAAATTCCGTGAATTGGCTCTTAATGGGAAAATACCCGGTGTAAGAAAAGCAAGTTGGTAGGACAATATTATGCATAGCGATACAGTATCAGATTATTTAACACGCATAAGAAATGCGCAGAGAGCCGGACACCGTCGTGTGGATATTCCTGCCTCAAAATTAAAGCGGGCAATCTCCAAGATTCTGGTAGATAAAGGATATATTACCCGCTTCATAGATATTGAAGATGGAAAGCAGGGTGTACTCCGACTCTTTCTCAAATATGATGCCTATGGGCAGCCGGTGATTAAAGAGTTACACAAAGTCTCCAAGCCGGGCTTGCGCAAATACAGCTCCAGTGAAGATCTTCCAAAGTTTTACGGAGGGCTCGGAGTGGTAATCGTCTCTACCTCACGAGGGGTGATGACGGATAAAGAAGCAAGAAAATTAAATGTTGGCGGAGAGGTTCTCTGTACAGTTTACTAATTATTCTAATATTTGAACGATGTCAAGAATAGGAAAACAACCCATATCCCTGGATAAAAATGTGGAGTTCAGCATTGCTGCGGATAACGTAGTGACTCTGAAAGGAGATAAAGGTACGGATTCAATCAGGGTACATCCCGATCTTAAGGTTGAGCTAAACGACAATGAGATTCAGATTTTGAGATCAAGTGATTCCAGCAATCACAAGGCATTGCACGGACTGTACAGATCCTTGATCAATAACCTTGCTGAAGGTGTCTCTAAAGGTTTTAAAAAACAACTAGAAGTCATTGGTGTTGGTTACAGAGCTGCGTTTTCTAACGGTGTTCTTGAACTAAACTTGGGTTTTTCACACCCTATCTATTTTGTGCCGCCTGAAGGGATTTCTATAGAAGTCGATACAAAATCCAGAAAAAATCCCATTATCATCATTGAAGGGACCAATAAAGAACTGGTCGGCCAGGTTGCTGCAAAGATTCGTTCTATGAGAAAGCCCGAACCTTATAAAGGTAAAGGTATCAGATACCTGGATGAAAATGTCAGAAGAAAAGCAGGGAAGTCTGCCGCTAAATAATAATGGATTTTAGAAATGAATAGAAAAGATTTTAAAGCAAAAAGAAGAAATAAAATCCGACAAAGGGTTCGTTCAGTCGTTTCAGGAACAGCCGAACGTCCCCGGTTGAGTGTGTTTAAAAGTAATAAACATGTCTACCTGCAATTAATAAATGATGCAGAAAGTATTACAATCACAGCAGCGTCAACCCTGACCCCATCTTTAGCAGAGGATATTGAAGGTAAGACAAATGTAGAAGCGGCCAAAATAGTAGGGAAAGTGCTGGCTGAAGCTGCAAAAGACCGTGGAATAAATAGAGTGGTCTTTGATCGTGGTGGCTATAAGTATCATGGGATAGTGAAGGCAGCAGCAGAAGGTGCCCGCGAAGGAGGATTAGACTTTTAAAACAGATTAAAATTATGCCAAAAATAAGACGTAAACATAATATACCTGCCGGTAATCTAAATCTTGAAGAAAAATTGGTACACATCAACCGTGTGGCCAAAGTTGTTAAAGGTGGGCGCAGGTTCAGTTTTAATGCCATTGTAGTAGTTGGAAACGGTGAAGGCGTGGTAGGGCATGGACTTGGTAAAGCGAACGAAGTTTCCGATGCCATCCAGAAAGGATTCGACAATGCCCGGAAAAATCTGATTAAAATACCTCTGACCAAAACGGGCAGTATACACCACCCTGTAGTTGGTAAGGCAGGAGCGGGTGAAGTTCTCCTCAGGCCTGCATCTGATGGTACGGGTGTTATTGCAGGTGGGGCGGTAAAAGCGATACTTGATGTGGCGGGTGTGCAAAATATACTCTCCAAGTCTCTTGGTACTTCCAATCCCCATAACATGGTTAAGGCAGCTTACGAGGCGCTGAAACAATTAACAGATCCACTGGAAGTAGCACAACGCAGAGGCGTCAGTGTGAAAAAGGTATTTGAAGGATAACGTTTAAGATTACCCAAATCATGAAATTACATAATTTAAAAGCTCCTGCAACCAACAAGAAAAACCGGAAACGTGTAGGACGGGGTCAGGGATCAGGAACAGGCGAACAGTCCGGACGAGGCCATAATGGTCAAAAATCCAGAAGTGGCAGTAAGGTGAAGCCCTGGTTTGAAGGTGGGCAGATGCCTCTGCAGCGTCGTATTCCGAAATTTGGATTTAATAACCGCTTCAGAACGGACTATAAAGCCGTTAACATTCAGAAAATTCTTGACTTCATTGAAGCTGGAAAACTGACAGAAGATGTGAAGTTATCAGATCTGGTGGAAACAGGAATTGTTTACAAGAATGACCTTGTGAAAATTTTGGGCGAAGGGGAACTCTCTACAGCTCTTCAGATCGAGGCTCATGCAGTCAGCAATTCTGCCAAAAAGAAAATTGAAGACGCTGGCGGCTCTGTAAAACTACTTTCTTAAATCATTACGTTGATAATTAATTCTTAATGAGTTTAATAGAAAATTTCAGGAACATATTCAAAATAGAGGATCTGAGAGATCGGATCCTCTATGTGGTTGGTATCTTATTGGTCTACCGGATAGGTAGCTATGTAACCATGCCGGGAGTCGATGCTAACATGCTTACTCAGCAGGCAGGCGATGCATCCAGCCTTTTAGGCCTGTTTGACCTATTTGTAGGGGGCGCATTCTCAAGGGCAGGAGTCTTTGCACTCGGTATCATGCCTTATATAACTGCTGCCATTATCATACAGCTAATGGGGGCGGCTGTTCCTTATTTTCAGAAACTCCAACGTGAGGGGGAAGAAGGTAGAAGAAAGATTAACCGGCTGACCCGTTATGGAACGGTCGGGATCACAGCTGTTCAGGCTATAGGTTTTGCTATTAATCTGATCGCATCTTCACCCAATGCCATCGTTGTCAGCAATGCTACCTTTATTTTCACATCTATTATTGTTCTGACTGCCGGAACCACATTTGTTATGTGGCTCGGAGAACGTATCACAGACAGGGGAATAGGGAATGGTATTTCTCTACTGATTATGATCGGTATTATTGCAGTGCTGCCAACCAGCTTTATGAATGAAGTTACAACAACAGGTAACGCCATTATCATTATTATCGAACTCGCCGGACTGGCTCTGGTGATCGCCTCGTGTGTACTGTTAACTCAGGGCACAAGAAAGATTCCGGTTCAGTATGCGAAAAGGGTTGTCGGAAGAAGAGTTTATGGGGGTACGACCCAGTATCTTCCGATTCGTGTGAATGCTGCAGGGGTAATGCCGATTATCTTTGCACAGTCTATTATGTTTATTCCAAGCACTATTGGAACATTTTTTCCGGAGAACGAAACCGTACAGTGGCTGACAGCCTGGTCTGGGGATTTCACAGGAGTTACATATTCTGTTATTTTCTTCATTATCTGTGTCTTTTTTACATTCTTCTATACAGCTATTGCGGTCAATCCGCGGGAGATGGCAGACACGATGAAAAGGCAGGGTGGATTTATTCCAGGAGTCCGTCCCGGGAAGCAGACTGTAGAATTTATCGATAATATCTTAACCAAGATTACATTACCCGGTTCGATCTTTCTCTCGTTTGTGGCTATTCTGCCTGCTATTGTTACACGGATGGGTGTTGAGCCTGGTTTTGCACTGTTTTACGGTGGAACAAGCCTTCTGATTATTGTGGGTGTCGCGCTGGATACTCTTCAGCAGATTGAAAGCCACCTGATGATGAGACACTATGATGGATTTATGAAATCCGGTAAAATCAAAGGCAGAAGAAGGTCCTGATGATATTCTTGAAAAGTGAATCTGAAATAGATAAAATGCGTGTAGCCGCACAGCTTGTATCACGCACCCTGGGGGAGTTGTCGAAACACATTGAGCCCGGTATTACCACAGGTTCACTAGACAGAATTGCTGAAGATTTTATCCTGAAGAACAATGCCCGGCCAGCTTTCAAAGGCTATGGCAGTCCTTCAAATCCATTTCCGGCAACACTCTGTATTTCTGTAAATGAAGAAGTAGTACACGGAATTCCTGGTAAGAGAATTTTAAAAGAAGGAGATCTGGTTTCAATAGATTGCGGTGTAGAAAAGGATGGTTATTTTGGAGACCAGGCCTACACCTTTATGGTAGGAGAGTGTACAGAAGAGGACAAGAAGCTATTAAAAGTAACGTTAGAGTCTCTTTATAAAGGAATTGAGCAAGCGATACATGGCAATAAGATAGGAGATATTGGTTCAGCCATTCAAAAGCATTGCGAGAAAGAAAACTATGGTGTTGTAAGAGATCTCGTGGGACACGGGATTGGCAGGAATATGCACGAAGAGCCTTCTGTGCCAAACTATGGAAGGCCAGGCAGAGGGGAGCGTTTGCGAACCGGCATGACCCTGGCCATCGAACCTATGATTACCCGTGGAACATGGAAAGTAAAAACACTGGCCGATAAGTGGACAGTAGTTACCAAAGATGGGTCAAATGCCGCCCATTTTGAACATGATATTGTAGTACGCGAGGGAAAAGCTGAAATTCTAAGTTCTTTTGATTATATTGCTGAGCTCACTAACAATGAAATCACAGAAATAGATTATGGCTAAACAAGAGCCAATTAAACAAGACGGAAAAATTTTGGAGGCATTGCCTAACGCGCAATTCCGGGTGGAACTTGACAACGGGCATGAAATTCTTGCTCATGTTTCAGGAAAAATGAGAATGTATTATATCAAAATTCTTCCTGGAGACAGGGTTTCAGTTGAAATGTCGCCATACGATTTAACAAAAGGTCGAATTACATATCGTTATAAATAGATTAACATTATGAAGACAAAATCATCAGTTAAGAAAAGAAGCCCGGATGACAAGATCGTTCGCCGGAAAGGAAGAATATATGTTATCAATAAAAAAAATCCCAGACACAAACAGCGTCAGGGTTAATACAAAAGGAAACTGATTTATGGCAAGAATTGCAGGTGTTGACTTACCGAAACAGAAGCGTGGGATAATTGGTCTGACCTATATTTTTGGAATCGGAAAGCCTACTGCCCTAAAGATATTGAATGAGGTGGGAATCGATCCGAATGCCAAAGTAGAGGAGTGGACGGATGAACAGGTGATTGAACTTCGGAGAATCATCGATAACGACCTGAAGGTAGAGGGTTCCCTCCGTACTGAAATCAATGGAAACGTACGTCGTTTAATTGAAATTGGGAGCTATCGGGGAGTTCGCCACAGAAAAGGCTTGCCGGTAAGAGGGCAGCGCACACAAACCAATGCGCGAACAAGAAAAGGGAAGAAAAGAACAGTAGCGGGTAAGAAGAAGGTTACCAAATAGTAAACCGATCAAACATTATATTTAAATGGCAAAGAAACAACGAAGATCTTCTGAAAAAACAGTTAGGAAAAAAAGAAAAAGCCAGTTAGCCGATCCCACGGGTATGGCTTTCATAAAAGCTACGTTTAATAATGTACTAGTTAGCGTTACAGATTCGACTGGTAATGTGCTGTCATGGTCATCCTCTGGAAAGGAGGGATTTAGAGGCTCCAGGAAAAACACCCCTTATGCAGCTCAGCTGAGTGCGGAAACTGCAGCGAAGGCTGCCTATGACCTGGGCCTTCGAAAAGTCAATGTATTTGTAAAAGGTCCCGGTTCGGGAAGAGAAGCTGCCATACGCGCCCTGGCCTCAAGCGGTCTGGAAGTACTTACGATAAAAGATCGGACCCCGATCCCTCACAATGGTTGCAGGCCACCAAAAAGAAGAAGAGTTTAACATTAATAATTGAGTTTAAATGGCACGTTATACAGGACCTAAACAAAAGATTGCAAGGAGATTCAAAGAGCCTATTTTTGGGCAAAGCACAGCTCTCGAAAGAAAACCGTACGGACCGGGGGAGCATGGAAGGAACAGATTTTCCAGAAAAAGTGAATATGCTATTCAGCTTGATGAGAAGCAAAAAGCGAAATATACATATGGACTCCTGGAAAAGCAGTTCCGTAATCTGTATGAAAAAGCAACGAGAAGAGAGGGAGTTACTGGTGAGCTTCTGATGCAAATGCTGGAATCCAGACTGGATAACGTTGTTTACCGGTTGGGCTTTGCAAAAACAAGGAGACAGGCCAGGCAGTTAACTACACACCGTCATATTGTTGTAAATGGACAGGTTGTCAACATCCCTTCTTATAATGTCAAGCCGGGAGATGTGATCAGTGTTCGTCCTAAATCAAAGAACATGGATCTGATTGACGAAGCTTTGGACTCTTATTCTACAAGCAGATACAAGTGGTTGGAAACAGACAAAAAGTCTAAGACTGGAAAGTTTCTCTATGTACCCTTGCTTGAAGAGATTCCCGAGAATATCAATATGCAGTACATTATCGAGCTCTATTCTAAATAATCCATAACAGTTTATTAAAGAACTATGAATAATTATAGTTTACAGATGCCTGATATCCTGGAGGTAGCTGAAGATTCAGACAATTTTGGCACCTTCATCTTACAACCTCTTGAGCGCGGATTTGGAGTTACGATTGGTAATTCTTTCCGTCGGGTGTTACTATCTTCGTTACCTGGGCTGGCAATTACAGCAGTAAGGATTAATGGAGTAGATCACGAATACTCCAGTATTGAAGGCGTCAAAGAAGATGTGTACGAAATCATTCTGAACCTGAAGCAAGTGAGATTTAAGCAGGTTGAACAGAGTGGAGGGGTTATTACCCTGGTTAAAGAAGGGCCCGGTAACTTTGTAGCTGGAGATATTGGAGAGGCTACCAATGATTTTGAAGTACTTAATCCAGATCATGTCATTGCCACTCTTTCTGAGGGTGTAAAACTGGAGATTGAACTGCGTGTCTCCAGAGGACGCGGTTATGTGCCATCCGAAGAGATGGCTGATAATTATGAAGGTGAGGTAAATCTGTTACCCATCGATGCGATCTTTACTCCTATCAAGTCGGTACAATTTGATGTAGAAAATGTGCGGGTTGGTCAGAGAACGGATTATGAGAAACTGGTCATGAATGTAACTACCGACGGTTCACTGAATGCAAAAGAAGCACTGACGATCTCCGGTAAGATTCTCAAGGAGCATATTGAGAAATTTATTACGGAGAAAATTGAAGAGCCGTTTACACAGGAAGAAGAGGAAGTTGATGCAGAAAAACAGCGAATTGTAAATCTTCTTAAGACTAGTATTGAAGATTTAAACTTGAGTGTTCGTGCATATAACTGTCTGAAGTCTGCCAATATCAACACCATTGCCGAGCTTGTATCCAGAGAAGAGCATGAACTGCTTAAATTCAGAAACTTTGGTAAGAAGTCATTGGCAGAGCTGGTTGAGGTCATTGAAGAAAAGAATCTTGAATTTGGAATGGATGTATCTAAATACATCGAAAAATAAAAGGATATTGTAATGCGCCATAGAGTAAAAGGAAGAAAGCTTGGCAGAACAAAAGCACACAGGGAAGCGACACTGCGTGCTCTTGGCTCAGCATTAATTAAAGAACACAGGATACAAACCACTTTGCCGAAAGCTAAGGAGCTCAGGACATTTATTGAGCCTCTTATTACGATTGCAAAGGAAGACAATACCCATAATCGTAGAAAAGCATTCTCCTATCTTCAGGATAAGGTGGCTGTGACTGAGCTCTTTAATGAGGTTGGGCCTGCTGCAGCAGATCGGCCTGGTGGGTATACCCGTGTTTTAAAGTTAGGTCACAGGCTTGGGGATTCAGCCGATATGGCTGTAATTGAGCTGGTTGATTTTAATGATGTTCAACCAGAGTCTAAGTCGCAGAAGAAACGTCGTACAAGACGTGGTGGCGGTTCTTCTTCAGGTACTTCAAAAGCAGCTGCTACTGAGAACAAAAAATCAGGCAAAGAACCTGAAGCGCAAGAAGCTCAAGCAGAAGAGGCTGTTCAGTCTGCTGAAACAGAAGTGTTATCTGATGAAAATCAGAAGGAAGTACAAAAAGAAAATATTGATGACAGTGCGAAGTCTGATGTTCAGGAAGACGTAAGTGCTGATAGTGCAACAAGTTCAGAGGATTCTGATTCAGCGGAAGAAACAAATTCTTCTGAAGAAGAAGAAAAAAGTGATAAATAATTCAACTTTGGGTTGACATTATGTTCTTTTAGTTCTTATCTTGTTGGTCTGCGATTGATGCGAAG
>CALKWT010000015.1 GCA_938003885.1 uncultured Balneolaceae bacterium | reverse complement strand
TCCGATCTAAGAATCTTCTGACCGGATTAACGAAGCATTGAGCAGTAAGGAGCACAAGGTTATCGCCTGCGGCACATCGGCTGTCCGGGTGATAGAGACGAGTATTATGGCCAGCGGCATGTCGAAAGCGGGTACCGGCTGGACGGATAAATTTATCTTTCCTTCCTACCCGTTCAAGATTACCGAGGGGCTGATCACCAACTTCCACAGGCCGGAGTCGACACTTTTGATGCTTGCGGCTGCTTTTGGCGGATTTGAATTTGTAAAAGAAGCCTACAAGGAGGCTGTGGAAAATGATTACCGCTTCTTCTCCTTTGGTGATGCAATGCTCATTATCTAACAGATATATATTGTGGGAAAACAACAATTCGGTTTAATTATACCCGCGGCAGGAGCGGGCAGAAGGCTTGGGGAGGAGATCCCCAAGCCCTATCTGAATCTTGGTGGCAGAACGATTCTTGAACATACACTCAAATGTTTTCAATCTGTTCAGAATCTTGGTGAAGTCATTGTAGCTACCTCGGAGCAGTACCTGGATGTAACCAGAAGCATTCTGGATTCCATCTATCCGGATATCAGAACCGAAGTTGTTACCGGTGGTGCAGAGCGCCAGCAATCGATAGGGAACGCATTGGCGGAAATCTCTGAAAAAACGGGATTGATCGCAGTCCACGATGCCGTGCGTCCGTTCGTAAGCGAAGCAGATATTAACAGATGCCTGGAGCAAGCCAGGCAGTGGGGGGGTGCCGTCCTGGGTGTTCCCGCCAAAGATACGATTAAGCAGGTGAACGTGGAGGGGGTGGTTCAGCGCACCCCGAACCGGAAATTTTTATGGCAGGCACAAACCCCGCAGATTTTCTGGGCAGCACTTCTGCGGGAGGCGTATGATCATGCCGATCTCAATGAAATCACAGGTTCTGATGATGCCTCGCTCGTTGAAAAAGTGGGTGGAAAAGTGGTGATGGTGGAGGGTTCAAGTAAAAACTTCAAAATCACCTATCCGCTGGATCTTGAGATTGCTGAATTTTTCATGCATAGAGAAGGCTCATGAGTTTACGTATCGGATTTGGGTTTGATGTGCATGCCCTGGTGAAGGGTCGCCGTCTGATTCTGGGCGGCGTTGAAATACCTCACGAATTGGGATTGAGCGGCCATTCGGATGCCGATGTCCTCTGTCACGCACTAACCGATGCGTTGCTGGGAGCAGTAGCACTGGGAGATATCGGATCTCATTTTCCCGATACAGACCCCAGGTATAAGGATGCAGACAGCACAGAGCTGCTGTTGCACGTGGTAGAGCAGGTACATTCGATGGGATATCGGCTGGTCAATACAGATATTACCGTGGTGGCTGAACGCCCGAAGCTCAGGCCGCATATAGATAAGATACGGGAGAAGCTCTCCGAATTGCTGGAGGCAGAAGTCAGCGATATTTCTGTGAAGGCAAGTACAAATGAAAAACTTGGATTTATAGGAAGGGAAGAAGGGGTGACCGCCTATGCGGTTGTGCTTGTTCAAAAGGACTGACCCGAAAGCAGATATGGAAATAGATCTTGAGCATGCAGTACGGTGGATTGAATCACTGGATTCTTTCAGTATCTATCTGATCTTCGGGGTCATCGCATATGTAGAAAACATTCTGCCCCCCATCCCGGGTGATCTTCTCGTGGCGTTCGGAGGGTATCTTGTGGCTTCAGGACTGATCAGCTTTATGCCTGTACTCACCATCACCACCGTCGCCTCTGTATTTGGCTTTATGTCGATGTATGCATTCGGTGCATATTTTGGTGATAAAATGGAGAGATATCGTGATAATTTCTGGCTAACCCGGCTGATGGACATCAAATATTTTGATCGCGGCAAAAAATGGATGGAAAAATGGGGGCAAAAGGTTATTTTGGCCAACCGGTTTCTTGCAGGCACCCGGTCGGTAATTGCGATCATTGCCGGCCTGACAAAGACAAAGATTCCTTCTACGGTAATGAGTTCTATGGCAAGTTCCCTGTTTTGGAACTCTATCTTGCTGTTTTTTGGCTGGTTCGTGCATGAAAACTGGGAGGTCATCGGTTACTTCCTGAACATCTATGGCTGGACGGTACTCGGTATCCTTCTGCTGGTTATAGGGGGCCGATGGGTATGGAAGAAAAAGAAATTAAATATTTCGAAAAATATTGTTGACTAATTGCTGAGATGTTTTTAGCTTGTAAGTCTTTCGCTAACAGGAAGACTTATGTCCTGATTTGGACGAAAGAAATTTGAAATATTGTGATAGTGCCAGTGTAGCTCAGTTGGTAGAGCAGCGGTTTTGTAAACCGCCGGTCGTCGGTTCGAATCCGGCCACTGGCTCTGGATCGTTGAGTCGAAATTTCCGAATTTCGACAGATGCGAAGAGGTTTTGATCTGTTTATTATTGGAGTTGACTGGGGGGATACCAAAGTGGCCAACTGGGGCAGACTGTAAATCTGTTGGCGTAAGCC
>CALKWT010000014.1 GCA_938003885.1 uncultured Balneolaceae bacterium | reverse complement strand
ATCCCTCACACAAACTGTGGCGATCGCACAACATGGGGAAACTCTCCTCACACAAAAAGCAATTCCTTTTGAAGAGAAGAGTGAACTCACCGAACTTGCTGACCTGATTACACAACAACGTCTGGTACTATTAGGGGAAGCCTCCCACGGCACATCCGAATTCTACACAAAACGCGCGTTCCTGAGCAAATATCTGATCGAAGAGCATGGTTTTCACTTCATCGCAGTGGAAGGCGACTGGGCCTCTTTCTCGCGAATCACCGAATTTGTAAAACATATCGAAGGCGGCCCCGCCACCCTCGAAGAAGCCATGGAGAGCGTTACAAGATGGCCGCTGTGGATGTGGAGAAATCATGAGTTTAAAAATCTTGTAGAGTGGCTTCGCGACCTGAATGCCACCCGTTCCCCGAATGAAAGAGTAGGCCTGTACGGAATTGACGTTTATGACGAAAAAGCCTCTATGGATGATGTCATTGCATGGATCTCATCGGTAGACAGTGCCAAAGGCAGGAAGGCTGAAAGACTTTTCTCCTGCATGTCCCGCCACGATGAGCCTGTCGACTACCTCCGCATGATCGCACGGACCGGACAGAACTGCTCCGGGGATATCAGCGAGGTACTGGAGATCGTCCGCTCGCTGGAGCATCATCCGAACACCGAACCATGGGCTTTCTTCAGGGCCGAACAGGGAGCAAAAGTTGCACAAAACGCCGAACTGCACTATCGGTCAAACTTGTACCAAGGCAGCCAATCCTGGAATCACAGAGCCTCCCATTTCTACCTGACAGCTGAACGCCTGCTCGGCTATTACGGGGAAGGCAGCCGGGGTGTGATCTGGGCTCACAACACGCATATCGGCGATGCCCGTGCAACCGATATGGCCATCTACAGCATGCACAACATCGGACAATTAAGCAGGGAAGCACTGGGGGCTGAAAATGTCTTTGCTATCGGATTCGGAACCTACACCGGACATGTACTGGCGGGCAGCTCGTGGGGCGACGACATGCAAGCGATGACCATACCGGAAGCCCGGTCCGATTCCTGGGAATACGCACTCGAACAAACCGGACACCCCCGCTTGTTTCTCGATCTGAGAGATGAAGAGCTGGCATCCGCCCTTTACGAAAGCATCCCGCACCGGGCAATCGGAGTCACCTACGATCCCACCGACGAACAAAACAATTACATCCCAACTGTTCTCCCGCAGCGATACGACGCATTTATTTTCATCCGTGACACCAATGTTCTGAATCCGATGGATTAATCTCTAATCCTCCGATTCCGCGATATACTTCAAATGTTTCACAACCCACTCGTGGTACGCCTCCATGTACGTTTCCAAAAATTCGAGCGTCTCTTCATCAGTCAGATTCCCCTCATCATCAACTTTTTTATCCGCCTGGTAGACCAGAATTTCCGGGAACGACATACAGTAGGAGTTTGTATACGAAAACGATTGACGGAGCTGACCCTGCGCACGTGCGGTTCCGGTCAGTGAGGTCGATGCCCCCATAATTCCTACTGGCTTAAACTCTAAGGGCGCATCTTTCGGCGGACGCGAAGCCCACTCTACGGCAGCTTTCACAACACTCGTTATCCCATAATTATACTCCGGTGTGGCTACCAGAATTCCATCTGCCTGACGGATCGCCTCTTTAAATTCTGTTACGTAATCGGGATCTCCTTCCGCCTCTACATCTGCATTGAAAAACGGAATGCCTTCCAGATCAAAAAATTCTATTTTCATCTCTTTGGGTGCCAGTTTTTTTGCCGCCCGCAACAGTGCTTTATTATAGGAGTCTTTACGCAAACTGCCGGCAAATGCTAAAATTGTAATGTTGTCTGATGTTGCCATATCAATGAACCTTTTCGAATAGTAATTTTAGTTAGAAGGAGACTTTGTAAAACTGCTTTTTCTCGTCCAGTATTATTGTTGTCGAAACTTTAAAAACCTTATCGCAAACCATCAATACTCCGGTTTTGAAATTCCTCTGATCTCAATCCTGATAAAAAATACTGGTTTCTCAAATTCTCCCGGGAGTTTATGAATCCTGATCAGATGTTTTGCCGGATAGTTGTAACCAGAGCTATCCTGAACAGAATAATCAGCCGGCCTCTTTTCCGTTCTGTGAATTGCCTGTTCCTCATCCTCGTTATGTTGTTTAGTTAAAACATGAACAGATGTTTTGCCGTTCCATCTGATCTGAGGAAATTTTCAAAGACTGCGGATTCTTGTCTATGTTGAAATATATCACTCGCTCTGCCCCCAACAATCAGCCGGGCGACACTTCTGCGGATTTCCATCGCCCGTCACGAAAAAATACCATCAAACAGCAGGTGTACAGTCTTGCGGCGTCTCCAGTAAATTCCACCCGTTTCTTCATTCAGAGCAGGTGCCACCTTTCATATTTACGCTTATTCCTCAACTTGCTGGTACCTGCCATCTCTGAACTTCAGATAAAACTCCATCTCCTCCTTTGTGACAATCGGATCGCTGCAACTTTCTGGCGTTATCATACTGTGCTCTTCCTTTTCCAGAACCTTCAGATCAAATAAGTGGTTCGTCCGCTGATCCGATACTTCAATACTTCGGGAACGCAAAGAATTTGAACTGTCGCACTCCCCGTCTATGACAACCCCGGAACTCATCAGATAATAATCTTTTAATACCCGCATCAGCTCTCCATTCTGCTCAGCAAAAAGAGATAACTCACTGCTTTCCACACGATTTACCCTGCTGGAACTTTGGTAATGGAGTACAACACCGATCGCTCTGGCATCCGGGGCTATTTGGTAAGGTTCAGCTTCAATTTCAATATCCTTTAAAACATACGCATCGCTTGCCCACGCTCTCTCTTCGGTATAAACCGTACGGATCTCACCCGAAGTCCTGTCGGCAATTAAGATGTAGGCATCCAATTCAAAAAAATCATCCGTACGCTCTGCCAGCACCGGAATCACCGCTGCTGTTGCACTATACCCGGAATCATCTGAAATCTCCTGCACGACCACCCCGTCCATATAAACTTCTGATTTGTCCAGCTGCAGCTGTTCTAAAAAATACGGGAGCGGATCGCCCTCGGAAGGGTTACAAGCGGTGACAATCAGAAGTATGAAAAGTATTAAATGAACCATATTCCTGCTAAATTAACATTTATATTTATAGGTGGAGGCTTTAAAGAACCACGATTTTTGGTCAGGATTGAGGTCAGAGGAATTTAAATCCGGAACATATCCATCAACTGTGAAGGTTTTAAAATTTCGGCAATGAAAATACTGGGCAAAAAAGACAGTTATGTATAACCGCACAATCCATTTTCGAATAATTCCTGTACTTTTATTTCGATATGTCAGACAAAGCGGAAGAGGCCGGGATAAATCCATGATGACCTAAATTAATAGTTTTGCAAGAACTTTTATGTTCAATTCCATTTATACCGTATTTGCATCTGAAGGAGGCTTTCTGAAACTATTTTAACAACACCGTGTTTACAGATCATGTTAGAAACAGGAAATTAACAACATACCTACCCGGCTTTAAAGAGCAAATCAGCTCGGTAAAAATTGATAAGTTCTATGAGAAAGAAAACTCTTTTATCACTTTCTTTTTTAATTCTGTTTGTTGCAGCCTGTGCAAGTATCCGCGCCATGAGTGACAACGGATTATTTGCAGGTGAGAGTGAACGTTCTGAGACCCCGAATGAGAGGGCGCTCCGGATGTCCGGCCAAAATACGAAGAAGTTTTTTGGCTTTTGGGATCACCCGGCACTGCCGGACAGCATGGCGGCTTACGTAAATGTGGGAAAGAGTCTCTCTGCGGATGATACCCGCACGGTCACGCGCCACGGCCTGCCCGCTATACCAATCATCACCGGCTTCCGGGAAGGGGATTCACCGGATGTCTGGAGAAAACGGTTGCGGGACAAATCGAGTCAGCTCCCGGATCCAGAAGTGGTCCCTTTTGTGCTTCTGATCGATGAACCCTACGGTAAAGGATTTGACGACAAAAAACTGGAACTGCTGATCGACATAGCCCGGGAGGAGATGCCCGGCCACAAGTTTGCCTATACGGTAATGACACTTACCATCCTCAATCGTCCTCAGCGCCGGCTTCCCCAAAATGCAGACTATATCGGCATCAACTACTACCCTTTTAGGACAGGCAGCAATATCGCCACTGAACAGCGGTTTCAGCGGGATATGAACCGCCTGATGACCGCTGCACGAAAGAAGATCAACACCCGGTTTTTTATCGTGGGCCAGGCATTTTATGAAGATGAAAAATGGCGTCAGCCGCCTGCAGAAGCCCCCTTTTGGTACGCCAGGGCTGTTGCCGGAGCAGAAGACATTGATGGCCTTCTCTGGTTCGAATGGCGCAACCGGGGCAATTGGCAAGGAGTGGGGTCGATGCCGGAATTCCGGGAGAATTTGATAAAAGCAGGATCCCTGTTTGTTGAAAAAGATGCATCTTTCTGATGGAGGATTACCGGAAAACCACATGAACAACCACCACGATCCTAATGCTGACGTACTGATTCAAGTTTGCAGGGAAACCACAATCACTCCTGTTCGGGAAGCTCTTCAATGATCACTTCCTGAGAAAATCGGTAAATTTTTCCGTCAAATCCGCAAAGATAGATCTCACCCTCCTCATCGACTCCGAAGGCTGATATATTCGCTTCGATGGTATCCAGCTCTTCATTGACAGGATCCGCTTCCGGGTCGGGATCAAACGCCCAGACCTGTCCGGAGAGAAAGTCGGCATAGATGTAGCGGCCGGCCAGGCCCGCCATCTCCTCTCCGCGGTAGACATAACCGCCGGTAATCGAACCGTTACCCGGCTCGTGCGGATACTCATAGACCGGCGCCTGAAAATCAGACGCGTTGCACCCGAGGTCCGGCGAGTAACATTCTGTCCCTTCGAAGACGTTCCAGCCATAGTTTTTCCCGTTCTCTATGATGTTGATCTCCTCCCACTTTCGCTGTCCTACATCGGCAGCCCACAACTCCCCCGTCTCTGCATCAAAACTGATCCTCCATGGATTCCGCAGCCCATAGGCATAAATCTCTTCCCGGAAACCTTCACTGTCCCCGACAAATGGATTGTCTGAGGGGATGCTGTAGAGACGATCCCCATCGGCCTGATCCGGATCAATACGTAAGATCGCTCCCAGCAGCGTGGTGCGGTCTTGCCCATTCGCTTCCGGATCTCCCGCTCCGCCTCCATCCCCCAGTGCTATATAGAGGTATCCGTCTGGCCCGAACGCCATATCCCCTCCGTTGTGATTCTCCAATGGCTGCTCAATCTCCATCAGCCGCACTTCACTCCCGGAATCTGCCTGGCCCGGATCACCCGATACCGTAAAGCGGGAGATGACGGTCGTTCCAGTACCCACCTCCGTATAGTTTACAAAGAAGTGGCCGTTGGAGGAGTAATCGGGATGAAAAGCAAGCCCCAGCAGCCCCTGCTCATTGCCTTCCCGTTCGACCAGACTGCTGATATCGAGGAAAAGATTTTTCTGTGAAACCGTGGAGTCCTTCTCAAAAGTATAGATCAACCCATCCTGCTCGGTTACAAAAATCCGGCCGGACTGATCTCCGGCGTGCGTGAGTCCGAGGGGCCGGTTGAAGGAGAGGTTGGGGAAAGCCTCGGTTACCGTGTAGCTGTAGGAGAGCACCGGCTCCGGGGGTTCGGGATCAGGATCGGGGTCGATATCGGGATCGGCCGATGTTCCGTTGGAACAGGAAATAAGGAGTAAGAAAAATAGCGGAAAGGCCAGGGTTCTCATCATATCTATGTTGTTTTGGGTTGATCACTTCATCTCTGAATTTTGTTCGGAACCGCATGATGGCCTGCATCACACCACTTACCGGACCGATCAGGCATCCAGGCAGTTCGACAGCATATAAACACGTAAAGGAGTCAAAAAATTCCTGAATGTTTCATAGACGCGATGGGAGAAGGATGCTAAAAGGTAAAATGACGTTACCTTTCATCCCTTTTACCTTATTAGTAACTATATTATCAGGATAACCTTAATAATATTCTATAAATCCAAAGAGAAATTTGTTATGAGAAAAACTCTTTATCTATGCCTTGCTTTGGTGATGGCAGTGACAACTTCTTTGACTGCCCAGACGCAGCAGGAAGTGGTTGATGCGATCGTTAAAGAAGCGACGGAAAACTCCCAGCTCGAGAAGCTGGCTTATAAACTAACAGACTTCATCGGGCCCCGCCTGGTTGGAACCCCCCAGATGCAGCACGCACACGACTGGGCTGTCGAGCAGTTTAACGAATGGGGAATTGAAGCGGAAAATCAGCAGTATGGCGAATGGGACGGCTGGGTGCGTGGAATTACTCATATCGATATGGTCTCGCCGCGGGTAGTCTCCCTGAACGGGCAGCAGCTTGCATGGAGCCCGGCTACCGGCCCTGAGGGGATAACCGCAGAGCTGGAGATCCTCCCCATGGTAGAAAATCAGGCAGAGTTTGATGCCTGGCTGGAGAGCATTAACGGAAAAATCATTCTGGTCTCACAACCTCAGATTACCGGCCGCCCCGACTACAACTGGGAAGAGTTTG
>CALKWT010000013.1 GCA_938003885.1 uncultured Balneolaceae bacterium | reverse complement strand
ACTGCTGACCGCAAATCCAACCATCTGAGCTGAACATCCTACGGTTGCTGCTCCTGCGGCCAGGCCATCCAGGCCGAGCATAATGGCAATCGCTGCACTCGATATCGGAGCAGTAAGAGCAAACCCCATAAGGGTGGCAACTAAAATACCCATCAGAAAAGGCTGCCTTTCTACAGACCAGTTGATCACGTCTCCAAATGCAATCATTCCCTGATGAATTAAAACTCCTACCGATTCCGCCGCAAAATAACCAACCAGTATGGTTACAAGTGGTGTTAGGATGATATCCAGACGTGTCGATCCGGAGAGCAACTTTCCTGTTTCGACAGCCAGTAGAGAGGCGACATAGGCACCGGCAGGGCCGCCTGAAACTGCACCAAAGGCTCCGGCGGCAGCAGAAGCGAAGAGTACCAGTGGCGGAGCTTTCAATCCGTAGGCGATGGCCACCCCTATAGCCGGCCCCATCAGCCCCATGGCTGTCTGGCCGATGGTAACCAGTTGAAGCAATCCGAACTGTTCCCCCGCTGTCCGGAGAATCAGGCCGATGATAAGTGAGGAGAAAAGCCCCAAAGCCATGTAGGAAAGGGCGGTTATTATATAGGCCTGAAAGGAGATCTCGACTCCTTTCCTTTTTAATATATTCATCGAGCCGAAATTGTAAAAATACTACTTATTTAGAATCATATCAGGTTCACAAGCCTCCTGACAGTTGTCATTCTGAAACCAAAAAAAGAAGAGCTGGTACGGTTTTGACTAAAAGTAAAAATAGATGAAAACAGTAAATAAAAAGGCCCGGGTCCCTCCATCAGGAGAGAATACCCGGGCCCAAACGTTGATCTGCTCTGAAATTCACCTGGAATTAGCGGATGCCGAGAATTTTTTTATTTAACTCATCATCACTGTTTCCACCGGCAAAATCATCAAAGGCTTTCTCAGTAACACGAATGATGTGCTCCTGAATAAACGGTGCGCCCTCTTCTGCACCTTGTTCAGGGTGTTTGATGCAGCACTCCCACTCAAGAACAGCCCATAAGTCCAATCCATACTGGGAGAGCTTGGTAAAGATCGAAACAAAATCGACCTGCCCATCTCCTAAGGAGCGAAATCTTCCGGGACGGTCGATCCAGCTTTCGTATCCACCATAGACACCGCTTCGCCCGGTAGGATTAAATTCGGCATCTTTCACATGAAATGCTTTGATATAATCCTTGTAGATATCAATGAAGCTGAGGTAGTCCAGCTGTTGCAACACGAAATGGCTGGGGTCGTATAGAATTCGCGCTCTGGGATGGTTTCCGGTAGCTTCCAGAAACCGCTCAAAGGTAACACCATCATGCAGATCCTCACCAGGATGCAGCTCATAGCAGACATCCACTCCCTGTTCATCCAGCTCATTCAAAATGGGTTTCCATAATCTTGCAAGTTCAGCAAACCCATCTTCAACCAGTCCGGCTGGCCGCTGAGGCCAGGGATAGACCGTGTGCCACAAAAGAGCTCCAGAGAAAGAGCCTAATGCGTTCAGGCCGAGATTCCTGCTTGCTTTCGCTGCCAGCATCAATTGATTTTCAGCCCACTTCTGACGCTCTTTAGGCTTACCATGCACCTCTTTAGGGGCAAAACCGTCAAACATCACATCGTATGCGGGGTTTACTGCCACCAGCTGTCCCTGCAGGTGTGTAGAGAGTTCGGTAATCTCAAGGCCGAGTTCCTCTATTTTACCTCTGTATTCATCGGCATAGGTTTTACTTTCAGCAACTTTCTCAAGGTCGATCAGGCCTTTCTCCCAGGTAGGAATCTGAACTCCTTTATAACCCAGGGATGCCGCCCACTTGCAGATCGATATGATGTCGTTAAACGGAGCTTCGTCTCCTACAAACTGAGCTAAAAATATTGCGGGTCCTTTTATAGTTTTCATAGTTCTATTTTTGTCCATTTACTTTCTGTTTTACCTGATTTGATCATGGCAGAAATAAACGCCACGCCTCTTACACCATCCTGAACAAGCGGGAAATCATACTGCTCAACCGGCTTAAGTTCACCTCTCTGGTGGTCTCTGACCGCTCTTGAAAAAGCGACATAGATATTTGCAAATGCTTCCAGATATCCTTCCGGATGGCCTGCCGGGACTCTTGTATTGTTTACGGCTGCCGAAGAGACGTAACCGCCTCCGGTGCGATAGATCCTGGCTGGTTCACTGTTGCTTTTCACCAACAATGTATTGGGATCCGTATGGCTCCACTCCAATCCGCCGGTCTCCCCATAGATACGAAGTCGGAGGTTATTTTCCTCTCCGGTAGCAACCTGTGTGGCGACCAATACTCCGGATGCGCCATTCTCAAACCTGAGCAGCGCGGATGCATCGTCATCTAACTTTCGGTTATCCACTACAATGTTAATATCTGCACAGACCTTTTCGATTTTAAGTCCACTTACATATTCTGCCAGGTTGGCCGCATGTGTTCCGATATCACCAACCGCACCGCCTTCGCCCGACTTGGTGGGATCTGTTCTCCATGACGCCTGTTTGTCCCCGCTCTGTTCCAGTGGTTCTGCCAGCCAGCCCTGGGGATACTCCACGTATATCTTGCGAACCTTACCGATATCCCCATTCTGTACGAGGTGACGTGCCTCCTTGATCATCGGATATCCTGTATAGGTGTGGGTCAATGCCAGAATGTTTCCGGTCTCCTGTACAACTTGCTGAAGTATTCTCGCCTCTTCCAATGAAAAAGCGAGAGGTTTGTCAATAATTACATGAAACCCTTTTTCAAGTGATTTTTTTGCCGGCCCAAAATGTACGTGATTCGGAGTCACAATAGAGACCACTTCCATCCGCTCCTCTTCGGGAAGCTCTGCCTCTTTTTCAATCATTTCATCGTACGTTCCGTAGACACGTGATTCTTCCAGACCTAATGCTCTGCCGGTCTGAGCAGATTTTTCGGGAGAACTGCTAAAAGCTCCGCAGACGAGTTCAAACTGCCCGTCCAAAGCTGAAGCTTTTCTATGTACATCACCAATAAAGGCATCGAGACTTCCGCCTACCATGCCCATTCGAATTTTTTTACTCATAGAAACTTTCTATTTAAAATTTCAAGTTTTATTGACCACCTTTTGCATCTGGGGAGATACAGAAGATTATGAAAATCTACAACTACTTCACATTGTTTTACTTGCATGTGTGAAGAAGAACATTCATATTCAAAAACATAACTAATTACTTTTAACCAAGAAAACGATTAATGGAAAATTTTGTAAGAACCCGCCTCAGCGGGATGATGTTCCTGGAGTTTTTTGTCTGGGGCGCATGGTTTGTTACACTGGGGACTTTTCTGGGAAGTAACCTTGGAGCATCCGGTGCACAGATTGGCATGGCTTTTTCGACACAATCCTGGGGTGCCATTATTGCCCCCTTCATCGTTGGGCTGATTGCAGACCGCTACTTCAATGCTGAGCGCATTTTGGGAGTCATTCACCTGGCGGGTGCTGTACTGATGTATCTGATGGCGAACACGACGGAATTCTCCGTTTTCTTCCCCTATGTATTGGTCTATATGATCCTGTTCATGCCGACTCTTGCCCTGGTTAACTCCATCTCCTTCCGTCAGATGGCAAATCCGGCTGAAGAGTTTGCTAAAGTGCGGGTCTGGGGAACCATTGGCTGGATTGCCGCTGGCCTGGCGATCAGTTTTGTATTTTCGTGGGACTCCGCTTCAGCTATTCAGCAGGGTCTTTTGAGCAACACCTTTTTAATGGGAGCTGTCAGTTCTGCCATTCTGGGTGTCTACTGTTTTACACTGCCTAAAACACCTCCGGTGGTTTCCCGGGATACCAAAGTTTCGGTCAAGGAGGTTTTGGGACTGGATGCACTCAACATGCTGAAAGATCGTAACTTCCTGATTTTTGTGATGGCATCCATTTTCATCTGTATTCCGCTCTCTTTTTATTATCAGTACGCCAACCCATTCCTGATCGATGTAGGAGTTGAAAATGCCACAGGAATCATGACGCTCGGACAGCTTTCAGAAGCTCTTTTCATGTTACTTATCCCATTCTTCCTGGTGCGCTTTGGTTTAAAGAAGACACTCCTGGTAGGGATGTTGTCATGGGCTGTACGATATGCACTGTTTGCCTACGGAAACTCTGGCGAACTGATGTTTATGCTTATCATCGGAATCGCTCTGCACGGTCTCTGCTACGATTTCTTCTTTGTCACAGGGCAAATTTATACTGACTCCAAAGCAGGAGAGAAGTTTAAGAGCTCTGCGCAGGGCCTGATTACACTCGCTACCTATGGAATTGGTATGCTGATCGGTTTCTGGGCCGCAGGACTTATTGCCGACTTCTACACGATTGATGGCCAGCAGAACTGGGAGATGATCTGGATCATTCCCGCTGTATTCGCCGTAGTTGTCATGATCATCTTCTTCTTTGTCTTTGATGATCAGGAAGCTGAAAAGAAGGTGCAAGAAGAGGAAGTTGTTGTTTAGACCAAACTCTCCATTCTATTCAGTAGAAGAAGCACTACGTAGAGATACGAAGTGCTTTTTTATTTCTATTACACTATTTTGCAGGTACTGTCTCTCTCCCTGCCGGATATTGGTGTCAGCCTCATTCGCTGCAGAACGAGCCACTTGTTAATTATTACCTCCCTCCCTGTTTATCCTGAAAAATCTTACGGCGCCATTATTTTCGGCTGTAATCAGAACTTCTGAATTCCCGATCCGTATCCCTTCCAACTGCCGGATCTCCCCTTCCAGATACCAATTCATGTGGCTATTTGAGTACTCTGAAAGTTTGCCCTCCCCCTCGTTCAGTAAGAGAGATCCATACCCTGCATCATATCGCCCCCGCTGAATATTGGCATTAAAAAAGTTACCCGCCGTGACCAGATCCATCCTTCCGTTTCCTTTGAACTCTGTTATGTATGTAGATTGAACAGGATAGAACTGCACAGCCTGAGGCAGTGGTGTTTTTTCAAAACCAGAAGCGTTGTTTAGAAACATAACGGAACGAAGCTCAGTAACTTCATAGGTTAGCGCCCTGTTCATGATGTTTCGATCGATCACCTCTGTAAGATCCGCTGCAGCAAACTCCCGGTACGTTGAAAACCGTTCCCCGATATAAGGCAGCTGTTCAACAAGCTCATCTCTGGTTGCAAAGAGCCGTTCCCTCCCGTCAGAGTCGATATAGGTTACGATCTGCTCCAGAATTCCATTGCCATCAAAATCTTCCACATACATACGCAGGGGTATCTCTTCGGATGCCTGATATTTGGAATTCAATCCCAGATTTCCTGCGATGATATCTGGCCTGCCATCCCCCGTCATATCAGCTATTTCAAGAGTATTCCACAAACCTGAAGAGTGCGGCATCTCCATTTTGCCCTTCGCGGGATCATGGTAGATGATCTGTACCGGCTCCCATTCTGATGCTACCACCAGATCGGGCAGCCCGTCTCCGTCCATATCTGCCCATTTTGCATCTGTCACCATCCCGACATCGGCAAACCTTTTACCGAAATCTGATTCATCAATTTTGAAATATCCATCTCCCTCATTGATCAGCAGATAGCTTTCCGGCCGGCTCCCATAACTCCAGGGCACGGCACGTGCACCGATAAAGATATCGGGGAGATTATCCCCATTTACATCCGTAATCGCGGCCACGGATCCGGTCAGGTAGAGATCCGGCATACGTTCAGTATCCCGGACAAACTCCCCGTTCCCCTGATTGATATAGAACCTGGGCCTCATATATTCTGCGGTTCCGGTAAATTCATTTCCTCCCGACACCACGAGAAGATCCGGCAATCCATTGCCGGTAAAATCGGCAAAATGGGCATCCACATCCTCGTAATTGAGATCTTCATCAAAGGCAGCTACCTCTTTCTCTGCAAAGGTACCATCAGCCTGTTGCAGAAAGAGGGCGCCAGACTGCCGCCTGGCTCCACCGATATATATATCATCCAACCCATCGCTGTTTACATCTGTAACAGCCAGAGCCGGACCTTCCCGGGAGACCATATGGGGAATCAGCGGCTCCCGGTTGAACTCTATAAAATCATTCTCACGATGTCTGAAATCAACATTCAATTGATCTGTAATCTCAATAAAAAGAGGCTCTTCATTTTCTTCCGCTGTCGCGGTCATCATGACGGCATCTTCATACCTCAGTGTAAGAGTCTGATTCACATCCAAACCCTTCAGACGCTCTGCTTTTCCATCTGGCCAACGGATCTCTAACTCCCCGACCTTATCTACAGTCCCGAGGCCAAAGTGAAGAAGAGGCTCTACCGAGGACTGAAAACCCCGGACCGGGTAAAGTTCCCGGACCAGCATCTCCTCCGAATCCTCTTGCCGGATCGTCACCCGTGCACCGATACCATACCTGTTTGTAGCGGGCCCCTCCAGTTTCACTTTCAGAAATGCGGCTTCGGGATCCAGTTCCCGGGTTCGGTTTCTGTAGATCGCGGCCGGCTGATTGACATTGTTGATAATCAGGTCAAGGGATCCATCTCCATTCAGATCAGCATAAGCTGCCCCGCTTGAGTAAGAAGGATGGTCCAGGCCCCACTTCCGGGAGCCATTTTCAAAATTCAGGCCGCCCCGGTTTGCAAACATGTAATTTGAAATTTTCACCTGGGGTGCATGCTCAGCCAGCCGGACATCCTCCTCGGTAAGTTCGCCTTCCAACCGCTGCTGTATATGATCCTGGGTTATAAAATGGATGTAATCCAGCTCATTTGTACGTCCATAGATTCCGTTGGAGACAAAGAGATCGGTATAGCCATTGTTATTAAAATCGGCACCGAGTGCAGCCCAGCTCCAGTCTGTCGCATGAACACCTAAATACATTCCGATCTCGCTGAATTTTCCATTTCCCCGGTTCAGCTGCAGTGTATTTCTTGTAAACTGATGTTTATAGCCATAGGCGAGTTTCGTAAGGTAGAGATCGTAAGGATCCTCAATCACGGAGGTACGCTGCAGCTCATAGGCTTCTGGCATCATGTCCAGCGAGTAGATATCCATCAATCCATCGTTATTGATATCAATCAGGTCATTTCCCATCGATGAATAACTGGTGTGCTGTATCATCTCTTCCAGGGATTCAGTAAAGGTTCCGTCCCCATTATTGAGATAGAGATAGTCATCTTCATGAAAATCATTTCCTACATAGATATCGGGCCAGCCATCCCCGTTCAGATCTGCAATTCCTACCCCAAGACCATAGCCGAGGGGCGAATTAAATATCCCTGCCTCTTCGGTCACATCTACAAACGTGCCGTTATCATTTCTCATGAGCTTGTCTCCTGCCAAAGGGTGGCTCTCCTGACGCAGGGTAGAATAGGTATAGGTACCAAAAGAGTGTACAGAGTGATTGAGCATGAACATGTCCAGATCACCATCCAGATCGTAATCGAAAAAAACAGCCTGAGTTGCAAGCCCCTGCAAGTCAAGCCCATAGAAAGCCGCTTCTTCCGTAAACCAAGGGATTCCCATCTCATCGGTTCCCTGATTAATAAAGAGCTGATTCTTTCCGTCAAAGTTCATATGGCCGCCGACGTTAGACACATAAATGTCAAGCAATCCATCATTATTAATATCGACAAATGTCACCCCTGTAGACCAGTATTGAGGCAGCCCCTCTTCAAAAGCCCGTTCGGTGATATCCTCGAATTCGAACTCTCCCTTATTCAGATACAGCCTGTTCTCACCCGAATTAGAGGTAAAGTAGAGATCTGGAAGCCCATTGCCTGTAAGATCACCCGCTGCTACCCCCGCACCGTCATAAAAATAGAGGTAGTTGAAAATATTAAGTTCCGGGGTTGGAATAATTTCATTATTAAAATCGATTCCCGTTTGTGATGCCTCCAGCTTTTCAAACCTTTTGTCCTGATCGCGGGTACAAGAAGAAAACAGTATCAGAAGAATTGTCACTACAGATGTGAACTGATGAAATGGCCTGAACATAGGTCAGTTGTCGACTATCATTGAGATTGGAGGTTCGTGCTCGCGAGATCCCGGTTGCAGTTGGTGTCAGAGCGGGGCTTGCCATCATCCGGCAGGATTCCCAACAGAGGATTCATTATCATCTCTCCCCGTTTCCGGAACATCGTACACCGCCGTTACCCGGTTGCAGATAAAATAAACATTGATTGGAACAAAAAAAGGCCACACACCGATATGTATGGCCTCTCTTTTTTGGATCAGGACCTTCTTAGTATCCTGTGATCTGTGTTAATTTCGGATTGGTATCCAACGCCCGCTGCGGAACTGGAAAGATAACCCGGTAATCTTCCGATTGCGCCTTCTCTTCCCACTCATTCGTAAAAGCACTAAATCGGACTAAATCCTGGCGTCTCCAGCCTTCCCAATAGAGCTCTCTGCCCCGCTCATCCAGGATATCCTGTTCATCCAGCGATGCCAGAAGCGACGCATTTCTGTGTGCACGCAACTCATTAATGAGTTCCAGGGCCTCTGAGGTTTCCCCTTTTCTGAAGTGAGCTTCAGCTTTCATCAATAAGGCATCCGCGTATCGGAAGAGGACAAAATCTGTACCCGGATTTTCAGGGTTGTCATAATAGATCAGATATTTGATCACCCGTATTCCCATCCGCTCATTGGCATAAAAAAGATCGACATCAGGAGTGAAAATTAGCGGATTCCCGCCACGGTCCTGCAGAGGTGCTCCGGGATTCTCCAGACTGCCATCAAAACTATCATACTGCTGGCCTTCCAAAAATCCTGCCAGGACCCCGCCCTGGTCTGACATTCCGGGTATGTATTGGCTTCGCCGGATGTCGTTCTCTTCAAAACGGTCATAGAAGCTCCCCAGGGTGGTAAAACCATTACAGCAGCCGGATGGACTGTTGTTGTAATGCAACGTCATGTAGAAATGATTAAACGTGTTGGATCCACCTTCTTCTGCAGCAATGACAAAAAGTAATTCGTTTGACCGAATGGTATTATCCCAGTGGAAATTGTCGAAATAATCGGTCAGTTCTGTGTAAGGATTATCCATGATGTTCTGCACATGGCTGATTACCAGATCCATATCCGCATTCGAAAAGTCGTATGGCCCTGCTGATGGATTTTCGGGCGTTGACTGGGTATAGACCGCCTTGTTCAGGTACAGACGAGCGAGCAGAAAATCGACTGCCTCCTGACTGGCTCTTCCTGCATCAGATGCTGAAGAGAGGGAGGGCAGTTCATTCCTTGCAGAGGTGAGATCATCGATGATAAAGTCGAAGGCCTCGCTTCTGGAAAGAACTTCAGGGACATCAGCAGCACCAGCATCGGTAGGCCGGAAGGGTACCTGGCCAAAAAAGTCCATCACATAGTGCATAAAGTACGCCCTCAGGAATTTGGCTTCGGCCACCTCCTGAGCAGTTGCGGCAGAGGACTCCACTACCTGGCTCGCCCGGAATATCCCGGAGTTCAAATGGTTCCAGGTATTGATCAACTGAGCATGGGATGGATCCCAGGTATGAGCATGGAGCTGCCTCCAGACTCCAAAGTCGCTCCAGTCGGTCCCCCTGGTTGGGCCAATCATCTCATCAGATGGATGTTCCATCAGTGCAAATGTTTCACCCGCACCGCGGAGTCCGTTCAACTGTGAATAAACACCTACCAAAGCAGAGGTAGGATCGGTTATCTCCGCTGGTCCGTCATCTCCAGTCTCTCTGCCGATTCCGTCCTGAATATTGTCAGCCAGATCTGTACAGCCCGACATGAAAAACAATGTAGCTGCAAGACCTGTTAATAAAGTTAATTTTTTAAACATAAATTTCTCCTTTAACAAAACAAATAAGTGATTTAAAATTCCAGGCTCACATTAAACGTAAAAGTACGTGCTCGGGGATACTCTGTATAATCGATACCGAGTGAAGGAACACCGTTCATCGATTTATCCGTATTTACTTCCGGATCAAAACCGCTGTAACCCGTTATCACAAAAAGATTCTGGCCCGTCAGGCTGATTCTCAAAGAGCGAAGTGCATCCTGCAGACCGATGGAGGCGGGATCGATACTATAGCCTATATTCAAATTGGCCAGTCTTAAATAATCTCCATCCTCAATAAACCGAGTGGAAGCTTCACCGAAGTTATTTGGATTCTCATCACTTTGAGCAATTTCACGTGTTACATTACGTCCGTTTCTCAGATTCCCTTTCAGGAAAATGGCATTGGCAGTATTGTTGTAAACCTGAAATCCGAATGCACCTTCCAGGAATGCACTGACATCCCAACGGCCGATATAAAAGGTGTTGTTGAGGCCCAGTGTCATGTCTGGAAGCGGATCTCCTACAAATCCAAGCTCACCGTTATTGGCATAGATGCCAAGGCCATTTTCATCAAACCCTACAAATTCGCGCATATAGAAGGAGAAGAGCGGTTGACCGCTGGCAATGCGTTGACCGTAGGCACCGGTAAGCCCCTGTCCGTGTATAGCACCTGTATTTACAAATGTACTGAGATCACGTACTGTGTTTTCCAGGAAACTCATATTGTAGCCAATCTGCCAGGTAAAGCTGGTTCCATCTACAGGATAGGCGTTTAGCATGAACTCCCAGCCCTTGTTGATCACCGTACCATCCAGGTTTACCCACTGATAGTCGACCGCTGCAGGTTGAGCATAATCCTGGCGGAAAATCAGATTATCAGTCTGTTTATTGAAATAGTCGAGCGAGCCCGATAACCTGCCCTGATAGAGCTCAAAATCGAGTCCAATTCCCCACTGGGTTGTCTCTTCCCACTGGATATCCGGATTCGGGTTGTTCACCTGAGTGATGGATCCGTCACTGTTGGCATTGAAAACTGCCAGTGAAACTCCTCCGGGAAACTCTTGATTTCCGGTAACTCCGTACCCAACACGGAGCTTCAAATCAGAGAATGTATCCATGAGTGGTTCGAAGAACTCTTCACCTGAGATCCTCCACGCCCCTGACAGAGAGGGAAAGAAACCGTATTTGTTGTTCTTCCCGAACTTTGTAGATCCATCCACCCGGAAATTGGCTGTCAGAATATACCTGTCCAAATAGTTATAGACGGCACGCCCGAAGAAGGATTGGATTTCATCTGTATTTCTGGAAGAGGAAGCCAGAAATGCCCGGTTGTTAATATTGTCCACTCCATCCACATTATCTACAGGTGGAATTTCGTCTGTGACAAAATAGGAGGATTGCAGCCAATCTCCCCGGCGTTCAAATCGCTGGTAGGAGAAACCTGCCAAAAGATCGATCTCGCCTCCCAGTGCCCCCTGTCTGAGGTTGAGGGTATGCTCTATCAACTGGGAATTCGCATAGAGATTGTCAATAACCGCACGACCGTTGGTAGACTGAATATCGGGAAATCCGAGGTGCGGACTGACCCCTACCCGGCGAACAGCGTCCGAATTTTCATAGCCGTAGTTAATTTTGTAGGCAAGCCAGTCAGTAAGGTTGACTGTGGCCGCCACATTTGCCAGCAATTTGCTTGTCTCAGAATTGTCATCAATATAATCTAACATCGCAAGCGGATTGCGGAAGTCTGACGACTGAAAATAGGTGCCGTCGCTGTTGTAGATCGGCCGCGTTGGATTTGCCTGCAGTGCAGCACCGATCAGGTTCCCGTCAAACCCAACATTATTACCAATGGGAGCATACTCTTGATTCAGCTTTGAACCGGTGAAGTTCACATCAAGGATAAGCCGGTCGTCCAGAAACCGCTGAGTGGCATTAATCCGGGCAGTCAAACGTTCCAGGGAGGTGTTCTTAATGGTCCCCTGCTGATCCCCATACCCCAGCGAGAGCCGGTAGGACCCAGTTTCTGAACCCGCACCGTAGCTCACATTATAATCCTGTGAAATTCCGGTTCTGAAGATCTGATCCTGCCAGTTGGTGGCACTTCCGAAATCCACAATGTCCGGATCGGCACCGGCTGCCTGTGCCATGCTCACGTACTCATCGGCAGAAAGCAGATCCAGCTTCCTGGTCGTATTGCTGATACTGGTGCTTGAGGAGATAGAGAGGGTTGGCTCAGAGGTTCCGCTTTTGGTCGTGATAAGAATAACACCATTGGAACCTCTCGCACCGTAGATTGCAGCAGCCGAGGCGTCCTTCAGTACACTGATACTTTCAATATCATTCGGATTTAAAAAGGTAAGAGGGTTTCTTGCCGACTGACTGCCTGCACCCACATTGGCACCGCCCGGTGTATCGTTCCCTCCACTGAGGGGTACACCATCTACAACAAAGAGTGGCTGATTACCGCCTCGCACAGAGGACGTGCCCCGGATCCGGACATTGGCACCTGCCCCCGGTTCACCACTCGCCGTTGTAATCTGGACACCTGCCGTACGTCCCTGTAACAACTGCTCCGGGGAGGCGATGGCACCTTGATTAAAGTCCGACTCACTCAGTGAGACAATCGAACCCGTGGTTTCACGCTGCGTCTGTACACCATACCCCACAACGACGACGTCATCCAGCATTCGCACATCGGGTTGCATTACAATGTCGATCGTGGTGCGGCCATCGATCTGGACAGTCTGAGTAATGTAACCCACAAATGAAAAGACCAGTGTATTCAGCTCCTCGGGAACATTGATGGTATAGGTTCCATCCAGGCCCGTCACCGTACCGATAGTGGTGCCCGCCACTTCTTCGGATCCTTCCACCACCACACTGGCTCCGATCAACGGGGTGTTATCAGCTCCATCTGTAACAGTTCCCCTTATTTCCACCCGGTTCTGTGCATCAACACTACCAGCCATCATAACGATAACCAGTACTGCAGCTATATTGAACCGGATGACTGATAAAGTTTTTTTTCTGAATGTGCAACTCCGCCAGAACGGCTTCAATGGCGATCCCATGCCACGAAATGCTCCTCGTATCTTTGTATAGTCCATATCCGGATTTTAGAATTGTGAATTTATGATGAATTATAAATGCACAGGAATATAAAAGATTTTCACAGTATTAAAAAAGCCCTTCCACTTTAAAGTGGCTGATGACTGATTCAGAACCAGTCTAAATTGTGCTTCCTTCAAAGAGCGGCGAAAGTATCGCCTGAACACTCCTTCTCAGGCGAGGCTTATTGCATCTCTATCGCTCTGTTTCTATAAACGATGTTGGTGGACTATGACTCTGAAAAGAAGAGTTGTATTACTACACGGAAGCCGCAGGCCGTAACTGGAAAGAGCGTTCCGCCACAGGCTTGCATCCTGTACTTTTCAAGCCTTGGCGGCGCTTATTTTTCCCGACTCCATGTTCACGCCAGCATCTTTTCTCTCCCTGTAGAGGATGTCGATGACAAGAGCCAGCGGACCTACAATAAACAGGGCATAAAAAGGGGCATAGACTGCCTCTCCCAATCTGAAGAACATCTCAACCAGAGCAATCAGAAAAGCGACAATCATCTGCCCTTTTCTGGTGGAGACGACGGTACGTGGATCTGTGATCATAAAGAGAATGAAGAGCTGATACATGGGCCCTGTCAGTGGCGCAATTTCCGCCAGGAAGACTCCCTCTCCCATCAGGCTCCGGATCCAGGCAAAAAAGAGAAAAGAGATCACATACACAGCACAGATATGAAATTTCCGGACCTTGATGATAGTAAGCACTCCTACCAGCCAGATGGCCAGCATCGCCCACATATTGCTCCCCCACTGAATGCTCAGAATGGCCATGCTGTCGGAGGCGATCATGAGCATTACCACCACCCCGAAATTGGTAGGGTTCCAGATATGACGGCCACGAAAACGAAACACATACTTTGAGGCGATGGAAATGGCAGCTGTTAATGCAAAAGGCCAGTGCATCGGGGAACGGACAAGAATCCCCGCACTGTTACCTGAAATGTAGGCACTGGAGAGATTCCGCCATTCCCCCGTCATTAACCTGTGAAAGAAAAGCTCCGCTACAACAGCTGTACCGACAGCAACGGCAAATTTGTCCCAGCCGTCCAGCACACCGAAAGAGATGTGTGCCGCCAATACCAGGGCTGTAATCAGAAGAGGCCCAATAAAACCGGGAGGTATAAAAAATCTATTCTTCAAGAGAGAGGGGTTCGGATTTAATGGAATTTGCAGGTTCAGAATTACTGCCCGCAGCGGAGACAAAATTGCCGTTTGACAGGACGCCCGAACTCCCGGCAGTCGCCGATTCCGGTTCCGTTATTTTGTGATACCGCCCGGGTTGAGGGGAATGGATCGTCTGCCGGATTCCGGAGGGCCATACAATCTCTATTTTATCTATGGAAGGGTCCTTACCGAGGCCAAAGTGGACAGGACGCTGGCTCTGCGAGCTAAATGCATCGCCTCCGCTCACATGTTTCTTCGTAATACGCCCGTCGTTTTGATACAGAAAGACCAGAGTCCCGATAGCACTTCTGTTGCTGGTTCTGCCAGTCAGATCCAGGCCGATCCAATGATGATCCCCGCGTACACGATTCCTGAACAACCTGACAGGCTGATTTTGATTCGCTACAACCACATCCAAAGCCCCCGTTCCGAAGAAGTCAGCCACAGCAATTGCCCGGCTATCCAGAATCAGTGCACCACCAACAGAGGATCCCACTTCACGGAATCTGCCGGAGCCATCATTCAGCCAGAGCTTATTTTCCTGATAACCGGAAAAAGTCCGGCCGTTCATTGCGGGCCAGTTCACTGCGTCCTCAATGATTGTTCGGTTCCCCCCCACTACCCTGGAGTAATCATACCAATAATCGGTTTCAGGTTCATCGGATATATACCCATTTGCCACATAGAGATCCAGATTCCCGTCGTTATTAAAATCTATAAACTTCCCTGCGTATCCCCATCCCCCGATCTCAACACCCATACTCCCGGCCACATTCCGGTATCTTACACTGCCTGACGTGCCCTCCTCCCTTCCGGATGAAGGCATCCATAAATTATTCCCTTGCATCAGCACGCCTGCCTCAGAGATATTGGTTATGTAGATGGCATACCTGCCCTGGTTCAGGATATCCCCGAAATCGACGCTCATTCCGCTTTTGGGTACGAATCCAAGGCCCGATATTTCCCCGGCATTTTCAAAATAGTTGCCGTCACGGTTCAGATAGATCTCATCAACACCGTAATCGTTCGCTACAACCAGATCCGGATACCCGTTGCCTGTCAGATCCACAGCCGATGCTGCGAGCGTCCATCTTCTGGTTTGCCGGATGCCGGTCTCTTCCGATACATCTGTAAAGGTTCCGTCTCCATTATTCCGAAAGAGATAATTCAGACCGCCGTTTGTCGCATACTCATAACTGTCGGGCATCACCCTGGTATGTTCAAGATCGAACAGATTCAGATCTTCATGGTAGTATCCCCCGATAAAAAGATCCAGATGGCCGTCACTGTTATAATCCAGCCAGACAGCATTGTTCGCATTGATATGGCCCGGCAGGCCCGCCTCTTCGGTCACCTCTGTAAATCCTCTCCCCTCCTCATTCCTGAACAGGGCAGGCCTTCCCCACCTGTATACAAACAGATCTTCAAAGCCGGAATTGTTATAGTCTCCCCAGATGCTGCCCATGGAGGCACCAGACTCAAAATTGTTCAGATTCGCCACGCCGAGCTCCTCCGCCACATCTTCGAAAGTACCATCTCCCATATTCTTATAGAGAGCGTTGGAGTGGCCAAATTCACTGTTGGTCAGGTAAATATCGGGGTATCCATCATTGTTAAAATCTGCCACGGAGACAGAGGCACCCACAGAGGATATCTGAGGCAGTATATGGTTCAATTTTTCATCGGGAGTAGCTCTCTTGTGAACGAAATCGATACCTGCCTCTTCCGTTACATCTTCCAGAAAGAACCCATATCGGTCCAGAGCTTCTTCACGGTCACTACCGATGCCCGGCTCTTCCAGTTGGGCCATTTTCCTGATACCGTAAGGAACCATCAGAAGCAGTACAAAAATGCCGCTGACAACTGCACGCGCATATTTTTGATTCATCATATCTTCAGATGTTTAGAAGGAAGTAAACGGAGCTCTGTTCATCTTACAGCTCCTCACGGGAATTTCCAGCATAGCGAGGATCCGGTAAGAGTGCTGTCCTGAAACTGTAAGGTACTATATACCGGGTGTGGTAGTTTATCCAGTCCTCACGAAACCTCTGATAAACCGGATCCTCTTCCAGAGAGTTTCCTGCTCCGTACTCATAGTCCGCCATTCCGTGATAGGGGAGCGGAAGAACCGTGGCTGAGGCTTCGGTATTGTAATCCCCATCTTTCACCCAGCCATCCGAAACAAAAATAAAACTTCTCAGATACCCTTCTGCCGGAGGTGCTGCCGCATCAAAATGGAGTACCATCTCATCGCCTGCATTCATAATTACGTAGCGATCATCAATCTCTTCGAGCAGTTCACTCACATCACCAAACCGGGTATGAAATCCTTCCAGGTCCCTCCATCTCTGGGTTGTCCCAGAGATCTCATTGTAATCCGGAAGTTTCGGAGAGGTAGAGTCTGCCCGGCTCCAGAGTGAATAACCACGGAAGCGAAGATCCATTTTAACCGGCTCGAGCGTAAACTCTGTCATCCTGTCCGGGCTCTCCTTCTCCGCTTGCAGAATGCTGTCCCAGTAGATCTCCGATGTCGTTGTTAATCTGATTTCACGACGCTCATTCTCATCGAAAATACTCTCCAGATCGAGCAGAATCGTCTTCAGCTTACCGGCCGGAAACCCGTAATCATCGTGCAAAGTTTTCCAGCTGCCTCCGGCTGACCTCACCTCCACAGTAAGGCCGTCTGGTGGTGGGATAGTACCCTGACTCAGCGCAAGGTTGATGGAGCTGTCTGTCGGCCAGCCAGATAGAATCAGCCACTCCGCATCGGTTTCCGATTCCTGAAGTTCAATGGTTACAGAGTGTTCATTAACCAATCCCTGATAGGCCGTCTTTGTGAATGGGGAGATATAACTGCTGTTTTTTTCCGAAACGATCTCCGTCAAATCTTCACCCTGATCTCCTGTAACTCTCTTCACGGGCCGGGGCCTCTTTACAATTTGGGCTGAGAGATCCGGAGCAGGGAAAACAAACCGTTCATCTATATAGATCTCCGTTCCAGCCGGGTGATCAACGGCGATGAGTTCCACATAGTCAAAGAAATGAGTCTCCCAGAGCTCAGCTGTCATACGCAGATCATAGACTCCGTCTGTTTCCTTCAGCTGATCCGGGGCAATTCTAACCCGGTCGAAAGTCTGAACTACACCGGCTGTTTCCTGAGCATTGATACGCAGGCCAAGCGGAGAGCGCCAGAGTGCATCCGTTACAAACTGAATCTCTTCTCCATTATTTGTAAAAAGCCAGGGACAGGAACCCTTCAGTATCTGTTCATTGAATATGGTCTCCCCCATTCCGAGCTCTGAGAACTCAGCCTGGACAGAACCGTTCGGCCAGATAATACGCAACATATCCACCTCACTGTAGTTGCCGAGTCCGAAATGTACAATCGGAGAGGTGATCAGCTGCTTCTGATAGAGCAGTCCGGCACGGATCTCCATCTCACCGCCAATACCAAAGGAGTTGATGCGGTTGTCCCCGCTGTCGCCCGATGCCCTGGCCCGGATCGAGTGTGCATGATAGTTTTTCGTTCCGCTGTTCTCCAGCCAGTACGGGAGTCCATCCTCGCCGATCATCAGAAAATCAAGACGCTCACTCCCCTCCACATCGAGCAGGTCCGTGATCACTCCCTCGTCCATCCGAAATGTGTGAGGGAGATAACTCAGATCCCCCGCCCCTAACCATAGCTCTGCTCCATCCCTGTCACTGTAGAGAATATCGAGGCCACCATTGTTGTCGACATCGGCAATCAGCACTTTCTGTGCTCTACCCTCCGCTGGAAGAGTTGAAAGGGTATAGAGCGTTTCTGTAACCGACTCTCCGGTCGCATCTGAAAAATGATGTAACTGAACGACACCTTCACTATTTACAGTGACCAGTTCGAAACGGGCATCCACATTCATATCTCCTGCTGAAACAGCCTGAATGTTCTCTGCAATCCGAACGCCTTCCGAAAAATTGCCACCACGCTCATTTATATAGACATAAAGTTCACCGCCGGAGGTCAGCAGAGTCGCTTCCGGCGCGCCGTCATCATTGAGATCAGCCCACAGAAACTGTAAAACGTCTTCTGATTCGGGAAAGGCAGAAACTTCATTAAATGTACCATCCCCATTATTTCTGAGGATGAGCGGCTGACCCGAACCGGTGAGCAGCAGATCCAGATCCCCGTCCATGTCCACATCAAACGTGTAAACCCCATGATAACTGCCATCGATGACCCTGAGGCTGAGCCCAAGCTGTTCTGTAACATCCGAAAATGTGCGGTCATCCTGCAGTTCATATAGCCTGAAACCTTCGTTTCCTACTGCCACGAGGTCATTTCTGAAATCATTATTATAATCTGCCTCTATTACAGAGTGATGCGGCAACAGGGAGTCCGTAGTCCCGGGAAAATGTAACCTGGTTGAATCATCAATGATAATTTCTCCTTCAGAAACGGCAATAGGAAAGGGCGGCAGCTCTTCCAGCAGTGTAACACCCTTCAGCCAGACCACCGGTTTCTCTGGCATTTCCGTTCTATTTCTGGAAAATGTCAGCTCCAGATCCGGTTCAGCAACCCGGACTTCCGGCGTCTCCAGATAGAGGAACTCAGTAATTAAAAAACCAAGCTCTGTCGGGGGAAGAGATAGTTCCAGCTGGTCGTTTTGAAAGAGTGCTGTCTCGGAGAGGGAACTTTGAAGAAAGGAGAGTTCCAGAATCGCGGATGCGGCGTCACCGTCACGAACAAATTCGGCAATACTATCAAAATAACGCTCATGTTCTTCGGTAAATTGAGTTCCGGAGGCGGAAAGAGTCTCCACCGTCTGGAGAGCTCCTTGCGTATCTCCTGCCTTGATCTGGTTCCGTGCAAACTCTATCAACAGCATCTGATTTTTTGGACGAAGGGTCAGCAGGTTCTGAAGAATCGTGCGGATCTCCTCCTGATGGATCGTATCATCAAGGCGTTCCAGCTCCCTGGCAAGAGAAAAGCGCACTCTCAGATGATCTGGGTCTGAATAGGTAGCTCTTCTAAAGTAACTGACGGCCTCTTCCAGATGGCCACGCCCACTTTCAATCAGGCCGGCCATATAAAGGATGTCGGCATGCCCAGGCTCCAGTTCTACAGCTGTTTCAATACGCTCTGCCGCAAGATCGAAATTTCCCTGCCTCATGGCATAGACACCCAGGTTTGCCCAAGCTGCAGCTTCTTTTGGGTAAGCTACAGCGACTTCGTTCATCTTGTTGAATGCGAACCTGGCTTCATCCGTCTGACTAGCAGCCAGGCTAACATGGAAATCAGATACAGCCTGTATATACTCCTCCTGACTGAGTGCACGGTCTTCTGAAGTTGTGCATCCCGAGAATAGCCAGAAGAGAATCCCCGCTCCGATGAGCGTCCTTATAGAAACCCCGCTGAAATGTACAAAAAAACTCATAAGTACTGATTCTTCAAATTCCCTTTACCGCTTCCTCAGCCCCCATCGAAGGAGGCCGGTGAGCCGTGCCTGTTGCCCTTAAGATACCTTTCCCGTTCAAAATCCCAAATTATTTTAAAAGGGAATTTTGTGGCCTGACGGAACGCCTGAACAGATTATCACGACAAAAAAAGCCGGTCAATCGGTGACCGTCTCATGCTGCTTCTCTTTTCTCGAGTAGTTTTTCTGAATATACTCATCCAGAAGCCCGCGAAACTCTTCGGCAATGTGATCCCCCCTCAATGTCACATGGTGCTTACCATCCACATAGACAGGAGCCTTCGGTTCTTCGAACGTACCTGGAAGCGAAATACCTATATTTGCGTGACGGGATTCCCCCGGACCGTTCACAATGCACCCCATCACCGCCACGTCCATCTCTTCTACTCCCGGATAGATCTCTTTCCAGACCGGCATCATCTCAACAATGTAGTTCTGGATCTCATCAGCCAGCTCCTGAAAGTAGGTGCTCTTGGTCCGACCACAACCCGGACAAGAGGTGACCTGAGGCATAAAGCTCCGGATTCCGAGTGATTGCAAAATCTGCTGAGATATACGAACCTCTTCAGCCCTGTCTGCCCCGGGCATAGGCGTCAATGATACCCTTATCGTGTCTCCGATACCTTTTTGCAGAAGGACCGCCAAAGCGACTGAACTCGCAACCGTTCCCTTCATGCCCATCCCTGCTTCTGTCAGGCCCAGGTGCAGAGCATACGGCAGGTCGTCTGCAATCCTCTGATAGACATGAATCAGATCCTGAACACCACTCATTTTGCAGCTGACAACAATTTTGTCAGACGGAAGCCCTACACTCTCAGCCAGTTCCGTGGAGCGCCGCGCACTTTCGACCATGGTATCAAGCATTACCTCTTTGGCAGATTTAGGGACCTTCCTGCGATTATTTTCATCCATATAGAGTGCAAGCAACTGCTGATCCAGAGAACCCCAATTTACTCCGATACGTATGGGTTTATCATACCGTAACGCCTGTTCTACGATGGTACAAAAATTTTCATCTCTCGTTTTGGTACCGGTGTTTCCGGGATTGATCCTGAATTTCGACAACGCCCTGGCAGTGTCAGGGTATTTCGTGAGCAGGAGATGGCCATTGTAATGAAAGTCTCCTATAATCGGCACGGTGACCCCCCGGTTGATCAGTTTCTCCTTTATATAAGGGACCGCTTTGGCAGCCTCATCATTGTTCACAGTAATTCTGACAAGTTCCGATCCTGCCTTGTTAAGATGATCTATCTGCTCAACTGTTTCATCTATATCAGCGGTATCGGTATTTGTCATCGATTGTACGACAATCGGCGCACCGCCGCCAACGGTTACATCTCCGATTTGGACCGGAATGGATTCTCTGCGTGATTGTGAAAACATAAGTGTTGTCTAATAAGCTTTAATTTCCAGATTTATCTACAACGCACATTGACTACATGCCACATGAATTCTATACTCCTTGCTGTTTTAAAACGAAAGAGAACAGGTTTCAGTCTTTTTTACTTAATTCAAAGAGTTTGCGCTTTTCCTCTTTGGTCAGGCCATCG
>CALKWT010000012.1 GCA_938003885.1 uncultured Balneolaceae bacterium | reverse complement strand
TTTTTCAACTCCTCCAGATTTTCACCCTCTGTACGGTTCTCCAGCGACACAAGGTATCGGATCTGCTGCAGAAACCATGGATCGACCTTGGTTATATCAGCAATCTCTTCTACGGATGCCCCCAGTTTAAAAGCGTTCCGGATCTGCATGGTCCGGTCCCAGTAGGGGCGGGCAAGCCGCTCCCGGATCACCTTCCGGTTGGGGGTATCATATCCGTCCGCCCCAAGGCCGGCGCGTCCGATTTCGAGAGACTGCCACGCTTTGTTAAGTGCTTCAGGAAACGTTCTGCCGATGGACATCACCTCACCCACCGCTTTCATCTGCGTGGTCAGCTCTTCGTTTACATTGTGGAACTTCTCGAAGTTGAACCGCGGAATCTTGACAACCACATAGTCTATCGAAGGCTCGAAACAGGCAGATGAGACCTGTGTGATGGGGTTGGGAAGCTCATCCAGGGTGTATCCGACGGCAAGCTTGGTTGCGATCTTGGCAATCGGATAACCGGTCGCCTTGGAGGCCAGTGCAGAAGAGCGGCTCACCCGGGGGTTGATTTCGATGGCAACAAGCCTGTCGGTCCCCGGTTCCATGGCGAACTGGACATTGCACCCTCCGGCGAAATGGCCGATGGAACGCATCATCCGGATTGCGGTATCCCGCATGATCTGATACTGTTTGTCGGTGAGTGTCTGAGTAGGCGCTACCGTTACGGAGTCGCCGGTGTGAACCCCCATAGGATCCAGGTTTTCGATCGGACAGACAATGACCACGTTGTTGTTGTCATCCCGGAGCAGCTCCAGTTCAAACTCTTTCCATCCGAAGATGCTCTCCTCGATCAGGACCTGGTGGACGGGGCTTAGTTCAAGTCCGCGCAGAATCTTGGCTTCAAACTCTTCTTCATTCCAGACAATCCCCCCACCGGATCCCCCCAGAGTAAAAGAGGGCCGGATCACAATGGGAAGTCCGCCCAGCTCCTCAACAATCTCCTTCGCATCGAGCAGTGAGTGTGCCGTACGGCTGCGGCATTGCTCAATCCCGATACTCTCCATGAGGTCCCGGAAAAGCTGCCGGTCTTCCGTTATATCGACCGCATCCATGTTAACCCCGATGATTTTAATGTTGTTCTCTTTCCAGAAGCCTTCATGTTGCAAATCCCTGGCGAGATTCAGAGCGGTCTGGCCACCCATGGTCGGCAGCACAGCATCGGGCTTTTCAATCTCCACAATCTCTTTTATGGAGTCGGTGGTCAGGGGCTTCAGATAGATCGCATCGGCCATCATGGGGTCGGTCATAATGGTTGCAGGGTTGGAGTTGATCAGCACGACTTCATACCCTTCCTCTTTCAGGGAGCGGCAGGCCTGGGTTCCTGAATAGTCAAATTCACAAGCCTGTCCGATGATAATGGGACCGGATCCGATGATTAAAATTTTACTTATGTCGTTACGGCGTGGCATTCGTAGTAGGGTTGGTTATAAATTGGTTGGTTGAATCTGGAAATAGGTACTCTTCTTACACTCACGGTTTGAAGAAACTGCGGTTGTCATGAGTTGGCATGCTCTTTAATCATTTCAACAAACTGATCAAACAGATAGGTGGAATCATGGGTTCCCGGTGAAGATTCCGGATGGTATTGCACGGACATCCCGGGGAAGTTTTTAAACTTCAATCCTTCAACAGTCTGATCGTTCAGGTTGATGTGGGTGACCTCCACTTTTGTCTGATCAATTTTCGTCTGATCGACTGCAAATCCGTGATTTTGGGTGGTGATCTCCACCATGCCGGTCTCCATATTTTTAACCGGGTGATTGGCGCCCCTGTGTCCGATAAACATCTTGGTAATGGGAATGCCTTCGGAAAGGGCCATCAATTGGTGCCCCAGGCAGATGCCAAATACAGGCTTGCCGCTCTTTTTGGCCAGTTCTACAGCAGGCAGCCCGTAGCCGGCGGATGCGTTGGGGTCTCCCGGGCCGTTGCTAAAAAAGTAACCGTCTGCGTTCCACGCCTTCACTTCATCCAGATCGGCCTCAGCAGGATAGATGCGAAGCGTACAGCCGCGGCTTGTAAAGTTATGGATGATGTTCTGTTTGATGCCGTAATCAAATGCTGCCACTTTATACGGCCCTTCCGAGGGGACGGTCTGGGCTTCTTTCCGGCTCACCCGGGTCGCCAGTTCCAATCCTTCCATGGAGGGCCAATTGCGGGCTTTTTCAATCAACTCCTTTTCGTCCGTGATTTCGGTACTGATCACTGCATTGAGCATTCCCTTTTTACGGATGTGTCTCACCAGTTTACGGGTATCTACTCCCGAGATCGCTGTAATTTTATTTCGCGCCAGATAATCCTGCAAGCTGGAATCGGCATTGGGATTGCTGAAATCTGTAGAGAAGGAGCGGACGACAATCCCTGATACCATGACGCGGGCCGCTTCATCATCTTGATTCGAGGTTCCGTAATTCCCGATGTGCGGGTAGGTCATCATCATGATCTGGCCGTGATAGCTGGGATCGGTAAATATCTCCTGATAGCCGGTCATGCTCGTATTAAAGCAGAGTTCGCCACCTGCAGTTCCTGGTACTCCATGGGCTTCACCTTTTACTACGGTTCCGTCAGACAGGGCCAGGAGAGCTGTTATTTTGTCTTGTTTAGTGGATGTCATGTACTATTATGTTTCCTTGAGGGATTACATGGATGATAAAGGCCAAAAAAAATCCGACAACGGAAAACCGGGTCGGATCGGAAAGGGGAAAATTTTTCAGTAAAATGGATTGTTGCTGAAACGGCTTCATCATCTTTTTTTGAAGGTTTCGAAAAGGTAAGGAGTTACAGCTTTTTTTAAAAATGAAAATTTTCAGAGATTCAGTATCATCCATTAATTTTACCTGATTGACTCACTACCCCGTTTGACGGGGCTAAAAATTGGCAACCTCTAAGATAACACTTCCCGGACTCATATCCACAGAAAGGATCGATAGAAAGAGTTCTCCCGCGGAGGGAGGTACTTTTTGCTCTCCCTGTGGCAGGCGGACCGGAAAGAATTCCAGCGCATGCGAAGCCAGGTTTGAAAAAGGTTCTCTTCAGAGCCTCAAATTTTGTACCTTGTCCGTGGTAGAAAATGAGCTGAACAGAGGAAGGATTTCAGCGTGTAACGGGACTCAGGAAAGGTATATAGTTCAATTATGTCATCCACTTATCGTGCATTAACCCGAAAGTACAGGCCGCAGAAATTTGAGGATGTGGTCTCCCAGGAGCATGTAAGCAGCACCTTGCAGAATGCCATCAGGCAGAACCGGTTATCTCATGCCTATATGTTTTGCGGCCCCCGGGGAGTGGGTAAAACGACGATGGCGAGGGTTCTGGCGAGAACGATCAATCAGATTGACGAGTCGATAGATGGGGAGTCTCTCAGCCGCACCCTGAATGTGATCGAGATGGATGCAGCGTCCAATAATAAGGTGGAGGATATCCACCATCTGCGTGAAGTCGTTCGGGTGCCACCCCAGAGCGGGACGTACAAGGTTTTCATCATTGATGAGGTGCACATGCTCACCAGGCAGGCATTTAACGCCCTGCTTAAAACGCTGGAAGAGCCTCCGCCACATGCGATTTTTATCTTTGCCACGACCGAGCCCCACAAAGTGCTGCCCACTATTTTATCCCGTGTGCAGAGATTTGATTTTAAACGCATCACCGTAGAGGAGATCGTGAGCCGGCTGGAGGTGATCTGCCGGGAAGAAGGGATTACCATCGACAGAGAATCGATCTATACCATTGCCAAAAGGGCGGACGGGGCTCTGAGAGATGCCCTCAGCCTGATGGATCAGGCGATCGCTTTCTGTGGATTGAATATCACGTACGATGAGCTGATCAGAGCGCTCAATGTGATAGGGAATGATGAGCTTTTTGAATATACAGATGTCATTTCAAAAAGGGATCCCCATGGAGGGCTTATTCTGCTGGACAGGCTTCTCAAAGATGGGGTGGATATCCAGGAGTTTCTGGTGGCCCTGACTCAGCACCTCCGAAATATCTATGTCGCCAAAAATAGCAGCAGAATGTATCTGGTCGAAGCCACGGAAGAGACGAAGAAGAGATACCTGAAGGCATCAGAAGAGTTTGAGGAGGCGGATCTGCTGCGTCTACTTCACCTGGTTAGCGAAGCCCAGATCAAAATCCGGGATGTGGAACAGCCGCGGGTTCACTTCGAAATCCTGTTGTTGAAAATGGTTCATATGAGCCGCACTTCTGAACTGAACGAGCTGCTCTCGGCAGTCAATGATTTAAAAAAAAACTTCGGTAACGACCTGAAAGAGTCTGAGAAGCCGTCTGCATCAAGTCAGCGGCCTCTATCTGACGGCCTGTCCCGATCTGGCGTGCAAACCTCATCAGAAGAGAGCGGGGGAGCCGGAAGTTCTATGGAGGAATCCAGGGAGGGGGAGCAGGCGCAGGGCAGGGAAGGGGTTGAATCAGAAAAGAATCGGGGGGCTTCGAGCGTAAGAGCAGCGACATCTCGCAGCGGAAAAGTGGCACCAGAAGCAGACATTGCCGTGCCCCCGGGAAGAAATCAGGGATTGGAGAGTGGAGGGGATGCACCAGCCGTCGGCAGTGAGGTTCAGCAAAATACACCTCCCCCCGCAGAACGCAGTGAAGCGACGTCAGCTTCTGCACCTGGTTCAACAGAGGGCGTCTCCAGATCAGAAGGAGGGAACCGGTTACCCGGCGCTCCCCCCGAAGCGGAGGAAACAGATGATGCCGATGTGATGAGTTTCATTACCGGAACACCTGGCCTCGGGTTCCTGAAGCGGGTCGAACCGGAGGAGGAAAGCGGCCCTCAGGAGGGGGATTTTTCAGCGGCGGATGCATCCCCCCGGAGCAGAGTGCGATCCCTGGATGATGTTGAACAGAAGTGGGAGGCTGTTTTGACACAGCTGGAAAAAAGAGCACCAAATCTGCTCTATCTTCAAATGAGAGATGCGAAGCTGAAAGCTTTGAAAGGATCCGAATTGGAGGTGGCTGTAAACAATCCTTTGGCGGGTACGATCGTTGAAGAGAACAGAGAACTGGTCGGCACCATCTGTAGAGAGATCTATGGAGTCTATCTTAGGTTGACTTGTGTAATGGAGCGGCAGAAGAAGGCGGGAAGAGCGCTGAGCCCCTTTGACCGTTTTCTTGAGCTTCAACGAAAGGATCCGGCACTTAAAACGATTGTAGAGTTGTTTGGAGCCGAAATCGAATATCGCTGAGATGTTCTGGTGGGTGAAGCCCGGCGGGATCTCTCACCGGCCGATTATGTAACAGGTTCACCAGACATCGTCAGAACCATTGATTATAAACAAAACAAATCAAATCAAATCAGGTAAATCTGTATGAGCCAATTTAATATGGCAGATATGTTCGGGAAGATCTCGGATATGCAGGCCAAAATGGAAGAAGCCCAGGAGCGGCTTGCGGAGGTTATTGTAGAGGCCGATGCGGGTGGCGGAATGGTAAAAGTAAGAGCCAACGGTAAAAGACAGATTCTTTCTATCGAACTCGACAAGGATATTGTAGATCCGGACGATAAGGAAATTGTGGAGGATCTGGTCGTGGCCGGAGTGAACCGGGCCCTTGAGAAAGCCGAAGAGGCCGGAAAGAAAAAAATTCAGGAAGTCTACAAGGATATTCTGCCCGGGGGCGGATTGCCTGGAATGGACTTGAGCAAATTCGGGCTATAAGCCGGGCCTGTCCCGGTAAAATCCTGAGTGAGATCGGGTTGCAATCGGGCCGTGGCTGAGGCTGGCCTGAGTAAAGCTCCGGTGATGAGCCGGGCCCGGCCTGTAAGCAAAGTACCAGGCGGTAAGGCCCTGAATAAAATCGGGCTGCAAGCCGGTTGCAGAACAGGCCGGCCCAAAAAAGATGGGGCCATAAGCCGGGCACAAACAGGACAGGGCCCGCCCAAATTTGATCGATCCCTGGCTGGCTGCGTGTTACGGGAAGGGATTCAGCCGGCTTCCCGGCCGGCACAATTAAAGAGAACATTTTACACAGGATCGCTAAACTATTTGCAGATGTATATAACCTCTGAAGCTCTTGAGAGAGCTGTTGAAGAGTTGGCAAGGCTGCCGGGTACCGGACGTAAGTCGGCGCGCAGAATTGCTATCTATCTTTTAAAGCAGTCCGATGAACGGGTTTTCAAACTGGCGGATGCCCTGACCAAATTGAAAACGTCTGTACACCGCTGTTCGGTTTGCGGAACCATCACAGATCACGACCCATGCTCGATATGCAGCAGTGAAAAGCGCAAGAACGGGGTGATCTGTGTGGTTGAGGAGTTCCAGGATGTAGATCTGATTGAGAAGACGAATGAGTTCCGGGGGCGGTATCATGTGCTGGGAGGGACCATCTCCCCGCTGGATAACATCGGCCCGGACGATATACGGGTCAAAGAGCTGCTGGAGCGGCTGGCAGACGAGAACGAGCCTGTTCATGAGGTGATTCTGGCTCTTAATCCCGATTCGGAAGGTGAGGCAACTTCTTACTATATTAATAAACTGCTTGAGCATTACGACGTTAATGTTACCCGCATCGCGTACGGCATTCCCATGGGTACAGAACTCGAATATATCGACGAGGCGACACTGAGCAGAGCATTTGCGAGCCGTACAACCTTTTAAACGACTCTAAAACCAAACTTAAATTTAAGGACAGCTTCATGAACCAGGCTATCGTTGGAGAGCTTTATCCATCCGTTGACATCTTTTATTCATCCGCCTTTTCAAAAATACTTCTGATTCCGCTGATCGGACTCCTTCTCCTGGCCCCGGGGGTAGAAGATGCGGATGCGCAGCGTAAAGGGTATTGGCAGCAGGAGGTGGAGTATGTGATGGAGATTGATGTGGATGCCGCCAACAACACCTTTACAGGAAAACAGCAGCTCACTTATCATAACCATTCGGATGATGAACTGGACAAGGTGTTTTATCACCTTTTTTTCAATGCATTTCAGCCCAACAGCATGATGGACAAGCGTTCGCGGACCATACCGGATCCCGACAGAAGAGTGGGCGACAGAATCTATCACTACGATGAAACCGAAATCGGCTACCAGAACATCCACTGGATCACCCTGAATGGAGAGAGGGCGGAGTTCACGGTGAAAGGAACCATTCTGGAAGTGCATCTGCCCACACCGATCATGCCGGGGGAATGGGCGCTTCTGGAGATGGAGTTTGATGCACAGGTTCCTCTGCAGACCCGCCGTTCAGGAAGGGACAACAGCGAAGGAATACGTTTCTCCATGGCGCAGTGGTATCCCAAAATTGCAGCTTACGACGACAATGGATGGCATCCCAACCCCTATATAGGCCGGGAATTCTATGCCCCTTTCGGCTCCTTTGATGTGACCATCCATATCGACCGGGAGTATGTGGTCGCTGCCGGCGCCATTCTCCAGAATCCCGAAGAGGTGGGGTTTGGCTACGCGGATGAGTCGGTTGTGAATCGTCCTGATGGCGAGAAGCTGACCTGGCACTTTACTTCCGAAAACCTGCACGATTTTATGTGGGCGGCGGATCCGGACTACATCCAGACCACGAAGCAGGTTCCCGGCGGCCCTCTGCTCCGGTTCTTCTATCAGACCGATCCCGTAGCTGAAAATGCCGACGAAGAGCGGCAGGCTCAGCTGCTGGAGAACTGGGAACTCCTGCCGGAATACACCTCCCGGGCTTTTGAGTATATGAATGAACGTTACGGCGAATACCCCTATGGCGAGTACAGCGTCATTCAGGGAGCCGATGGCGGAATGGAGTATATTATGGGAACGCTGATCACCGGAAACCGCTCTCTTCGCAGCCTGGTCGGGGTGACGGTTCACGAACTGGTACACGCCTGGTATCAGGGGGTCATTGCCAACAACGAAGTCGCTTACCAGTGGATCGACGAAGGGTTTACAAACTACATGTCTGCCTTTATCATGGATCTTCTGTTTGAGGATGGTGCCGACGATCCGATGCTCTCTTCCTACAACGGATATTACAGAGTGGTAGCGGCAGGGCTGGAAGAGCCGATGCACATCCACTCTGACCACTACGTAACCAACACCGCCTATAGTATGGCCTCCTATACCAAAGGGGCGATTTTCCTTCATCAGCTGAGCTACGTTATCGGTGAGGATGCTCTTCAGCGAACCCTCCGCAGCTACTACGATGTATGGAAGTTCAAACATCCGACCGGTTCCGATTTTATTCGTCTGGCTGAAAAAGAGAGTAACATGGTACTGGACTGGTACTACGAATATTGGGTAACTACCACAAAGACGATAGATTATGCGATCACGGAGCTGTCTGCGGCGGATGGAGGCAGCGAGGTCACCCTCGCCAGAAAAGGGTTGATGCCCATGCCTCTGGATCTGGTGGTCGAGTATACTGACGGCACCCGCGAGATCCACTACATCCCTCTTCGTATCATGTGGGGTGAGAAGGAGAATGAATTTACGGAGCTGAAGCGGCATGTGGAGGAAGATTGGCCGTGGGTGTTTCCCGAATACAGATTAACACTGGATCGCAGCCCGGAGGAGATCTTGCAAATTGAGATCGATCCGAGCCAGCGCATGGCGGATGTCAACCGGGAGAACAATATCTGGCCTGTTGCAGGAGAATAAAATTGTAGATGGATACCCCGCTTCCGCAGCATCATAATAGTGTTCCGCAATGGATCGGTAACCGCTGAGAGATCTGCTTCCGCAGCGTTTCTGCAGAAAGTGATCCCGAAGGTTTAGAAGATTAGTTGAGACGTTTTTGTAAGCCTCTACGTATAAAAGTAGATGATCAACCTATCAACAAACGTTTATCAATTAATTTTCTAAGCCCGGGATCGATGAAAGGAACAGTAAAGTTCTGTTTGGCAGTTGCTTTTTTGTTAATTACAGGTTGCGGAGATGGCAGCAATGAAAGCGCAGGTTCACGCGCTGATGGTTCAAATGGTACAGCCGTCATCTCTGTAAACGGGGTGGAAATTGAGATTACGTCGGTCTCCTGCCGGGCTCAGGATTCTACCTACTCGGTCCGGGCTTCCGGGCCAACACATTCTGTGGAAGTGGAGTACAGTCTGATCAGGGGAGAGGGTGAGGAGAAAACTTTCGATTTCAGCAGAGCTGCCCATCTGGAAGTGTACGCTTACAGAGAGGACGAGACCGTACTCTACAGGCCTGGTGCATTCGATCCACCCCACAATATCACCGGCAGTGAGGCCCATTCCACCGGAAGTGCAGATCTTGCCCGCTACAGTGATGAGAAGGATAGGATATCCGTCGATCTCGACATCCGTTGTGGGGGTTAATAAGTTCGGGCCGGGGCTCAATCATTGAACCAGTTGCCTCTCGTAAAAGCGGAGAATGCAGCAACGGGTCCTGGTACCGATTGCGAACCCGGCGACAACGGTCCGGCTTGTTGAATTTGCATCCAACATCAAAGTGGATTCTGATGATCCGATCTTCCCGATCTCTGTAATCAGCTCCTACCGGTCCAGTGCACAGTTGCAGGAGCGGGCTGAAAAAGTACTGGAGCAGGCAAATGAACATATCCATGCAGCTGGCAGCCAGTCGAAACCGCTGATCAGGCGTAACCTTAACGTCGCATCGGGGATTGCTGAGGCGTCGCGGAGCCAATCCATTACCGATATCGTGATCGGGTGGGATGGCAGGATCTCCACACGGGTCAGGGTGTTTGGCAGCATCATTGATCAGATGCTGGAAGCCACAACACAGCAGGTATTTGTCTGTAAATTGAATCAGCCGATCGCTACTTTCGCAAAGGTCCGCCTGGTTGTATCGCCCAGAAAGGTCGCTAACAAGGCCTATCTTTCGCTGTTTGATACCCTTTTGAGGCTTGCGGAGAATCTGAATGCGTCCCTTGAAATATTTTGTACGACTCAGGAAGAGAAGCAGATCCGCCGGTATCTCGATTTTCTTGCGCCATCTGTCCATGTCACTCTCCGGAAGGAGAGTTCCTATGAGAAACTTATGAAGCGATGTATTGAGGAGTTGGAGGATTCGGATCTTCTGATCGCTACCAATGAACGCTCTACAAACTATGGATGGGCCTACGGGACGAACCTGGTTCCCCGGAGGATGTCTGACCAGAAGCCAGACGCCAGTTTTGTGATTGCCTATCCACACTCTGTGGAGGTGGAACCCTCTATTACCAATGTGCTCTATTAACCAAATGGGATGCACGATGGTGCTAGAGGTACTCTGATACTGTCATTTGAACCGATTTCTGTTTTCTCGAAAGCACGGTTCTTCGGTAAAATCTGTGTGCACCGGTATCCTATACCGCTCTGGGCCGGGGCGCAACCGGAGTACCAGGCTTCGAGAGGGTTCCGGAGCCTCCTGAGGGTCTGACCGTTCAGCATGAGTTCCTGGCCAGATCAGGGACCGGAAGGGGGTGTCCCGGACGGTGGTTGAGTTGAGCCGGCAGAGCGGTAGTGCGAGTTATAAAGCTGGCCGGGTATCCGATCGGGGATCTGATTTTAAAGGGTGGCTACACAACGGAAAGAGAGAACAATCGGGTCTGTATCCGGGGCAGATGAGCATTTGTATGCACCCCCGGAGAGTGACCATCAGGCCCTATGTCGGGTAGCCGATGGGTGCCTTCCTGGTACTATGAAACAAAAAACCCCGGATGTTCATAGACGATCCGGGGTTTGATCATGAATTACTTAATTATTTCCGGTGCGGTTCGGCGTACGTGGACCGGGCCAGTTCATCTGTTCACCCGTTCTCGGATTGAGCGGAAGCACAGCACGATCGCGAGGGAAGCTCTCTGGATCTTCACTCGCCATGTAGGCTAAGATGGCCGTCAGAATCGCGTTGTTGCGCACATCATCAAATACGATCTTGTCGTAGGTGTCAATATTGGTGTGCCAGGTGTAGTTGTAGTAACTCCAGTTCAGGGCGCTGAGAAAGAAAGCCGGGGCACCTGCTGCGATGAAGGAGGCGTGGTCGGAACCGCCACTGGACGGGGTTCCGGGGAATGTGGTCTGAATATGGTTTCTGTACTCACCAGGTACTGCGGCAAGCCAGCGCTGCAGGAACTCGTAGGAGTGCAGAAAACCTTGTCCGTTGATATTGACCACCCGGCCTGTTCCGTTGTCCTGATTGAAGAGCGCCTGCAGATTCGCTGCGATTTCAGGATTGTCTTCCACAAAAGCAGCAGAACCATTCAACCCCTGCTCTTCACCTCCCCAGAGGCCCACAACAATGGTTCTTTTTGGGTTCGGATAGACCTTTTTTAAAATCCGGGCAGCTTCCAGCATGGTAATGGATCCGGTTGCATTGTCGGTGGCACCGGTTCCGCCATCCCAGGAGTCGTAGTGTGCAGAAAGCACAATATACTCATCCGCTTTCTCTCCGCCGGGAATCGTCGCTATGGTATTGAATGTAGGTACTTTTCCAAGATCTTCTGACTCCGTTCGCAGATAGACCTCCGGAATGTCCCCATTTTGTACCATTCTGTAGAGCATTCCGTAATCTTCGAGCGAGAGATCGACTACCGGGGCCGTCTTGGTATTGGCACCGAAGATCTTGTTGGCTCCGAAGCCCTGAGACCAGTAGGACTGGAAGATAGCCACAGCACCCGCCTCCTCCAGCTTCTGATTCAGTTCACGCCCATATCCAATATTGCGCAGGTTCTCCTGCCACTCCCGGGTCAGTTTACTTCTTTTCTCTTTCATCCGTTCAAAAGACTCTTCCGTCGCA
>CALKWT010000011.1 GCA_938003885.1 uncultured Balneolaceae bacterium | reverse complement strand
GCCGTGCTTCGAAATTTTTTCCAGGATCAGATCGAGTTCATCCCGGCTGATTTCATCGATCACTTCCACATCCGTTACAGAATGCATCTTTCTGTTCCGCGGTTTTCGTCTTACTTCAGCCTTTCCGACCGGCTTGCTTCGGGATCTCCACATATTTTCAAACGGCCGGATGATTGCGGAAAGATCCTTGCCCCTGGCATGCGCCTTGATCAGTTGATACCCGGTAAAGGCACCCCCCAGGTGAACCAATCTTGCGATATTGTCGCCGGAACCCAGCAGAAGAACATCAAATGCGATCAGTCCCGCTACGACATAACGCGCTTCGATGGGCGGAAGAAAGATCAGCATAATCGGGATACGGGGGAAGAGGTAGGCAAAGGCGACCATCACACCGAAAACGGCACCGGAGGCCCCGATGACATGGCTTGTACCGTACAGAAATGAGAAGGCAATATGGAAAATAGCACCGCCGATGCCCGAACCGAAAAACAGGACTGCAAAACTACGCGGGCCGATCTGTTCCTCCACCAAACGGCCCATCCACCAGAGCCAGAGCATATTGAAAAGAAGGTGGAAGCCGCTTCCGTGAAGAAAAATATAGGTTACAAATCTCCAGGGCTGGGTGATTGCCGTCTTGAAGGATGGATCGAATCCTAAATATTGGACGATATAATAGTTCAGTGAAAGGCCGTCGATCTGAATCCTGCCAAACAGTGCCTGAAACAGGAACAGGATAACACTGATCCCGATAACAACCCGGATAACCACAGGTATGCGATTAAACCCACGCCAGAATGCACTGCTAAACGATTCTTGTTGATACATATCAGTCTCTGTTACCGATTAAATATACCTGGACCCTTCTCCCCTCAAACCCCACATTTTAATCAGAAGATACCCGACTACCATACCGCCGAGATGCGCAAAATGTGCAATACCGCTATCAGGGCGCATCAGTCCTGATGAGAGCTCGATCAGCCCGAATATAGCTACGAAATACTTCGCCTTGATAGGTATGGGCGGAATCAGCAAGAGGATGTAACGGTCGGGAAACATCATGCCAAAAGCGAGCAGAATCCCGTAAACAGCACCAGAGGCTCCCACAGTTGGTGCCCCGCTGCCGCCGATCCACATGTGAATGAGAGCCGCCCCGATACCTGTAAGAAGATAATAGGTTGCAAACCGTTTGGTTCCCCAGTAGTTCTCAATACCCTGACCAAATATCCAGAGTGCAAATAGATTAAAGATAATGTGGCTGAACCCTGCATGGATAAACATGTAGGTAACGAGTTGCCATGGCGCGAACAGGCCCGATTCAACAGGCCATAGCGCTCCGAATCCCATAATCAGCCGTTGCAGAAATGGGTTTCCCAATGCAAAAAAAACCAACACATTGATAATAAGAAGGTGTTTTACAGCGGGTGGAAATATGGAAAAATGGGTATTAGGGGAGTAGTTGTCGCCTGGATGATTCAATGGTTGATATCGGTTGTTGAAAAGTTAACTCATTCACTGAATATACGGGGAATTCCCTTAAATTTATGCCTGAGTTTCGGAATGAGGTCAAATTCCCCTCTCCAGATCTGAATGGTTGACTTAAACTGGCTGAACATTCTCCAGTTGGGTGCCGGCCAGAACGGGATGTTCAACAGTTTCGTCGACCTCAATCAATCCATCCCTCAGCCTTAAAATCCGCCTGGCATGATTGGCAATATCATTTTCGTGGGTAACTAAAATGATGGTATTTCCGGCCCGGTAGAGCTCTTCAAAAAGGATCATAATCTCATCCCCGGTCTTAGAGTCCAGATTCCCGGTCGGTTCATCTGCCAGGAGGATGGATGGATTATTGACCAATGCTCGCGCTATCGCTACTCGCTGTCGCTGACCTCCTGACAATTCATTCGGTTTGTGATGCACCCTGTCTCCCAGGCCGACCCGGGTCAGGGTCTCTTCAGCCCTCTGTTTTCTTTCCTGCTTTTTTACACCTGCATAAATGAGCGGTAGTTCCACGTTGCTCAGACAATCTGTCCGGGGGAGCAGGTTAAAGGTCTGAAAAACAAAACCAATCTCCTTATTACGGACCTGAGCAAGTTCTGAGTCGTCCAGCTCACTTACCCGATGACCATTCAATATGTACTCACCGGACGTCGGGGTATCAAGACAGCCGATCATGTTCATTAATGTGGACTTACCAGAGCCTGAAGGACCCATGATGGCGATATATTCATTTTCCATGACATCAAAGGTGACACCATCCAGCGCCTTTACCACGGTCTGTCCCATTTTGTAATGTCTGGTTATATTCTGAATTTCAATTACTTTTTTTGCCATCATCCACACTCCGGCTACTCTTTTAATTTGGGTTGGTCACTTCGATTTCATCATTCTCCTGCAGATCCCTGGAGAGTATTCTGTAACTGCCGGTAATCACCTCGTCACCCGCAGCCAGCCCGGACATGATCTGTATATGGGTGTTGTTGCTGATTCCGGTTTCCACTTCCACCCTTCTGGCAATCCCGTTGTCATTTACAAAAACCACCCTCCTGAAATCCTCTTCAACTCTTCCCGGGCGATTTCCGTTTTCTGCCAGGTCATCAGAAGTGTCATTTTCCAGATTCGATTCTTCCTCTTCCCCCATTCCGCTATTCCGGATCGTATCCCGTGAAAAATCGCGGACTGTCACAGCCTGAATCGGTATCGATACCACATCGTAAACGGTATTGGTACGGATATCCACTGTTGCTGACATCCCCGGCTTAAAATCGGGACTCTCTGCATCGTCGGGTGATTCACTCACGTTTACCGCCAGAAATTCGGAACCGGTCATATTCAGATTGTGGGGGGTAGTGATCCGGATTTTCACCTTGTAGTTGGTCACCTGATCTGCAGAACCGGTTTCACTAATCTGGGCTGAATTGGCAATCTCGGTAACTACTCCTTCGAACACCCTGTTAGGATAGGCATCCACTTCAATGATCGAGGTATCAGCTACACTCACATTTACGATGTCATTTTCATTTACATCCACTTCGACTTCCATCTGCTCCATTCTGGCGATCCGCATCATTTCAGTTCCTGCAGTTTGTGCCTGGCCAAGGACACGCTCGCCCACTTCTACTGCAAGCCGGCTGATGGTACCATTCTGAGGAGAGCGGATGACGGTTTGCTGAAGCTCCTCTTCAGCTCTTCGAAGTTGAGCACGGGCGCTTTCTATCTGATACTGGGCAGCTGTGAAGTTTGCCTCCTGCGACTCATAATTATTTTTCATCTGCAGATATTCCAGCTCACTCACCAGGTCCTGATTATAAAGAGGCTCAACTTTCCTGTACTCTATCTCCGCTTGTAACATCGCAGACCGCGCCTGCTCCATTCTTGCCTGCTGTGTGAGAAGGGCCGCGTTCAGCTCATCTATCCTCGCCTCATACAGATCCGGTTTGATCCTGAGGAGAAGGTCCCCTTCTCTGACATAATCCCCTTCTTTTACATTCAGCTCAATGATTTCACCCGAGACATCTGGGCGTATAATCACTTCTGTCTCCGGCTGTATTCTGCCTGATGACGAAACCAACTGAGTTATCGTTCTCAATTCTGCCTTCTCTGTCTGCACCTGATAGGCGCCGGCCCCCCCGTCCAGCATGCCTGTCATTTTAGCGATCAGACCCCCCGCAATAATCAACACAACAATGATTAGTAGGATTCTCAACAGCCTTGAGGTAGCCGATCTCTTTTTCGCCATAGGATTAAGTGTTTAAATTTGGAGATTAATAAGATTCGAGTGAGATATTTTCATCCATGCGGCCGATGAAATAATCAAGTAATTTTTCCTGAAAAATAAACCGATAGGTCGCCTGAGCCTGACTGGCCTGAGCCTGAACGTAAGCGTTGTTTGCCAGACTTAATTCGATGAGCGTTGATGCTCCAACTTCGTATCGCTGCAATTCTGTTTCATACGCTCTCTCTGCTGCATCAAGTGCCCGCTGGGTGGACTCTACCTCTTTGACTCTGGCCAGATAATCCCGGTAGGCCTGATTCACTTCCTGGATCACTTGAAGCCTGGTATTTTCAAGACCAAGCTCCGCATTTTTGAGATTAATTTTCTGAATCTCCACATTCGTACGTGCATTCAGCCGATTAAAAATGGGAATACTGAGGGAGATGCCAAAAGAACGGGCCACATTCTGATCAAAGAACTGATCGGTGTAACTGAGCATACTCAAATCACTGTAATTGGATCGGATACTGGCACTTCCCGAAATGGTCGGATAGTATTGTGCCTTCGCAACCTTCACCTGATACTCTTCTGCTAAAATCGCACGTTGTTCACTTCTGAGATCTGCACGATTCTCCAGAGCTGCGCCTACCAATTCGCCCAGATCATAATTTATCGGGACCGCACTCCCCTGCCCGATATCAGGAATCACGAATTCATACTCCCCCAGTGGGTCGATCTGCAATATTCTGATGAGAGAAAGCCGTGCCAAATCTACTTCGTTTTCTCGATTGACCAGATCCAGTTCGTTATTCGCTACCAAAGACTCCTGATTCAATAAATCTACCATGGGCCTGGATCCCACTTCCACCTGAGCTTCAATTTGCTCCAATTGAGACTGCGACGTCTGAAGATTCTCCTTCGCAATTTCAAGAAGCTGAGATGAGAGCAGATAATCCAGGTAAGAAGAGGCAGTGCTGAAAATTACATTTTCACGGACTCTTTGAAGCAGTTCTTCTCTCGATGCAGTTATCTCACGAGATCTGCGAAGATTGTTAATATTTGCAAATCCATTAAAAATATCGATGTTCGAACTCAATGATGCACTCAGGTTGTTGGTCGTGACATCGACAAACTGTCCTGTGGTCTCTGTGTCAAACCGTCGACCGATATTGAGGCCACGGTTAACATTAGCATTGAGGCTGGGGAAGAAGTCTGCTTTTGCACTCAACTCCTGAAGTTCAGATATACTCAGATTGTTTTCCGCTTGCTTCAGCTGATAATTATTCTCCAGTGCGATTTCAATCGCATCTTCGATCGTTATTACCTGGCTCTGTGCGGCAACCAATATTGGAAAACATAATATTAACGCACTAAGTATTACTTTTTGCATCATCTGTATAACAATTTTATAATTTTGATTTTTACACGTAGAAGTGTAGTGAGAGTTACAGAGAATTTTGTTATTTATCACAACACAATACGTTTTTTAACAATTTCCTGCTCGATTTACTGTTGACACCCGCTACTACCCTTCTTTTTTAAAGTGATTTATGATCCGCCACTGTGATCATACCCTGTCTTTATTCAACCTTTACTCTATCGAATACCTGGCTTGTATTCACATCATTTCGGTGATCGGCATCAAACATTCTGGTGATCCGTTGAAGCCACATCCCCCAGGAGAGAACTCTCCTTTCAATTCAATACCCATACCGTCTGGACTCTAACCGGCCGGTTACCATCGCCACACCATACCAGAATGATTAAAAGCCAACATTATAGCAGAAAGAAAGAAGCGGAGAGGTTTTCAGGATCTTACCGAAATTTTTCATCCATGAATTCTGAAATATAAAGGGCTGCTCTGCGGGCAGCAATTCTTTTAATTTCGTCTGCCAACAGCGTTCTAAACCCTATTGCCGGCACTTCAAATGAACTGTGCTCTTCGTACTCTACGGGTCTTTGATCTGTTCTACGAGATTTATTCCGGGTTTTTTTCCGCCTCGATAACCCCACAATCACTCCCGCCGCAATCGCCATCCCTACGACTCTTAAAGGTTTTTTCCGGATCGGCTCATACAAGTTGACAGTTTTGAGAATATTGGTTCTGGCACTCCTTAGACGCTCTTCAAAATTATCCTCCAGCACGTCGAGGTCATCTTTTAGTTGCTGCTTTCTTAATCGAATATCAGCCATAGTCATCCCCTTATTATTACTCATTTTCTACCGTACCTTCCGCCCTGTTTTTTACTTTCTCATCAAATTTGAGGATAGCTTTTTCTATGAGTTCCGCCTGTATCTTTTCTGATAGATAACGTGAACGCTTCTTGATAAAAATGAAGGTAAGCAAAAATAGGGGCAGCGAAGCAAGTGCAAAGCCTCCGCTAAGGCTGTTCACCCACTCACTCAATAAGAATGCAAAGGCCAGCCAGCTGAAGAGTAGAGCGGCACTTAACAGGAGAACCCCAATCATTTGCTGAATACCATCCGAAATGAGCTGTGCGATCTCTTCAGCTACGACCAGATTCAGCAATTCCAGACGCTTTTCGATATAGAGCCGGATCTCATCACCCAACGTTACTTTTTGTTTAAGACCGTCCGTCTGCTGTTCCTTCATAACAACTTTTCTATCTGAGAATTTTACCGATCACGTAGCCTGCCACAAACCCCGCCACCACACTGGCTAAAGGGTGTTTTCTTATCAAGAGTTCTGCTTCGGTCTTCAGTTCATCGAATCTTTCCTCTATATCTGCCTGCCGAAGCGCTGAAACCCCATGTTCTATTGCCTCTTCCAGTTCATCATTCAGATTTTTAATAATCTCTTCTTCCATATCATTCTCCTTAGGTTAATTGAAAACACGATTACATGATCTTTCAAATCGTCAGATCCTAAATTAGGATCCCAATCTGCAAAACTCAATGTTAAATACTTATTATCTATCAGAAGTCTGCTCTCCGGGGATCGTTTTCCTGTACGCTGAACAACTGTTCGGATTACAGTTCCATCAACTCATCTTATATAATGGAGTTCCCGATAAAGAAGAGTGGACTCATCCTCAGTAATACAGATCTTAGGGGCAGAGAGTAACAGCCGGTTTAAAACAATCGGAACCTTCTCATAGATTGTACCGGTAACATGCAGCTGCTTAAAATTGACACAGAGCCCCCCGGGTGCTTCGTTTCGGAAGAGTGTACTCGTCTGATACGGCCTTATTCGTATCTGAGGCTCTCAATCGGATCCAGCTGTGCAGCTTTATAAGCGGGATAGACCCCGAAAAGAACACCTACAACCGTCATGCCAACGACCCCTACCACAGCAGAGCTCCACGGGATGACTACTGCGGAATCGAGCCAGAGCGCCGCTCCGTTACCCAAGGCAGCTCCGAATATGATTCCGATTACACCCCCAATCTGACAGATTGCAATGGATTCCATCAAAAACTGGGAGACGATCGCCGACCTTGTTGCACCAACAGCTTTTCTCACTCCGATCTCCCGGGTTCTTTCGGTGACCGTCACCAGCATAATGTTCATAACACCAATACCAGCACCCAAAAGCACCACACCTCCTACCACAAACCCGATCATATAGAGCACACCTGTAAAGGTATCAAAGACACTTCCCAGGGTCTCATTGGTAGTTATTTCAAAATCATTCTCTTCTCCCGGCTCCACCTTCCGGATAGCGCGCAGCCAGCCTGTCAGCTCATCTATCGACGCTGCAATATTCTCGACGGATCCCGCACGTATCTGGATACCTATATTCTGATTTTTCCCATAGATGCCGGCCAGATGAGTATAGGGGATAATCACAAAGCGGTCGAGGGTATTGCCAAACACGTTCCCTTTGGCTTCAGTTGTACCAATGACTGTATAAGGCCTTCCCTCGATCCTGATCACTTTTCCGATAGGATCCCTCTCCTCAAAGAGAGCCGTAACAACATCGGCACCGATAATGGCAACTTGTCTCGCATAATCCACATCCTCCTGCGTAAAGTTTCTCCCTTCATCTATATTGTAGGCATTGTTGGGAAGATAATATTCATTAGCAGCGCTGATGCTGATGTTGGGTTCCGTCTCCTGATTTTCAAAGGAGACCCTGGTCGTCCGATACGTCCTGTTAGGCCCGATCCCCGATCCGCCTCCCGTCATGTCCTGAAGGCGCTCCATCTGTGCTATTGTAATATCCTGCCGGTTTCGGTATTTCTGCCAGTCACTCGGACCCATTTGGATCGTTGGGAACTTCGAAACGGTAATGACATCCCCACCCATCAGGCTCAAGGTATCTTTGAAATAAGTATCCAGTACAAGAACGGCGGTATTTGCACTAATGATTGCAAAAACACCTACTGAAATAGCCAGCAGGGTCAGCGCCGATCTTGTTTTGCTGGCTTTTAGCGAATCAATGGACTGTCTGAAGACCTCTATCAGATTCATATCACCTACTCATACCTTAAGGATTCAATGGGGTCAGATTTGGCTGCCTTGCTGGAGGGCAGGTACCCGAATAGAATTCCCACTAACGCGCAGATCAGGATGGCCTGCAAAACCGTGGCCCAGTTGAGGTAGGCAACGAAGAACTGATTGATCAGTTGTGTAATTCCTACGGAGAGCAGAACTCCGATCAATCCCCCCAACAGGCAGATCACGATCGATTCCATCAAGAACTGCATTAGAATTTCCCACGATTTGGCACCGACTGCTTTTCGTATACCGATCTCTTTTGTTCTCTCTTTCACCGATACATACATAATGTTCATGACACCAATCCCGCCGACAAAGAGTGCTAACCCTGTCAGGAAAATTCCGATACTGTAGATGATTAATTTCATCCCCTGAAACTCCTGTTCAAACAGGGCAGCTTTGTTTATTGCAAAGTCGTCATCCGCCATCGGATCCAGGCCCCGAATCTGCCTCATCGCACCAATCACTTCATACTCACCATCCTCCAGCTCCCCTTCCTCTTCGAACTGGATGGCCAGCTCAACCCCGTTACGGACATCAAAAATTGACATCATTGCGGTGGAAGGGACAATGACCTGGTTGTCCTGACCAGACATTCCAAGAAAATTGCCGACGGTTTCCAGTATACCGATAACCAAAAATCTCTGACCACGCATACGCACTTGTTTACCCAGAGGGTCTTCGCCCGGAAAGAGTGCATCGGCGATACCACTTCCTATAACCACCACCTTTGCTGCACGCTGTTCATCCGTTTCGCTGAATGCCCTCCCTGTCTCAATTCCAAGTCCGGCTGTATCAAAGTAGGTGGATGTGGCACCGTGAATCGTGGCATTTTCCACCGTCCGGTCCTGATAGCGGACAGTTGTACTTCTGGATACATTTCCAGAGATGCGGGAAGCATCAGGGATCAGGTTTCTCAATTCATCCACATAACTGAACTCCATTTCGCGCCGGTTTCGATATTCCCACCATCGATATTCACCACCAAATCCCCATGGCCATTTACTCACGTAAACGACATTGCGGCCCAGTATATCCATACTCTCCTCAAATGTTCTGTCTATGCCGTCAGAAATGGTATTCATAGCAGTGACTGAAACAATTCCGATCACGATGCAAGTGGTAGTCAACATCGCACGGGTCTTATTGGTCCCGATCGAGGAGAGGGCAATCTTGAACCCTTCAATTAAACTTGCTATAAAACGGTTCATCCCGCTGTATCAGATTTTGGTTCCTGTGATTGTAAAAATAAAGGATACGTTCTGGCACGATACTGAAAGGGCCGATCGACCACTCATGCGCCGGAGCCGGTGAGCCTTGCCGCCTCTTCACCTGCTCTGAAGGACCCTGCAGTTCATACATTTCTTAACTCATCTGCTTTCGCTGGCATGAAAGATGAGAGGCCGTGTCCATCCATAATAAACAATATAAATAAATATCTCTTAAGGCAATTCACTTGAAACATTACGAGGATTCTGTATTTTCGTTACATTAAATAGAAAAATAATCAGTGATTATGATATTAGACGTCCTGGCTTTTGCCGCACACCCCGACGATACCGAACTCAGCTGCGCCGGTACCCTGGCCAAACTTGTTAAACAGGGATTGCGGGTGGGGGTTGTGGATCTCACCCGGGGAGAGATGGGTACCAGGGGAACACCCGAGCTCAGGATCAAGGAAGCAGAGGCCGCTGCTAAAATCCTCGGGCTCTCCGTGCGTGAAAACCTGGGGCTTCCCGACACCCGGCTGACCAATACAAGAGAACATCAGCTGGCTGTGATACGGGCAGTACGCACGTACCGGCCCCATATCTGTTTTATCACAGCACCGAATGACAGGCACCCCGATCACGGAGACGCAACCCGGCTCCTGCAAGATTCACTCTTCTACAGCGGCCTTAAAAAAATTGAGACCCGCGACACGAAAGGGCCGCAACAGCCCCACAGGCCTTTTCATATCCTGCACTATATTCAGGATACTCCTTTCTCACCCGACTTCGTTTTCGATATTACCGACACTATCGGGATCAAGGAGAAGGCCATTCAGGCATTTGCCTCCCAGTTCAATGTAGCCGATCCGGGTGACGAACCCGAGACCTATATATCGGATCCTCAATTTTTTGAATCACTTCGGGCAAAGGCGATGTTTACCGGTCACCTGGGTGGCTTTAAATATGGGGAAGGGTTCCTCTATCAGAAGAAGCCTTTTGGAATTCAGAGTCTGGATTTTCTCCTGGAAAGTACTCCGAAGAGGTAACCCGTAGCCGCATGCCCGGCAGCATTGACCGTCTTTATATTTGAAACCTGACTCCCGCCTTCACATGTGCCCCTAAAGTGTTGTATCCGTAGATCTCAGTAAAATCGGCATCCAACAGATTTCTGATGGTGCCATAGAGAGTCAACCGGTCATCCAGCATCTTGTATTCTCCATACAGATGAATCAAGAAGAAAGGATCCAGTGTTATCTCTTCTGAAGCGTAGTTGTTCTCCGGATTAAAATAGAGATCTTTCCGTTTGCTGTGATACTCTCCGTTTACTACCACAGCTGAGCGCTCAGTAAGTTGCAGAGAGGCTCTGAAGCCGGCGTTATGATCAGGTTTTCTGATGAGTTTGTCCCGGGAAAGAGTATTTCCAGCTTCATCTAGCAGGACCGTTTCTCCTCTCATCCATGTATAATGGCCACCCAAATCGAGGCGGGCAGTGGCGAACCAGTTGAACGTCATTTCGATACCCTGGGTATTTTCCTCATCCCGGTTCACATACCCCTGTGTTCCATAAGCAATCAGATCGTCAATGTTTCTGTGGAAATAGTGTGCCTGAATGGAAAACGAGTTGTCGGATGAGCGGTAATCGACTCCTGCCTGATAGTTAAGGGAGGTTTCCGGATCGAGATCGGGATTGGCTCCAAACTGCCCGAAGAGCTGTTCAAGTGTAGGTGCCTTGAATCCTGTTCCGGCGGAGGCAAAGAGCTTGAAATTTTCCGTAAGCTGGTAGCCCGGGGAGATGTTGTAGGTGATATTCCGGCCATAATCGGAGTGCACATTGATGCGAATCCCCGCTTCTGCCGCAAGCCCTGACCTGTTTCGGTAAAGGATACTGGCATAGGGACTTATAAAATCCGCCGAGAGTTGCGGCAACTCCAGGGCCTTCCGCTCCGGAACGGCAGATTTCTGAAGATTGGTTCCCGCCAGTAACATCAGCGACTCCCGGGGTGTATAATTGACAAAAAGATCTGCATTCTGAAAGCGCCCCTCATATTCATCCACGCCCCAGGCTGATTCAAACTCCCGTTCGGTGTGTGTATACTGGTAAACAAGAGTAGCTTGCAGTTTTTCTGATTTGTACCGGCCTTCCACTCCCGGATTGAGCATTTTGACAACGGCTTTGTTGTCGGCATCGATGAAAGCATCAGCATCATAATCACCGTGAAATTCTGAGAGATTCACGAAGGGCCGGATGGTGATTTTCTCATTGGGCTGGATCGTAATATTTGAAAAGTAGGAGTGAAGTGAAAAACCGTCATCCTCAAAAACCTCTCCTGCCGGAGCTGTGGCAGCACTGATTCCATCACTAAAGTCACGCGAGAAACCTGCCGAATAAGAGAGGTGTGATCCGGTACTGCCTTCCACAGAGGCGGCTATCTTCCCTGTAGAATAACTGCCATACTCCGTGTTCAGAGACGCTGAAAAAG
>CALKWT010000010.1 GCA_938003885.1 uncultured Balneolaceae bacterium | reverse complement strand
CGTTCGCCATTCACCTCAAAAAATTCGAAGGAGATTTCCCGTTCCCAGTTCCTTCCCCGCTGATAGTAATTACCCGTGTTGTACCTTCCTTCACGGTAGTTATTTCCGGGCACATAGATACCGTTCCGATCCCCGAAAAAACTATCCTCCTCTCCCACAATGGAGATCACCGGAAAGGCGTGTTTGTTCCTTCCTTCAGGAAAGACGAAATAGGTGTGAGTCAGGTAGAGAGGATCATACCCTTCGCTGGCCACCATCACCCGGACGATCGTCGCTTTAGGAATAAGGCCACGGGGAGGATTAAATTGAAACCTGCCGTCCGTATAGGTCGTTCGAATGGTGGAAAGACGGTTGGGCTCATGGCTCCGGTCCGTTACCGTAAGAGGCTCTGTAAAACGGGGGGAGCTTTCTGTAGGGACGGAGCCGTCGAGGGTGTAATAGATAACGGCATCCTGCCGGGGGTGGGTGATGTGAAGCTGAAATTCAGAGTCATAAAAACCTGCTTCATGACTGAATTGAGGCGGCTCCGGGAGCTCTTGTGCTAAAGCGGCCTGAGACAGTATAAGAGGGAAAAAAAGCGTGAGAACAATTGTCCGGAAAAGTGGAAAGCAACCTTTTTCTTTGTAGCCTTGTCTCATACCTGCAATGCGTTTGTACAAAACATCTCCGGGCATCATCTAAAAATTTTAAAATAGCGTTATAAAATATTGCAGGAGATGAGCTCCGGGCTTTCGTCACCACACTTTACACACACCGATTATAAAGACCCGAAAGGGATACTACACCCTGAGATGACCGGCCATCTCACTATCCCCTGTCAACCAACTTCTTGAAGCAGCACTTGCAAAACGTTATTTATCCATATTAAATACATCAAGTCTGCTATATATGCGAGTAGTTAATATAACATGCATATTAAACTAAGATAACATTTAACCTATATAAATACAATGAATGTTTAAATAACCTGATACCTTTTTCAGGCGAGAGGGGGTGAGATAAAATTTCGTTTGTTTTATAGCTGCGGATTTACATTTTTAAAGAGTGATAAGGTGCAGGCCTCAACTGGGTGTGTCTGACACCGCTTTGTGGGGTAGCTGCTGCGGGCAGAGAAAGTTGAAGATTGGAGAGCAGGCGGACAGCAGGAAAAGCAGTGACACAGGAACAGATAATCAACGTGGAGAATTTAGGATGGGATATCAGAGCCAAAATATTAGAAATATAGCTCTTATGGGGCATTCAGGAGCGGGAAAGAGTACGCTGGCAGAAACCATGATCTATGAGTCTGGCTACCTGCCGAAGCGCGGAACCATTGAGACGGGCACAACCCTTTCAGACTATCGTCCCATTGAAAAAGAGAAGGGAAAATCGGTCAGCAGCACGCTGCTGCATCTGGATTGGCGGGGTACGAAGGTAAATTTGTTAGACAACCCGGGCACAGCCGACTTTTCGGGACAGGCAGCAGAATCCTTGCAGGTCGCAGATACAGCACTCTTTGTGCTGAACAGTGAATCGGGCCTGGAAGTTGGAACCCTTGCCGGCTGGCGCATGGCGGAAGCGAGAAAGATGCCCTCTTTTTTTGTCGTGAATCAAGTTGACAGCTCCAAATCGGAATTTCAGAGAACAGTCGACTCTGTTCAAGAGCGGTTCGGCAGAAAGGTCGTGGTTATGCAGTTTCCCTATAGTGAAGGTGAGGAGTTCCACGCGATTATTGATGTGCTGAAGATGACCATGTATGAGTTCCCTGAGGCTGGAGGCAAACCGGATAAGCTTCCGATACCGGACTCACAGAAGGCCCGTGCCGAACTCCTTCATAATGAGCTGGTAGAGGCGATCGCGGAAAATGACGAGACGCTGCTCGATCTCTATTTTGAACATGGGGAACTGGATGAGTATCAGATGAGAGACGGACTGCAGGCGAGCCTGCTGAGAAGAGAGATCTTTCCGCTTTTTACGGTGTCGGCTGCAAGGAACATGGGGACAGGGAGGGTTCTTGGTTTCATTGGAAATGTGCTGCCTCATCCCGGCCTGATCGAAGCTGAACTGGAGAGTGGGGAAGCGTTTGAGATTAACGCGGATTCTGCTCCCTCTCTTTTCTGTTTTAAGACGGTTTATGAAGATCATGTGGGAGAGGTCTCTTTTATGAAAGTTATGGGTGGTGTCGTAAAGCCCGGAATGGCGCTGAATAACCATCGGACATCGGGATCGCTACGGCTTGGGTCGCTCTATGTAAATCAGGGCCGGAAAAGGAGCGAGGTTTCAGAAGCGGTGGCGGGGGATCTGGTTGCAGCGGTAAAACTAAAAGGGATTGAATCGGGAGATACGGTATCCGTCAAAAGCGAAGGGCCTGTTTTTAAAAGGGTGTCCTATCCGCCGACCACGATCCGATCGGCCATACAACTCAGCCGGGAAGGGGAGGAGGATAAGCTGGGAAGTGCCCTGCAGCTGCTGCTGAAAGAGGATCCTTCCCTGATTGTACAGCATAGTCAAGAACTTCAGCAGACCATCCTCCACGCATTGGGGGAGGAGCACTTAAATGTGGTGCTTTACAAACTGAAGGAGCAGTTTTCACTTGATTTAGAGTTGGTGAAGCCGAAGATCCCCTACCGGGAGACTATCACCCGGCGTGCGGATGCTTCCTACCGGCATAAAAAGCAGAGCGGCGGAGCGGGACAGTTCGCCGATGTGAGCCTCTCCATAGAGCCCTGGGAAGAGGGGATGCCTGAGCGGTCCGATCTCACGGTTCGCAGTGTGGAAAAAATTGATCTGGAGTGGGGAGGGACCCTGGTGTTTCAGAATTGTATTGTGGGAGGCGTCATCGACAGCCGGTTCATCCCTGCTGTTCTAAAGGGGATCCTCGAAAAAATGGAGCGCGGCCCCTTGACTGAAAGCAGGGTAATCGACATCCGGGTTTCGGTTTACGACGGTTCCATGCATCCGGTCGATTCCAATGATGCCGCCTTCAAAACAGCTGCCGCCATGGCTTTCAAGAGGGGCTTCCTGGAGGCGGGCCCTCAGTTGATGGAACCTCTCTACCAGGTAGAAATTGCCCTGCCGTCCGATTACATGGGGGATGTGATGAGTGATCTGAGTTCGCGGCGCGGACAGATTTTGGGTATGGACGCGGAGGGTTCCATTCAGATCATCAAGGCTGTCGTTCCGCTGAAAGAGCTGGACTATTACACCACCCGGCTTAAATCCCTGACCCAGGGAAGTGCATCCTACACCCGCACGTTCCACTCCTATGGTGCTCTTCCGGCTGACCTTCAGCAGAAAGTGGTGAATGAGCAGGATGAGATGATCCGCACCTGAAAAGGAGCGGGCAGATGCTAAATCTGAGTTTCATGGAGGGTGCCGTTCTCCAGTCGTACGGTACGATGCGGAAACTTCCGGATAATCTCATAATTGTGGGTTACCATGAGGACCGATGTCCCCCGGAGATTGATCCGTTCCAGGAGCTCCATGATCGACTCACTCGCTTCCGGATCCAGATTTCCTGTCGGTTCATCTGCAATGAGCAATCCCGGATCATTGGCGAGGGCCCGGGCGATCACCACGCGCTGCCTCTCTCCGCCAGAGAGATCCTGGGGCATGGCCTTCTGTTTATGTTCGAGCCCTACCAGTGAGAGCACTTCGGGCACCCGTTTCCGGATCATCTTCTTGCCTTCGCCGATTACTCGCAAGGCAAAGGCGACATTCTCAAAAACATTCCTGTCTTCCAGCAGCTGAAAATCCTGGAATACGACACCCAAACGGCGTCTGAGGTAGGGAATCTTACTGGCTTTAAGACGGGTGAGATCCAAATCGGCAACCCGGATAAATCCTTTTTCCGGTTTCACGTCCCGGTAGAGCAATTTCAGGAAAGAACTTTTCCCGGAACCTGTCTTACCGATAATGTAGCAGAACTCACCCGCATGCAAGGCGTAATTCACCCCAAACAGGACTTTATGTTCGCCGTAGGAGACCGAAACATCGGTTATGGAGATCACTTCTTTTCTCATTTTCGCAGTACCATGGTTACTCTGAGGCTTTTATCGTGAGCCGGTTTCAGCATGAAGCCATCATATGCTGCCACGATATGAAACGGTGTCGTTCGTACAATTTCCATCATCTCCTGCCGGGTATAGATCTTCTGTTCATGGATTTCACGGAAGTACCTTTTTCTGTGAGGCGGCTCCTGATCCCTGTACTCAATCAGAAAGTTATTGGAATGTATCCGGCTTTTGGCATGATAGGTGCTTTCCCGGTGGAACCGGACCTCCGGGCTTACCCTGTGTGAAATGTTGTTCAGGACACGAATAGCCTGGCGGGAGTTGTGAGGTGTGGTAAAATCATAGATAAAGAGCCCTCCGGGATTGAGGATCGTATATACCTGCTGGTGCAACTCCCTGATTTGTTCCGGATCATGGAGATAGTTGATGCTGTCAAACACCATGAAAACCGCGTCGTACTGCACATTTGTGGGCAGCTTCAGAAAATCAATAACCTCGAATGAGATCTCCGAACCTGCCTCTGCTGCCTTCTCCCTGGCAACCCGGATCATCGCTTCAGAACGGTCACTTGCCGTGATGGTATAGTATCCCAGCTCTTCCAGGGAGAGGGCCATCGTTCCGGTTCCGCACGCCAGCTCATGGATTCGCTCCGCACCCGGATGGTGGACCATGAGGATCTCGTCGATGTAATTTGCCCAGGTTTCATAATCTACATTGTTCATCACCTCATCGTAAATGTCTGCCAGGGCGGTATAGACCTCCGCTTTCTTAATAGTACGTTCCAAGGGTCAACTCCTTCTGTTTTCTGATAAAGTCATTGCGAGTTCGAAAGCTTTCTGAAATGAACCCTCATCGGCCCTGTTCTGTCCGGCCAGCTGAAAGGCGGTCCCGTGATCGGGGGAGGTTCGTATAATCGATAAACCGGCTGTATAATTAACTCCGCTGCCGAAAGAGAGAGTTTTAAAGGGGATGAGCCCCTGATCGTGATACATAGCCAGTGTAGCATCATACTGTTGATAGAGGCTGCTGCCGAAGTACCCGTCTGCAGGAAAGGGCCCTTCAGCCTGAATCCCCTCTTTACGCGCCTGCTCAATGGCCGGTTCGATGATCTCAATCTCTTCCCGCCCCAGCACACCGCCGTCCCCTGCGTGGGGGTTCAGCCCGAGGACGCCGATCACCGGCTTCAGGATGTTGAAATCGTGAGTCAATGAGTGACTTAGCATGGTCAAGGTTCGAACCAGCCGATGTTTTTTAAGGGAGACGGCGACCTGACTGACGGGGATATGGATGGTGGCCGGTACAATCCGAAGAGCGTCGCTGACCAGCATCATAATAACTGCGGACGCACCCGTTTTCTCGGCTATATATTCGGTGTGCCCGGGTACCCGGTAGCCAGCCAGTGAGATCGCCTTTTTCGAAAGGGGGGCGGTGACCATCGCATCAGAGATCCCGTTAATACAGCAATCAATCGCATCGGAGACAGATTTCATCGCCTCGCTTCCCGCTTCTCTGTCCAGCTTGCCGGGCTGAATCTTCAACTGGCTTTTCTCCACAGGCTCCAGCAAATTGACCACTCCTTCCCTGAGGTCCAGGAGGCTTTCGGGAAAATGAACGGGGAGCTGGATTCCTGTCACACCCGCATAGTATTCATAGACAGGGCGGCCGATATGCCACAGCGGAGTGACCTTTCGAAAATCTGCCTGCTGCAATGTTTTGAGGGTGATCTCCGGCCCGATGCCGTTAGGATCTCCCGAAGTAATCGAGATACATTTGTTCATAGTTGAAAAATAATAAACGGTGCAGGATGTACAGTACCGAACCCCTCAGAAAACCATGACGGCCGCTGTTTCCGGAATCGTGGCCGGGATCAGGAGTCGGAGATCAGTTTAAAGTCACCAAAACCAGTAGTCGCTTCAAAAATAAGTGTACGGCCGGGATATTCCCAAACCTCACGGGCCGGAAAATTGGGAGGCAGCCGACGTTCAACACTCAACGGCGGCCCATATAGAATATACGTCTGCCCCTGATCCGTATCGTACCCGGGAACTTGCAGGGATGAAAAGTTCTTGTAGGCGTAATCGATCCTGCGATAATACTCTGCCATCAGCTCATTAAATTCGGTCTCCGGAGTAGGGTCACGTTCCGCCCAGAACTGCCGGAACTTTCTCTCTTTATCGGCAGCCGATCCGGAGGCAAGTTCGCGGCGCTCATTCTCGGGCAGTATAAAACGAAGCATATCTACAGCCACATCGATGTTGTAGAGACTGGTTGGCATATCCAGCCACTGCGAGTTCACCACCCGTCTTCCGACCGGCTCCTCTTCACCAACCCGGTAGAGCTGAATCAGAAAGCGCGCATTTTCGTAATCTCCATTCGGGACCTGAACCAACGCATAGGGGGTACCCGTTTCGGATCGTTCCGAACGGATCTGCAGCGACCCGTTGTCGCGCTCCGTTCTGATGGAAGAGAGATGGAGTTTCTGATTCTCATCCAGTTCGAGAGCCAGCCCTTCTCTTCCCCCTTCGGTTTGCCCTGCTGCGAGCTGTTCGACCGTAAGGGTATAGTCAGCCGACTCTTCAGTCAGATCGGGCAGACGGATCAGCATGGCATAATCCTGGCCGTAGAGCACATTGCTTCCATAATTCAGAAGTGTGCCCGTAAAGAAACCTCCATCCACGCTTCCATCCTGAAGCAGCAGGAAAGACGCTGCAGACGAATCCGCAGGTTCCGGCACGATGAACGTTCGGCGAACAGAGGGAATCTCCCTTGTCGAACCCGCCCGAGATAGCTGAAGTTCGTAATGGTAAGTACCCGGAGCCAGCTCTGCCGTGAGAAATCCCTGGGTATAATCTGAACGCGATTTTGTCTCTTCGTAAGAGTTCACCCAGACGGTATCCTGCCATGCATCGCGGTGCACCGAGAGGGCACCGGTGCGGGAACGGCGGGATTCGGGTGCTTCCCCTTCAAAGATCTCAACACCCATGCGGAGCGGGGCAAAATATTCTGCGTCGGAATCGGGCGGCGTCATATCAGGCCGCACCTTTAAGAAAGGTATAAAATCATAATCGAGACGGAAGGTCAGCGTTACTGCCTGACCCGCCTCACCGGCTGGCGCTATAAAATGGTCGAGGTAGGAGGCAGGCTGATCAGTCCGTATGAGAAGGGACTGGTACGTGTCACCTCTTCGCTGGGCATCAACCTCTGCAGGCTGAAACGCTGCGGCAGCTGTCAGAATCAAAATAAAAAGTAAAGATCTATGCATAATGTGCGGATATTTGATCAGCATCAAATTAAACAAATTTTGTATCAACGTATCAATGGAACGAGAACAATACAATCAGTATTATTAACATTAAAAATAAACTGAAATTTCATCGCTCTCCAGCAGGTAAACGAACAAACGGGCGGCAGATTGAACCCGTTTTCACCTTCGAACTTGCAGAAAGCTGTAAAAAGTCAGGAAGTAGAGTGAATTGTTCAGTAAATTCCGTTGGCTCTGCAGACTGCAATTTTTAATCTATATTAATAAAGTTATAAGATTTTCGAATTATGGTAATTGGAATTATCGGTGCAAGTATTTCGGGTTTGATCGCAGGTAAACTCCTCGCACAGGCTGGTCACGAAGTAACAATTTATGAGAAGAGTGAACAGTTCGGTGGCCGTTTGGCTACCCGATTTTTCGGAGAGAATAACGAATTTAGTGTGGATTTCGGAGCTCCATATCTTGAAGTTGCCACGCCCGCTTTCCGGGAACTCGCGGTTGAACTGACTGAAAAAGGACTTCTGCAACCCTGGGGCGGAGATTTTAGATTTTATGATGGAGAGCGGATGCTGGATCAGAATCCCAACGGAATTACAAATCCGGTGGTCACCTCCCGTAAAGGGATGAGTGCGATTGGCACCTGGCTTGCAAGATGGTCTGATATTCGCCTCAATTCAAAAGTCGGCGGAATTACGTATATTGGAAAGAATCGCACTAAAAAGCGCGCCTGGATAATTAACCTCACGAGCAGGGAGGTCATCGGTGCCGATGCGATTATCATCGCTCTGCCCGCGCCTCAGGCTTACGGAATTTTGGGGAGTACAGTGGATGAGACCAATGCGTTGAAGATCGTCCGGGAAATTGATGAAATTGCTTATCATAAGACCTATTCCCTGGCTGCCGGCTACGGGAACCGTGAGATACCCGACTGGCAGGGAATTGCGTGCAACCGGAGTCCGCTGGAGTTTATCTCCAACGAAGGCCTGAAAAAAGAGGGGAAGCAGGGATGTCAGTTTGTGATGCACTCTACCGATGAGTTTGTTCAGAAACATCTGCACAGTACGAAAGACCAGATCATCAATGAGATGCTCTCGGCTTTTGCGGGGATTGCAGGCGGCTGGGCAACCTCGCCGGAGTGGGTGGATCTGAATCAGTGGAATTATAAAGCTCCGTTTAAAACGGTCGACAGGCCCTTTTTTGAACTGGAAGAGGAGGATTCACCGCTGGCACTTGTCGGAGATTATTTTAAAGGCTCCGGTGTTGCATACGCTGTACAGTCCGGACGGCTTCTCGCAGAGCACTGGATTGAAAGATTCCGGTCTTAACTATATTTTTTAAAATACCAGTCGATTTAAGAGTTCATATTTCAGCGCTTTTCATAATCTGGCACAATTAAATATATTTCCTATACCAGAAGAGTAAATAAGGGATTACGGGATGGGGTCCGGTGGATTTCTGAAGAACAGACAGCCGGATCCGTAGAATGCGATAAATAGTAAAATCAAGGATGTATGTCCGCAAAGGAACTGGTAACATCAATTAAAAAGCTGAACAGGTACCTGAAGAGATACAGGGTCTCTATTCTGCTTGGTGCACTCTTTCTGACAGCTTCCAATTTCTTTCTCATCTGGATTCCGGTACTGATCAGGAACACCATGGATGAGGTGGAGCTGCTCGGAGAGCAGCAGCAAGGGCTCTATACCTCCCTTTTTGAGCTTCTTACCTCGAGTGAAGCGGGCAGGATCCTGGCCTATAACTCTCTGCTGCTGATCGGCACCGTTCTTCTCTACGGTGTGCTTCTTTTTGCGACCCGGCAGACGCTGATTGTCAGCTCCCGAAAAGTGGAGTTTGATCTCCGCAATGAGATTGTGGAGAAGCTGATGAGGCTTCCGCAGCGCTTTTATTCAGAAAAATCAAACGGTGAGATCTACGTGCGCGCCACCGAGGATGTGGCCCGGGTCCGTGAGTATTTTGGCCCGGTTCTGATGTACACCATCAATACGTTTACACGGGCAGGCTTTATTATTACGGTGATGATCATCGTCAATCCCGAGCTTACGTTCTGGGCCTTGCTACCCCTCCCTTTTCTCTCTGCCATTGCTTACTGGGTGAGCGGTTACATCAACAAATACCAGCTCATCATACAGGAGCAGTACTCAAGAATTGCCGGAAAAGCGCAGGAAGCTTTCTCCAGTATCCGGGTGATAAAGGCGTATAACCGGATGGATTACGAGCAGGAGAGGTTTGAAAAAGAGAGCGAGGATTACCGCAAAAAAAAGCTGCGTCTGGACCTTCTGGAATCCATTTTTCATCCCACACTGAATCTGCTGATCGGCCTGTCAGTTATTATCGTGATATGGAAGGGAGGGAACATGGTGATGGAGGGGCAACTGACGATCGGGAATATTGCAGAATTTGTAATCTATGTGGCGTATTTGACCTGGCCGGTCGCCTCGCTGGGCTATACCGTGAACCGTCTTCAGAAGTCATTGGCTTCGTGGGAGAGAATTGATGCGTTGTTGACCACCCCCCTGGAAATTGAAAATCATCCCGACAGCCGGGTGCCCGACCCGATTGCGGGAGAGATCGAGTTCCGGAATGTATCCTTCCGCTATCCCGGATCAGAAGAGTATGTACTGAGAAATATTAATCTTAAAATTGAAGCAGGCTCTACGGCAGCATTTGTAGGGCGGACCGGAGCGGGCAAGACAACTCTGGTCAATCTGATCCCGCGCCTTTTTGATCCCGATGAGGGCGAGGTGATCATCGACGGAGTTAACGTGAAAGAGTGGGATCTTCAAACCCTGCGCCAGATCATTGGATATGTACCCCAGGAGACGTTTCTCTTCTCCACCACGATCCGTGAGAACATCTCGTTTGGCAGAGAAGAAGCCACACTGGAGGATGTTGAAGAGGCGGCCGAAATTGCTCAGGTCAAAGACAATATACTGGAGTTTGAAAAGGCTTTCGAAACCCTCGTCGGCGAGAGGGGTATCACCCTCTCCGGCGGTCAAAAACAGCGTACGGCGATTGCCAGGGCAATGATAAAAAAACCTCAGGTGATCATACTAGATGATTCGCTCAGTGCCGTGGATACAAAGACAGAAAATGCAATATTGGGTCATCTTGAAGAGAATCTGAAAGAAACGACAACAATTATGATTTCGCACAGAATTTCTTCTATCTTAAATGCCGATACAATTTTTTATCTTGAAGACGGTTCAATTATAGAAAAAGGTTCTCATGCTGAGTTGTTGGCATTAAAAGGCCGATACGCTGATATGTATCAGAAACGATTATTAGAACAAGAACTGGCTAAAATCTAAAACCAAAAACTGGAATCTTTTGTTTGAAAGGCAAAAGGCCAAAACACACCGGGAGAAATAAATGATTATTGTACCATTGGGGGTTGCATCCGCAACTCCAACTGCTGTCCGACATCTGCCAGCCGTAGCTCTATGGCGGGAAGGGGATGTTCACCTGTTCGATTGTGGTGAAAATGCTCAGATGCGAATGTTACAAGCAGGATTAAAACGCTCAAAAATTCAAAATATATTTATCAGTCACTTTGATACAGATCACTATTCGGGACTGATGGGACTGCTCGCAACATTACAGTTGCAGCGGAGAGAAATACCTCTTCGGATCGTCGGGCCTGTAGGTATCAAAGAGTATGTGGAATGGAACGTAAACTTTGCTAAACTAAATCTGGGATTTGAGCTCCATTTCGTTGAAATTGAGGAAGATATCGATTCGCAGATTGTCGTGGATGAAGAGGAGTATTACGTAGAAGCCCGTCCGCTCAATCACACGATGTTTTGCGTTGGATACCGTTTCCAGGAGAAGGATAAGCCCGGAAAGGTGGACGCGGAAAAAGCGCAGGCTCTGGGCATCACGGAAGATGCACAGTTCAAAGCATTAAAGGCAGGTGAAGACATTGAACTGGAAGACGGCACGGTGATAAAGTCCTACGATATTGTGGGCCATCCGCGGCCGGGTGACAGTTTTGCCTATATCACCGATACCAAATATTGTCCCAACAGCGTGAAGCTGGCCATGAATACCAACATCCTTTATCACGAGGCCACCTTCAGTGACTCTTTGGCAGACAAAGCAGCTGAAACCGGACACTCCACCTCTTCCGATGCAGCCCGTGTTGCCACTGAAGCACAGACAAAACTGCTTGTGATCGGTCATTTCTCAGCCCGCTATACAAATCCGTTTGTTCTTCTGCGGGAGGCAAGGGCCAAATTCTTCCCTGTTTGGCTGGCTACCGAACTCCGTCCTATCTATACGAACCCCTCTCTTGAGAAAGGGATTGTGACTCCGAAAGTGGAGATTAAAGAGATCACAGGAACTACCGGAGGCAAGAGCAGCACCAAGCGAAAACCAGCAGGAAACAAGAACAAACGTTTCAGAAAGCGGAAAGCTTCCTCAGACAGCCGCGGCAGAAGGGAGAGTAGAGATGATTACTCAGCACCACCGCGAAGAAAACGAAGAACGGATCAGCCGAAGCCTGAAAGTGACAATTACAACAACAGCGGATCGACCCGTCCGCCCAAGCATATTACTCCCAGAACTCCGTTCGATGACTTCGATCGTTTCTGAGTGAGTATCTATTATTTACAATAAACCTTGAGTCAACAAGATACCTCTAATTCCGTTGATTCCGATCTTTTAAGACGGCTCTACCAGTTTTTCAAACCCTATACCTGGTGGGCCGTCTTTGCAATTGTGCTGACTCTGACCGCAGCATTTCTGGGAACAGTGCGTCCAAAACTGACCCAGGTTGCTGTGGATGATTACATCTCAATCGGAGATTTCAACGGATTGAGAGGGATCATCTTCCTCCTGATTCTGACTCTGATCGGGGAGTTCATCGTCCTGGTCATGAATACCTACATCACCCGCTGGTTTGGGCAGGGGGTTCTTTACAGTATGCGGAATGCTGTGTTTGAGAAGATCCAGTCGCTGCACGTTCAGTTTTTTGACAAAACTCCAATCGGGAGGCTGATTACCAGAACAACCAGCGATATTGAAGCCCTGAGTGAGCTGCTCTCCGACGGAGTGGTGAATATGATTGGGGACCTGTTCAGGATCTTCTTTATCCTCTACTTTATGCTGGTGATGAGCTGGGAGCTTACGATTGTGGCTATTCTGGTTCTTCCCGTACTTTTCTACACCACCTTCTGGTTCCGGAACAAAGTCCGTGTGGCCTTTCTGGATGTACGGGATCAGATCGCCCGGGTGAACTCATTTGTTCAAGAGCATATCAGTGGGATTGCCATTGTCCAGCTCTTCAACAGAGAGGAGACAGAGCAGAAAAAGTTTGAAAAGATCAACAGGGACCACCGTTCCGCTCATCTCAAGACCATCTTCTACTTCTCAATCTTCTGGCCTTTTGTGGAAGTGCTGGCCAGTTTTGCCATGGCCCTTGTCGTCTGGTACGGCGGGGCAAGGGCGCTGATGGGCGGGGTCACGTTCGGTGTGCTGCTCGCTTTTATCCAGTATGTCCGGCAGTTCTTCAACCCGATCCGCGGACTCTCCGAGAAGTACAATACCCTGCAGGCGGCACTCGCCTCGTCGGAAAGAATCTTTGATGTTCTTGACACACCCAACGAGATCAGAGAGCCGGCTCAGCCGGTTAAACTGAACGAGGTCCGGGGGCATATCGCCTTCGAAAAGGTCACATTCCGGTACAACCCCGACGAAGAGATTATTCTGGATGATGTCTCCTTCGAAGCAGAGCCGGGAGAGCTGCTTGCCATTGTAGGTGCAACCGGTGCAGGGAAATCTACAATTATCAATCTGCTGCTGCGTTATTATGAAGTCGATAAAGGCCGTATCCTGCTGGATGGTACCGATATCAGGGATTTGAGCCTTAACGATCTCAGGGCCGGCTTCGGGCTGGTACTCCAGGACAATGCACTCTTCTCAGGGTCGATTCATAATAACATTACCCTTGGGAACAAAAACATTACCCGGGAGCAGGTGATTGCAGCGGCGAAAGAGGTGGAGGCGCATCACTTTATCAGTAAATTGCCTGGAACATATGACTACAAATTACGTGAAAGAGGTGCATCCCTTTCGATGGGGCAGAGACAATTAATTTGTTTTGTAAGAGCGATGGTATATAACCCCAAAATATTAATTTTGGATGAGGCTACTTCCAATGTCGATTCGGAAACAGAAGAGCTCGTTTCGCGGGCTTGTGAACGAATGATGAAAGGGAGAACCTCCATTGTTATTGCCCACCGGCTCTCTACCATCCAGGATGCGGATAAGATTCTCGTCATGCACAAAGGCAAAATCAGAGAGACCGGTACTCACCGGCAGCTGATTGAAAAAGATGACGGAATCTATCGGACGCTTTATGAGTTACAATACAAAGACCAGATAGCAGGCGAGATGCCCACTGTCGGTAAATAAACAATTAATTTGTGGAGGAAGCATTAAAATGGCTGATTTAAAAGAAACAGAAAAGGAGATCAGAGAAACACTCCAAAG
>CALKWT010000009.1 GCA_938003885.1 uncultured Balneolaceae bacterium | reverse complement strand
AATGGAAAACAATCCCTGCTGCTCCTGCTTTTTCACTTGCGATGGCTGCTTCCACAGGATCGGGGTAACCCTCACCCCGGGCATTGCGAATGGTTGCTACATGATCGATATTTACCAATAACTGCATGTCACAAAAGTTTTATAGATTTATAAATAACATTTACCAGGTGAATCGGCTAAAATCATTCATTTTACTGTCCCTCTGTTTTATAATGGCATCCCTGGCAGGATGCGGGATTCATCGTGGAGTTCAGCCTACTGAAAGGGAGGTGCCGATTCCCGACAGGACAGAGTACAGGGAAGATAACAGGCTTTCCAGTGTAAATGAAACACTTTATTCAGCTTTTGATGTCTGGAGGGGTACTCCTTACCAATTTGGCGGCAACTCTCGCAACGGTATTGACTGTTCTGCTTTTACACAGCGAATTCTGGATGAATATTTTAACACGGCCATCTCCCGAAGCACAAGGGGGCAACTTCAGGAAGGGGTATCCGTTCGCAGAAACCAGATTCAGCCCGGGGACCTGATATTTTTTCGGACACAGCGGGGGGTTCTCCATGTGGGAATTGCGATGGGAGGAGAGGAGTTTCTCCATGCTTCTGTTTCCAACGGAGTGATGATTTCCAGTCTCAGAGAACACTACTGGGCAGGGAACTATCTGGGTACCCGGAGGGTGTTATAAAGACCCTCACCTGGAAACCAGGGAGGGTTTTACGATTCATCAAAAAGAGAAGAATTACATATTCTTTACAATCTCTTCTCCAAACTCTGAACACTTGAGCAAGGTTGCACCCTCCATCAGGCGCTCAAAGTCGTAGGTTACCCGCTTGGAACTGATCGCTGTCTCGAGACCCTTCTCAATCAGATCTGCCGCTTCATTCCATCCGAGATACTCAAGCATCATGACAGCTGAAAGTATCAGCGAACCGGGATTCACCTTGTCCTGGCCGGCATACTTCGGTGCGGTACCGTGTGTGGCTTCAAAAACAGCAACACCTGTATCGTAGTTGATATTCGCTCCAGGGGCGATTCCGATCCCGCCAACACAGGCAGCCAGGGCGTCAGAGATGTAATCTCCGTTCAGGTTCAAGGTGGCGATCACATCATACTCAGCCGGGCGAGTGAGGATCTGCTGAAGGAAGGCATCTGCAATCACATCCTTGACAACGATTCCATTTGGCAGTTCGCACCAGGGGCCGCCATCCAGTTCTTTGGCACCGAACTCTTCCATGGCAACTTCATAGCCCCAGTTTTTAAAGCTCCCTTCCGTGAACTTCATAATGTTCCCTTTGTGTACAAGGGTCACGCTTTCACGCTTCTGCTCGATGGCATAATTGATGGCCGCCCGAACCAGACGCTTGGTTCCTTCGATGGAGACCGGTTTGATCCCGATGGAAGACGTTTCAGGGAAGCGGATATTTTTGGTCCCCATCTCCTCAGTCAGAAATTCAACCATTTTTTTGTTTTCGGGTGTACCGGTCTGATATTCAATTCCTGCATAGATATCTTCGGTATTCTCCCGGAAAATTACCATATCGGTGAGTTCGGGCTGTTTGACGGGGCTCGGGGTTCCCTGATAGTACTTGACCGGCCTTACACAGGCATAGAGATCCAGTTTTTGTCGAATAGCAACATTGAGCGACCGGATTCCTCCGCCTACCGGGGTTGTCAGGGGGCCTTTGATCCCTACCAGGTACTCGTCAAACGCCTTCAGGGTATCTTCAGGCAGCCAGTCATCGTTTCCATATTTCTCTAGTGCCTTCTCACCGGCGTACACTTCAAACCAGTTGATTTTCTTTTGGCCACCATAGGCTTTTTCAACAGCACTGTCTACTACATGCTTCATTGCCGGGGTGATATCAGCGCCCGTGCCATCTCCCTCAATAAATGGAATAATCGGGTCGTTTCCGACATTCAGACTGCCATCATCATTTTTTTTAATAACAGATCCTTCAGAAGGTACTTCTAATTTATCAAAATTCATGTGGTTACTATTTTAGATGTTATCATTTTATACTCATTAGTTAATATAAAAAAATTGGCGCTCAAATGTATGAAAGAGTGATGAAAAAGCTCTCTTTTCGGCCTGAAAAGAAGAAATGTTGCCAGGAAGGAGGGATGGGTGCTGAGTAGTACCCGAAGAGTGACTAAGGTTGAGAGCAGGGTAGGGAGATCGTGAAAATTGCTCCTTTCTCGGGCTCGGAATCAACGGTAATCGTCCCCCCGTGCGCCTCCGTTATTTTTTTGGAGATGGCGAGACCCAGGCCTGTACCGCTGGACTTTGTCGAGAACTGTGGTCGGAAAATACGCTCTTTATCCACCTCACTGATTCCAATTCCATAATCTCTGATCGTAATATGGGCCTGCTGGGTGTGTTTGTTAACCTTTGCTTCTATATCCAGCCTGGCAGGAAGGTCAATGGCTGCTTCATGGGCATTCTTGATCACATTGATGAAGACCCTTTGAAGTTCATCTTCCGCAGCATGGATCGTGACTTTTCCCGAATTATTGAGATTCAGGTTAATCACCAGCTCATCACTATGCTCGTAGAGCTGAATGACTGATTTCAGCAGTTCTTCCAGATGGATGTCCTGCTTGGATGAACTGATCGGTTTGGCAAATTTTGAGAAGTCCGAGGCAATCTTACTTAAAGAGTCAATCTGCCTGATGATGTTGTCAGCCGTTTTTTCAATCATAGGTTTGAGCCTTGCGATATCGTCAGGGTTCTGATCCAGTTGCCGCTGAAGGTGCTGGAGGTTCAGTTTCATCGGTGTGAGCGGATTCTTAATTTCATGAGCTACCTGCTGTGCCATCTCTTTCCAGGCTGATTCCCGCTCTGCCTTCACAAGTTCCTTTCTCGCTTCGACCAGCCGTTCCACCATCTGATTGTAGGCATTCGCCAGAGAGCCGATTTCATCCCTGCTGGTCACGGGAATTTTAGTCCGGGTGTCTCCCCTGGATATTTTCCTGAGACCTTTCTGAATATTGGTCAGCGGGCGCGTGAGCCGGCTCGATATGACCACGGTCCCGGCAATAAAAAGGGTGAACATGACCAGATAGAGCACGAACAGATAGCTGGTCGCTTCCAGAAGCTGTTCTACGAAGATCGGTGATTCAAAGAAAGTGGGTATCGCCACAGCCCCGACGGGGGTTCCGTCTGCATTTAAGATGGACTGAAACCCTACCAGAAGCACCTCATCGTTGATCACCTCATTAACAAACATGGTTGCGCGCTCCCTGTTGAAGAGGTTGTCATAGACAATAAAGGGCATCAGGGAAGAGAGAATGTGTTGCTGGAAAATCTGAGGAGTGGATGAGACTTCCACATCGGAGTTTCTGTATAAAATCAGGTCCACATTCAGAGGTGATGCGATATCGGAGAGGGCATTGGCCTCGACACGGTTATAGAGGAAGCCTGACCTTTTCATCACCGACTCTGTGATGCCATTCAGGTTATTCAGCAGGTCCCTTTCAATGTTACGCTGATTCTGCTCTGTGAGCGTATAACGGGTTGCAAAGATGAGCACCGTCAAAAGCAGGATGGTAGAAAGCACAAGCCCATCTACGAGACGAGTAGAAAATTTTCTGTTCTGACCAAACAGGCTCATTCTGTAAAAACCCATGGAAGCGAGTACCGAAGAGCAGAAAAGGCCGAAAAATATCATCACAATCTGCATTTTGAAAAATGAGAACACATGCAGGTTGAGGCCCGGCAGCGGGGTACTGGCTTTGACCAGGCGCCCTTCACCCGCCCGCATCAGGAGTTCTCTATAGGCGTGCTCACGGGTAATATTTGTATAGAAATTGATGGAATCACGGGTAGCTATTTCAGCTTCGGATGCAGGAAGACGCAGATAGTGAGGCTGATTCCGGTAGAGTCCGAACAGGGAGGTGTTGGTAAGGCGACTCTCCTGAAATTCATTGATATAGAAGCTTTTTTTCCAGTTCTCTTCTACATTGGACATAATGGCACGAACCGGTTTGTTGTAATCCAGCCGCTCCTTGAAAATGTCCCCCACTATCCAGGCGATAATGTGAATCGGATTGTCCTGATCGTAAATAGGAATCCATCCGCGCTCAAAAGAGACGTAGTGGTCCGCTGAATTTGCCGGCCGCCCCCAGATCACAGGACGGTTGGTCTGAAAGCGGATTCGCTCGCCGAAATACCTCTCCTGCATTAGTGCCGTACTGAAAAAGTTGGTCATTACCGGGGAGTCGATGGATGTGGAGTAACTTGTGATCTCGTTGTTGTAGGTGTCGATAAGTCTGACATTAAAAGAGTAATAGGGCTCCAGGTTTTGAATATGGTTCTGTACGGAGCGCTGGAACAGATTGGCAACCGGCTGTCTCCGGGTCTCAATATCCTCTGATTTCAGAATACTCAGGCTCTGTTCCATGTTGGTCAGTAGGTTCGAGAGCATCTGCTGCGGTTTCTGCTCTTCACCATCAATGTAGAGCGTTGCATGACGAAGCAGATCGTCATTCAGCTCGGCATTGTAATTTTTCCAGACCAGCCCATAGAGAGAGGAGGAGACGATGAGAACAAGCAGCATCAAACGCCTGAATCCTGACATCTCCATAAAATGCATGGGATACTTTTCGATCAGGTAGAGGATGATAAGCGTCGAAAAAAAGAGGATAGAAGCTGAAACGATACTAAATTTCTCAAAGATTTGGAATTCAACAAATCTATTGATGAAGTAGAGTGTTATAATAAATCCGAAGATCGAGAGCAGAACGATAATCACCGTCTTCTCTCTCTCCCTGAACTGCAGGTAGTATCCTGTAGTTAGAATCAATCCAACCGCGCTTCCCAGGAAGATGAGTGCTTCAAGGAAGAAAATAAATGAACTGATACCAGGTGCGAGTTCCAGTTCTATGATGGAGATGCCGCCGTTGGAGAGGGTATCATTTGTAATAGAAATGGTAAATACAACAACGACTGCAGCAATGACCGAAAAGAGAATGGAGGAAGCAAATGTCCGCAAATATTGCTCTTCCAATAATTTCTTACGCGACAGGAGAAGCAGGTTGTGAATTCCCAGAAAAGAGAAAAGCAAAAAAAGAGCATGAATTCCATAGGTCACAAGATACCTGGACATCTCCTTCGATGGAAAGTAAGATATGAAAGAGATCTCCCTGACCCAGGCTGAATAGAGCGAATATCTGAAAATAAGAATCCAGCCCAGAGTCACTGCGAATAGATAGATCCAATAGATGATCTTATTACGGCTGTAAAAAGCGATAAAGAAGAGTGTGATCAGTACAAGAACACTTGAGGTCATCTCCAGAAATGAAATGTTCTTGGTAAGACGGCTTAAAAGAGCCTCCTTGTACTGTACTGAATCGGAACGGTCAGCATAGACAACCCCGATCGAGTCGCCTGCAGCTGTTTGCAGGTATCTGTACTCCGTCTGATTCTGATCCGGTGAGAAGCCAAAGAAGTCAAACGATACGGGAAACTGCCGGCCTTTGGTAAACTGTTCTGTAAAACCATTGTTGTTCTCATTATCAAAAGGCAGATCAGAGGTTTTGGAGAGAAGGAAAGCGGTTGAAATGATGTACTGATCCTCATCGAGGGTAAGATGGCTTATTCGCTGGAGCAGAATCGAACTGTTACGTGTGGTGACCGTGGTACCGGCAGAGGTTTCCCCGAAACTAAGCGGCGGGCTGACATTGAAATCTTTCCAGACCCATTTCTGGCCGTTTTTCAAAATGGATATTCCCCAGAAATGATCATCCGGAAGCCGTTGATAGAGAGCCAGTTGTGAGCTCTGGGAGTTGTGGGCCTGCACGACAGACTGTTCGATCTCAAGACTGCGGCTTTCCAGGTCGTGACTGAGTGAATCGAACTCTTCAACAGCCCTGTTCAGGACGTTTTCAATTTTGGATTCAATAACCGCTTCACTCAGGTAGAGCGTGCTCTTTTTCCAGTAAAAGTAGAAATAAATGCTCAGTGTGATCAGCAGAGCTGCAAAGAACAACCATACCGGAAATTTATACTTTCTTAGCACTGGATCGGTTATTTAGAAGTAAATTGCCAGAATCGGCAGACCGGACGGATTCTCTCTTTCAGGCCGCTATCTCTGCATCAGGAGTCTTCCACCCGGGTAATTTTCGCATCATTCCACATGCGTTCAATTCCGTAAAATTCTCTCTTCTCCTTGCTGAATATATGGACAACCACATTCACATAGTCCAGGATCACCCATCTTTTAATATCCATACCTTCCTGTTGCCAGACATTCTCCCCGATCTCCTCTTTTACCTTGCCGGTAACACTGTTTGCAATGGCTCGGATCTGGGTGTCCGATGTGCCGTGGCAAACCACAAAAAAATCTGTCAGTGTGGTGAGTCCCCGGACATCCAGCAGCTGAATGTCCTGCGCTTTTTTTTCTAAAAGCCCTTCAATAATCGCATTCAGAAGAGCCTCTGAATCTGCTGATTTATCAGGATGGTCCGTATAGAAATTTGTTTCAAAAGAATCGGTCTGCATGTTTTTTGGCATAGGCAATTTTATAACTTTAGAGATTCAAAATCTTCTCCCAGTACAAGGGTTACATCCAGATAGAAGTCGGGAGATTCCTCTCTCAGGATCCGGTCAGGGGATATGCCGATGGCCCGGGCAACTCTTTTTGCATTTTCGGTTACCCCATTCCGGGAGATAATAAAGCTCTCTGTTACGTTAAAATGGTCAAAGTTTCCAGTTTCAACAACATCAAACCCATACTCTCTGAGTTCCTGGGTATAGCGGGTGGCCAGGCCCGGTGTACCGCAACCATTTAAGACCTCCAGCTGGATGACAGAGGAGACGAGAGTGGAATCCGTAGCAGCACTGGTGGTATCAATACGGGGATAGAGAAAACCCATAACCAACCCGAAAACAAGAGCCAAAAGAACCACAGACAGGAAGCCGATGGCGATGTTGAGATAAAAATCTTTTTTATGCGAAGACTTTTCGTTTTGACTCATTCAGCTGGATTAAAAAACAAAGGTAGAATCAGAATCCATGATAGGGCCGGTTGTAGTGAGGCCGGAAACCCGACATGCCAAACGGACCCTGCCCGTAATAGCCGGGCCGCTGTGAAAACTGCACAGAGATCTGGGTATTCGGTGAGAGCTGGTAATTTATTCTGGCCTGATCTACGATGATTCTGGCACCGAAATCGTTGTTGTTGGAAAGATAGGAGTTCCCGAAAGGTGCATGCAGCAGTGAGATATCCACCTGGGCGTCCAGCCTGTCGGAGATATCAAATCGCATATGATTTGTGTATGCGTTAAGGTTTTGCATCCGCCCGCCAAAATTGCTGAAGTTCAGGGAATAGGAGTGGTTCATGGTCATATTGAGCATGTTCATCCAATTTCCAACCAGAGAATTGTTGGAGGTTTGATGTGTAAGGGAGACAGAATATTCATCGGTATGAGGATACAGATCCTGCCGCAGCTGCGCTTCAGAGATATTCACAGCCAACATCACAATGAAAATGGATAGAATTAGTCTTTTCATAACAATAGGTTTCTGTTGTAAACGAACGGACAGTCTCTTAATTATACTGAATTCCTCTGTGTTAGTAAACTACCCTTCAGATTATTTATTTAGTCTGCAAGGAAGCTTGCAACAGGATCGTAAGAATACTGAAATCCGGTGGAATACGTTGAATGGACAGAGAAACGGGTCGTTTCGATTGGTGTTGCATTTTTGCACTTAAATTTGTAAAAAAGGTAAAATTTAGCTATATTATTGAGCTTTATTCGCAGCTATTCTATTAACATAACCCCCAGATTATTGAAGATGAAATTAACGGATTTCAAATTTGAAATCGACCACTTTAATGTACCTGACCAGCCCGTGGAACCAAGAGATGCGGCCAAGCTGATGGTGTTAAACAGGGAGGATCGGTCCATCAAACATGAAAAATTCTCTGACATTCACAAATATCTGAACAAAGGTGATGTAGTTGTTTACAATAATACAAAAGTATTTCCTGCAAAATTAAAAGGAAAAAAAGAGAAAACAGACGCCGATATCGAAGTCTTTTTGCTGAGAGAGCTGCAGCCTGAAAACATGCTCTGGGATGTACTGGTTGAGCCGGCCAGAAAAATCAGAATCGGAAACAAGCTCTACTTTGGCGAGGATCTGATGGCTGAAGTCGTAGACAACACCACCTCCCGTGGCAGAACCATCCGGTTTCTGTTTGACGGACCCAACGAGGAGCTCTATAGCAGGCTCGACGTGATCGGGGACATGCCGATGCCGCCCTATATTGAGCGGGAGCCGACAGAAGAGGATAAGCACCGGTACCAGACGGTTTTTGCCAAGGAGAGAGGAGCGGTGGCGGCCCC
>CALKWT010000008.1 GCA_938003885.1 uncultured Balneolaceae bacterium | reverse complement strand
CTCCGGCAGGAACCGGATATTGCGAGCTGTATGGAGCCGGCAGACAGGTCACCGGACCGTGTTAATGCTGTCTGACTGCCGCCGGGCGCCGGGCCCGTCTTCTCTGCATACCGGGCCTGTTCTGCCTTGCTGAACTCCCGATAGAGTCCTCGCGGCCATTTTCCTGTAGTAGCACGAAGTGCGGTCCCATACCCCAAAAACGGATATTTGTAATGATAACGAATAGCATTTTTCACCGCGTCAGCTCCGTAGGCATCAAGTAACCAGTTCGAGAATTTGTAACCACCGATATAGTGCCGGTCAAACGGGAGTGTGTACTCCGATGGAATCAGAAGCTGCCCCATGGACCACTCTTCCGGGGTGTGCAACACAGATTCAAACCGATTGGTGAAGTAGGGGTAATTCCCCCTTCCGGCCCCCGGGATGCGGTGATGACTCTCATAATACACTGCCATCCCCTCAAACACACCCATAGGTGCAGCCGAATGTACCGATCGTCGCACGTCAGGGGACAAAAGGCCAGCCACTCGTGTAACGGATGATGGATTTACACTAAAATGCAAGGCGTGTACCAGCTCGTGGGGGAGCACCATTTCGAGCCAGTCCCCTGAGGCGGGATTCATTGTTTTTCCGACGATGGGCGACAGTTCAATCTCCGAACGGAAGTTGAGAGGCGCCACAAAACCGTTTGACCGGTCATTTTCGGGATTGATGATGATCGGAAATCTGCTGAGGCCGCCCCCCACCCGATCGCGAATATCTTCATATTCATGCTCCAGTATCGTCAGGGAACGAACCGCTTCCTGATGATAACGCTTCGGATAAATTAACCGGAAGCGCTCGGTATTCAGCTCCATCCACTCCTGGCCGGGCAGGCGGTATTGTGTTGAATAGAGTTGAGCTGCTGCACTCTGGTGAAACAGAATCAGTACAACTATAAACGTAAATAATCGCATCCTGTTCATTCATTAATCCCGATAAGAGCTATAAGGTTATGGTATTTATTTGAAAAGGATTTTGCAAAGCTCTTTTATTTTCAGAAATTTTCCCCTCAGTCAAAAACTTTACATATTCTTCTTGCAGCAGAACCGTTACAACCTCTACCCTGGTTTTTTCGGGTTATATTATTCAATAATCCCGATTCTATCATTTAATCCTCATTCTATATTCATAACATTTTAGCAATTTACGAATAGGGTGCATTCCAACTCAGGCAATAAGGAAGGGAATGGAACCTTGCCAGTTGTTTACTATTTATTTGAATAAGGAGTGACAATATAACTAAAAATTAAAGGTGAGTCCGTATGATAAGTGAAAGCACAGTACACGATCTGATCGATTATGAAAGTGACCTATCCATCACAATAACCATGCCTACACACATGAGAGGCGAAGACACCAAACAAGATCCGATCCGCTTAAAAAATCTCATCAGCAAAGCCTCGGAATTGATCATCAGCAAAGGAGGCACCCAGAGTCAGGCAGATAAACTACTTCAACCTGCTTCCGACCTGCTTAGAAAACCTCTTTTTTGGGCACACGTTGAATATGGCCTCGTACTCTATATTTCTAAAGACAAGTTCGATCTTCACCAATTGCCATATCCTGTCCAGGAACAGGCCTATGTAGCTGACCATTTTTTAATTACACCCATCTTGCCCATGATCAGTATGGATGGCTCTTTCTTTGTTCTGGCTGTCAGCCGTCAGAACCTGCGCCTTCTCCGGTGCACAAGAAATGAGGTTGCCGATGTCACACCGGCCGGAATTCCAACCTCCGTGGAGGATTACCTGGAAGAGGACCCGGAGAAGCAGCTCCAATTTCATACGGGAACCCACGGACAGAAAGCGATGTACTTCGGCCACAATGCCAATGAAGAGGATAAGATGATCGTGGTGGAGCAGTTTTTCCGGGAAGCAGAACGCTCCATCACAAACAGATTAAAATCTGAAGGAGATCCCCTGATCGCAGTCGGGCTGAGCGACAATATTAATCTTTATAAAAAGATTAACAACTATCCCCGTTTAATGAGCGACGTCATCAAAACCAACCCCAATGACCTTTCAGATAAACAACTAAAAGATATGGGCTGGGAGTTTGTCAGAACCTACTTCCTGGAAGAGATGTACAAATCCCTTGAGAATTTTGAAACGAAGTCGGCCGAAAAATTCTCCAATAACCTGGAGGAGATTATCGAAGCTACGGTAATGGGCAAAACCTCATCTATTTTTATCTCAACCGGAGAGGCCAGATGGGGATACTACGATGAAGCCCATAATGCGGTCCAATTCAGCAGCTCACCAAACGGAAGGGATGTAGACCTCCTCAACTGGCTCTCTATCAAGGGCCTGAAGATGGGATGTAAGGTATGGCTTCTTCCTAAAGAGGAGATGCCCGCTCAATCAACCGTAGCGGCAGAGTTCCGGTTTTAATATGGAGCGCACTGATCGAATCGAAACCGATATGCAATGAAATAGCCCCCTCTTCTGAAGACTCTGCTTTCAGAAGAGGGCTTATCGTATGGTTGACCGAAACTTTTTGATTAAACTTGTTCAGGCCAGAATGCCTTACGGCCGTTTTGAAACCCGATATATTACCGAACTGCCCGTCTCTTACCTGGAGTGGATGAACCGACAGGGCTTTCCATCCGGCGAGCTGGGGCAATTTCTCGCCACGATGCACGTGATTAAGACAAATGGCCTGGAGAGCATTCTCTCCCCGATTGTTTCCCAATACCGGAACAGAGGGTAGTCTCCTCCCGCACTCTCCTCACGACGGGATCTACCCATAAAAAAAGCTCTGATCGTGATACAACCAGAGCTCATTTTCGTAACAGCCCCTCCGCTTACGGATGCTCACCTCTGAATGCTTCGGAGATCCATCCGCCATCAGACCCACGGAGTTGCAAGGTCTTTCAAAATCAAAGGTTACTCTTCTATCTCAAACTCTTCCTGTTGCGGGACAGCAGATTCGGTTTCGGAAGGAACTGAAAAATCGAACTGCTCTATAGGCTCGCCTCCCAGGCCAGACTGCTGGATCGTACTTTGAGTAGCATCATCCCTGTCGATGGCGAAGTTGGCCAAAACACTCAGACTCAAAAACAGAGCAGCCAGAATCGAAGTCGTTTTAGAAAGCAGATCCGCTGTTCTTCGGGCACCCATGGAAGCCCCTCCTGCCATCCCAGCTGCGAGTCCGCCGGAAAGTCCCTCTTTCTGCCCCGGCTGCAACAGAATGACAACGATTAACAGGAAGCAGATGATAGTGATCAGTGAAATGATAATTCCGTATAACATAAAATATTTCCGTCAGATTATTGCAAAGAGTTTAAAAATATCACTATTTATACTTTTAACAAAGTAATTAGTTTTAGTATGTGAAGAGAATCACGACTCCATATCCATTCACCATGCCCGTAATGTACTCCCTTAAACCGAACTCTGTTGAGAGAGCCGCTAATAGTGAAGGGAAAACATTTCACAACAAATAGCGATCATTTACCCTTATGCTTCAGTCACGTGAATGGAGTCATTGATCGCGGGCTATTACATAAACTTGGACAAGATGCAATTTAACGACACAAATCTGCAAAAAGAAGCGCAAACAGCTGTAGAAACCCTGCTTCAGATAGATTTCTTTCAATTTTCCAGAATCCTGGAAACCATAGTTATCCTTGTCGTTCTGATTATTCTTCGCTATGTCCTTCTCCGTATTATCTACCGCCGAACTAACGACAGTGTCATCCTTTACAGATGGCGGAAAAGATTGGCTTATATCGGCAGTTTTATCGGATTCCTGCTGATCGGCAGAATCTGGTTTACAGGGATGACCTCCCTGGCTACTTTCCTTGGATTACTCACAGCGGGTCTCGCCATTGCCCTTCGTGATCCTGTTTCTGACATTGCGGGATGGATGTTTATAATTTTCAAAAAGCCGTTTGAATTAGGAGACCGCATCCAAATTGTTGAGCACCATGGAGATGTGATCGATATCCGTTTTTTTAAATTTACCATCCTAGAGATAGGGAATTGGGTAGAAGCGGATCAAAGTACCGGACGGGTGATACATATTCCTAATCATTATATTCTGCGTGAAACGATTGCCAACTACACCAGTAACTTTAACTTCATCTGGAATGAAGTTCCTGTCACCCTCACCTTCGAGAGTGATTGGCGCAAGGCCAAGTCCATCATTGAAGAGATTGTGAATAGCCACTCGAAGGATTACGTAGCGGATGCAGAAGAACAGCTTCGCAGGGCGCAACGATCTTATTTAATTCACTACAGAAACCTGACCCCCATCGTCTATACAGAAGCCAAAGGTAACGGCATCCGGCTGACCGTCCGGCACCTGGCAGACCCCAGAAAGACCCGGGGGCTGAATCAGCTGATCTGGGAGGACATTTTAGACCGGTTCAAAGAGGAGAAAGAGATCCATTTCGCGCACGATACCCTCCGGGTATACCAGGGTGAAAGAAAAGAGGACAGAACAGATTCGCTGCCTACTTAGGAAGAGGCTGGATCAGATCGGGTCTGTTATTTGACGGATCACTCACTTTTTTACTCACCTTTAAAACAGTAAAATCCGTAATAGAGAAAGCTTTATCCGCCCGGTCTGCCAACTCCGTCAGCGGTGCTTCCTTTTTTATCCAATTTAGAGCCAAATCTGCCGGAAGTACAAGCGGCATCACTTCAGACATGGGAGCCACCAGGGTGTTGGCACTGGTCAACAGAAGCTGCAGGGAGCCCTGCCTGGCAACGGCGGCAACAGGCATAAAGGGAAGATTCATCATTCTGACAAAAAAGGGCTGATCCTTTATATCCCCATTTTTCCACATGTAAAAGCCGTTTACAGGCACAACACAAGGTGAACTGCCGGGCCTTGAAAGAGGATCTTCATCCGATTTAATCCGCTCTACCGCACTCCCGGCCCCTTTATCAGTCCTATCCTCCACACCCCACCTCATCTCGGAAAGTTCCAGATCTCCGGAACTGTTTCCTGACGAAACCGTCACCAGTGGATGACCCGGCCTTTGGTTGTAGTGAGGCTCCGGCAAGGTGTCCTCTGCGAAAGACGATCCGAAAAAACTTTCGAGTTCAATTTTTCTGAAATAGGATGCAAGACTGATCAGCATAGTATTCTTTTATAGTTTATAGTTTAGTTGAGATCGTTATAGATGGCAATCGTACACGACACAGCACGGATTATGGTATCCACGCTATGTCTAAGGTGACCCGTCCATTGACTATGAGTAATGAGCAGAGTCCTCCTACTGAAACACCGAAGCAGCCCGGCAGGTTCCGGTGACTCTTCAGGAGTCGTAAAATAGAGTTTTTTTGCACACGATATCCCCTTTAAAAGTACTTGAGGTGGCTGAAAGTGGGTCATTTGCATTTCGGAAATCGTTATGGTGCCGCGGTGAAAGCTTTTTTCTCTTCCTGAAGGCCGCATCGGCCAGCCTGATTGCATGCCCAATAGCTTGAACAAGTCCATTGCATATACAGTGCAAACGGCCCTTCGAATAATTAATAGCTATACTATTTGATAAATGCCATCTGTTCATATTATTTTATAGTGTATATTAATAATAGAACCGGAACAGGAGAGTCCCGTAAGTCTTTGTAAATTCTTCAGGCTGTCCTGCTACCAGTCATGTATTAATTTTTCTGGCAGTTTGATTCAGATTTATCCATGAGGCGCACCTTTGCTTCATGCATTTCAATGGTATTTTGCCTGCAACTTATCTGCCAGAACAGAAGTTCCGGTTTTTTGAGCGACTGATAACACCTCCAGGTTTGTTTAACCCTGTTATGACTCTTTTTTTACTATATGATTGAGAGGTAGGCACAGGGAGAGGATCCGGAGGGCGGATTCCCTGATATGGGTTTCTGAATGAATTGAAATATTGAATTAAATTTACGTGAGGTGAACCATTGTCGTTTAATCAATTTCGACTAAGTTCAAATATTCTGAAGGGGCTGCAGGATATGAAAGTTGATAGTCCCACCCTGTTACAAAAGAAAATATTTAATGCTGTAAAAGAGAAAAAAGACCTTGTAATCAACACCCGGACATCAGATAAGCCAGAAATCGGATATCTGTCCTCTCTGCTGAATGAGATCTCAAAAACCGAACGCCGACAGGGCACGCGTGCCATTCTATTGGCAGCTGATCCGAAGAGGGCAAAAGAGCTGGATGAGTGGATTTGGGCAGTAGGATATCACGCTTCTATTGAAAGTGCCTGTATTACGGGTGAAGGAAACCGGGACGAACAATCTGCCACAATTTCTGCCGGGCCCGTCATTCTTGTTGCCACACCGGGCAGGCTTGCTGAAATTCTGGAACATAACAGAGTGATCTTCCGGGAGGTTCAGCAACTGGTTGTGGATCAGGCGGATCTCATTGAAGAGTGGGGGCCGGTTGAAACCATCTCTAACCGGATCATCGGAAAGTGTCAGAGGATATTGACAGCGGAGAAGGACAGTAAAAAAATACGGGATGCGGAAGCTCAGATCCTTACCAATCCGTCCCTTGTCACCCTTAAGAAGAAACAACCGGAGAAGCAACCCAAAGCAGAGGAGAAGCCTTCTAGTCAACCTGTAATTACCAGCTCACTTACCCAGTATTATATCAATGTGCCGCCACGTTCTAAAATATCGACGCTGATGGCACATCTGGAATCGACACCTACGGATTCTGTTGTCATTTTTACTGCCTCGCGGAAAACAGCGGACAGACTCTATAAAATTTTCAGGAAAAACGGAAAACGGGCTGTCAGTATTCATGGAGAGCTGGATGACAGCACGTTCAAGGAACGATTTGAGCGCTTTGTAACGGGGAATGTAAATCACCTGATTGCCGGCGATATGAATGCGGTAAAACTGGATATTGACAATGTTACTCAGGTTATAAATTACGATGTACCTGAAGAGGTCGCTGAGTACAAAGACCGCGCCGAGCTTGTCGGGAAAGGAAAAGCAACCAGGATTATCAGTCTTGTATCGCGACAGGATCGCAGTAGTATCCAGAGCTTGTGCGATTCTCTGGGATACGCTCCGGAAGAGATCCCTCTCCCGAAAAGTGTAAAAGAGAAAGTCTCAGACTCCTCAGGCAGCCGTAGATCGGCCAAGCCGGCGGCCACCAGGCAGAAACGGCACAAATCGGAGAAGCACACTCCCAGGCGAAGTCAAAGAGACCGTGGCCGTAGCAAAGAAAAACCCTACAAAGGATTGCCTCGGCCTACGTTTGATCAACTTGAAGGCGGGCGTACAGGAACTCCGGAAAAAGAGAAAAAAGGTATTGTAGGCTTTTTCAAAAAGTTATTTGGATAACCGTAAGGCCGTTACCCGTTCAGATTTACAAAAAGAAAATGACGGCAAATAGTTCCTGGAAGCTTTGGAAAGACAGTTAACATCAGATAGATCCGCCTGAGACTTGATCCGGTGGATCTATCACTTTACCGGCCGGCCACTCAACAGATACAGTTCTAAACAACTCTCCGGATTGTTGGTTTAGCTGTAGTGCAGAGAGAGGCCGCCGACACCGGCAAATAGGAATCATGTGATTCATTAAACTCTCTCCGTAAAAGTTTCTTATTTTGGACCTATGAAAAGAAAGATCTCAATAGTTGATCTTGGAAAAGCGGAGTACAGACCGGTCTGGGATCTTCAAAAGAAGGCTCAGCGCCTGTTGATCGATAGAAAATTGAACAAAAACGGGGAGGACTTAAACCAGCCCGCCCCCCCGGACATGCTGTTTTATGTGGAGCACCCACATGTTTATACCCTCGGGAAGAGCGGGAATTATAATAATCTGCTTCAGGGAATTGCTGAACTGGCTAAAATCCACGCAGAGTTCATTCATATCGACCGGGGCGGTGATATTACCTATCACGGCCCGGGTCAGCTGGTTGCCTATCCTATTATCGATCTGGAAAACCACTTCACAGACATGCATAAATATCTCCGGTTTCTGGAAGAAGCCGTCATCAGGACCTGTGCCGATTTTAATATTGGGGCAGGCAGGGTTAAAGGACTTACGGGGGTATGGGTGGGTGACGAAAAAATCTGTGCAATGGGAATCCGCTGTTCCAGATGGGTTACCATGCATGGCCTGGCGTTAAACGTCTCTACAGACCTCAATTACTTCGATTACATTGTACCGTGCGGACTAACCGGAAAAAAGGTAACGAGCATGGAAAAAGTATTGGGACGGGCACCCGATCTCAATCGAGTAAAAAGTTCTCTTACCCTTCATTTATGTGATCTCTTCAACATGGATCCTGTCCAGGAATCAATCGGGAAGGAACCCATCCATCATATTCCGTATCTTCTTAAGAATAATCAGAAAGCTCAGATATAAAAGGCAGCGTTATGATCAAAGAACTTAATGTCGTAGAAAAAAGTACTCCTGGCGGACGCCGGCCCGACTGGCTCCGGGTGAAGCTACCTTCGGGAGAAAAGTTCAGGGAAGTGGCGGACACCATCCGTAAACACAACCTGAACACCGTTTGCTCTGAAGCCAGATGCCCCAATATGGGTGAGTGCTGGGGGGCTGGTACAGCCACTTTTATGATACTGGGGGATGTCTGCACCCGTTCCTGCTCGTTCTGTGCGGTAAAGACCGGCCGGCCGATGCAGGGTCTGGATTGGGAAGAACCCAAAAGGGTGGCAGATGCAGCCGCAAAAATGCAACTAAAACACGTGGTGTTGACCTCGGTCAACCGTGATGAAAGAAAAGATGGCGGTGCTCCAATTTTTGCCGAATGCCACAAAGAGTTGCGAAAAACCATCAGCGGAGTGACAATTGAATCGCTGATCCCTGATTTCAGAGGGGTTTGGGATGCACTTCAGATCGTGATCGATACGCCCCCGGATGTGCTGAGCCACAACCTGGAAACCGTTCCCCGACTCTACAGAACCGTTCGGCCACAGGCAAAATATGAAAGATCTCTGGAGTTGCTAAAACGCTGCAAGCAGCAGGGCCTGCGCACAAAAACCGGTATTATGGTTGGACTCGGCGAGACACGCGAGGAGGTGATTCAGCTGATGCAGGATTGTGTAGATCATCAAGTAGATGTTCTGACCATCGGGCAGTATATGCAGCCGACCAAAATGCATCACCCGGTAGTGGAGTGGATTCATCCTGATCAATTTGCTGAATACAAGCAGATCGGAGAAGCCCTGGGCCTGGAACATGTGGAAAGCGGCCCGCTTGTCCGCTCCTCTTATCATGCAGAACGACACCTCTGAGCACTCAACTATTTTATCGATCCTTTTGGTTCCATTTGTTATTTTTGAGAAATTAAATCATCAACGGAACAGCTCCAATGATCTCTCTGGCTGCAGTAATTGCATTAAGTTATTTAATCGGTTCTATTCCAAGTTCGCTCTGGACGGGAAGAATATTCTATGATATAGATATCCGTGAACACGGCAGCGGAAATGCAGGTGCAACGAACACCTTTCGCATACTTGGATGGAAAGCCGGTACTGCTGTACTGCTGTTCGACTTTGGAAAAGGACTTTTCTGCACAACTGTGATAGCCGGACTCGCGTGGAGAATAGCAGAGGGCCCCGTTTCTCTCTACAGCGGCTGGGAAGTGGAGTCGATGGTCGTCATTTTCTGTGGTGTTGCAGCTGTGATCGGGCATATGTACCCAATTTACGCAGGATTTAGCGGAGGGAAAGGCGCGGCAACAGCCACAGGAATGCTTTACGGTATTGAGCCAATCTCCATCAGCATCTCCCTGGCAGTATTCCTTATTGTCATGATCACCACCCGTTATGTATCCCTGGGTTCCATCATCGGCTCCCTGATCTACCCCTTTTCTCAGCTAACCCTCCGCTACGGATTCAATAAAGATATCGATGGCAGCATTATCCTGTTCAGCAGCATATTGGCCCTTGCCATCATTATCAAGCATAAAGGAAATATAAAGAGGCTGAGAGATGGGAACGAGAACAGAATAGCATCCTTCAGGCCTTCAGCCGGGAGTTTAAACAAAGAGAGCAATTCGTGAAAAAGATCACTGTCGTAGGAGCAGGAAGTTTCGGAACAGCCCTGGCCGCCCTGTTGGGAGGAAAGGGCAGGGATGTTACCATTTTCGCAAGAGATGAAAAGGTAGTAGAGAGTATTAACACGTCAGGTTTCAATCCCGTATACCTCTCTGATATCCGGCTCCCTGAAACTGTAAAAGCAGGCAACAATCTCTCAGAAATCATACCGGGCTCTGAAATTGTGCTCTTCGCGACTCCTACACATGCGATGAGAGAGGTTGCGGGCGAGGCAAAAAAGTATTTGTCTGGTTCTGAAGTTGTGGTCTCCGTGGCCAAGGGTATCGAGCAGGAGACACTTCTGCTTCCTTCTCAGATTCTTGCAGAAGTGCTGGAAGGAGTGATCTTGGAAGATAATATCGGTGTACTCACTGGACCCAGCCATGCTGAAGAGGTTGCCTTGGAAAAACCAACAGCTGTAGTGGCGACAGCCTACTCAAAACGGGTAGCCAGAATTATCCAGGAAACATTTATCACCCCGATGTTCAGAGTTTACTTCAATCACGACATTTTGGGAGCTGAGATCGGCGGTGCCCTGAAAAATATCATGGCTATCGCTGCCGGCATTGTAGATGGCGGGGAACTGGGAGATAATGCCAAAGCCGCACTCATCACACGCGGACTCCATGAAATGAAACGGATGGGTGCAACCTTGGGCGCCTCACAAGATACCTTTTCAGGATTGACAGGCATGGGAGACCTGATCGTTACCTGTACAAGCCGGCACAGCCGCAACCGTTTTGTGGGTTACCATATCGGTAAGGGAAAGACCCTTCGTGAAATCACCGACAACATGAGCATGGTCGCAGAAGGGGTCTTCACTACCCGGTCAGTTCATCAGTGGTCTCATCAAAACAGAGTTGACATGCCTATTACAAGTGCAGTTTACAAGGTGTTGTTTGAAAATATAGACCCCAAGAGTGCGTTACATACCTTAATGACAAGAAACGCAAAAGATGAGATTATGATTTAGAACAGACAAACACCTCAGTGTGCAGCGTATCCACCTGGAGCCCCACTTCACTTAAATTTCATCTGAACCCATTAAATTACAAAGCCATGATGCTTCCCAACGGTGAAATTAAAATTTCAAAAATGACGCCGGATGATCTCCGCCATCTGATTGAAACGGGGGAAGGCACCTACCTCGAGTTCAAGAAAACCATCCCGTCATTGAAAAAGATATCCAGAGAAATTGCGGCATTTGCCAATACGGGGGGAGGCACACTTCTGATCGGCGTCGATGACAATGGTCAGATAACAGGCATCAACAGTTATTTTGAAGAGGAGTATGAGCTTTACAAAGCTGTCAATGAGTATTGCATTCCTCCTGTACCTATTAATGTGGAGATGGTTCACGCAGGTTCCAACGATGTGATGCTGGTCCGCATAGCGGAAGCAGATAAAAAACCTGTATTTATAAAGAATAGCCAAAAACGGCTTGTCTTTATCCGGGAAAATGATGAAAGTGTACTGGCGAGTGATGAATTTGCAGAAATTTTGAAAAATCGCACGCAAAGGAGTGGTGTTACATTTGAATACAGTGAAAACGAACAGATGTTGTTTCGTTATTTGAACGAATATGGAGAGATTACCGTCAACAAATACTCTCAGCTTATAAATGTGACCACCTACCGTGCATCCCAGATTCTTATCAATCTGGTAAGCGCCGGAGTACTGGACCTGTTCCGCAAGAAGAAAATTGAATATTATACATTTGCTAACGCAACAAGATAAGTAAACGTGTTATGGCAATATCAGACGAAAACCTTGACGATGTCATTGCATCCCTTCTGGATGATGTGGATGAACCTGAAGTAGAATCCGGGCCTTCCGGGCCCGTCATACCGGCTGACCCTTCGGCCGACCCTGTAATTCTGACGGAAAATGCAGCCCGCCAGATCAAAAAAATAAAATCTCAGGAAAATCTGGATGATCAGCTCTATCTGCGGGTTGCCGTTGAAGGCGGCGGCTGCTCGGGACTGAGTTATAAACTGGGTTTCGATCACAAAACGGATGCAGATCGCATCATTGAAAGCCAGGGGATTGAGATTGTGATCGATGAGAACCACCTTATCTATCTGAATGGAATAGTTGTAGACTATCCACTCGGACTGGATGCACGCGGGTTCACTTTCGACAACCCCAATGCGACAGAGGCGTGCGGGTGTGGCTCATCATTTGCAATCTAACGGGTTGCGGCAAGCCGGGCCGGGCCCGGACAGCTATTCCTGGCCAGTCCGCATCAACCTGGCCGATGGCTTCCCGGCCGCAAACCGCGGCCGGCTAATTCAGACGGGCCCGCACAGTTTCTGCGATCTGTAACATCTCATCCTTTGAGATCTTGTGCTTTTTACTGCAGAAGTGGCACACCATCTCCTGATCTTCATCTTGCATCCCTTTCAGGTCCTCGTAGCTCAGCAGGGCGAGGGCATTTTTAAAGTTATCTGTGCTGCATCTGCAAAAAAAGTGAACCGGCAACCGGTCCAGCTCTTTAACCCGGAAGGGAGCCGAAGCCTTCACCATAATCTCATCTATATATTCATCGCCGGAAAGCAGTTCACTTACAGGAGGAAGTTCTGCCAGCGTCTCTTCCAGAGTTTCCATCATTTCAGGATCAGCACCCGGCAACCGCTGGATAAGCAGGCCGCCAGCCTGTTTCACTGTACCATCCTCATTCAGACTGACATCCAGTTTGATAGCCGAAAGCACCTGTTCCGATTGTACCATATAGTGGGCGATGTCAGACTGTATATCTCCCTTTACAATTTCAATAGAGCTGACCTGAGGCTCTGCCTCATTATATAAGGTTTTGGAAACCGTAAGAAGGCCGATTCCGATCCCATTCCCGATCTTCACATCGTCGTCTGAATAGTCCAGCTCTGCACCCGGGTTGTTCACATAGCCTCGCACCTCACCCGCCCGGTTCGCTTCGGCCACAATCATACCCACAGGGCCGCTGCCTTCCAGCGTAACCCGGATACGCTCCTCTCCTTTCAGCTCCGAGGCAAGCAGCATGGATACCGTGAGAGTCCTTCCCAGTAACAGGGTGTTGAGAAGAGAGAGATTGTGATTCAATTGGGCTGTCCGTACAACTTCTGTTGTTTTCACAACACTGACTTTGAAGCGGCCTTCTGCTTCAATTCCCTTGATCAGCCGGTCCCTGAATTGGAACTCTTTTTTATTTATCACATTGCCGGTATTTTTTCTTGTCATGATCTCACCTTTCTGATTCCCTGCAGCATCTTGAATCGTTTGCAGGCATTGAATATGAACCATTAAATTACGGAAATTAGAAAAGAGCATCTATTCCTATTTCAACCGGGACGATCCCACCCTCCGGCATCAGGCCGGTCAATTCTCTGCACCGGCGTTCTGTTCGCACTGTTGGCGAAAGTTTTCTCATTCCACCTTATCTTTGTTATGTCTGTTTTAAAAGTAGTGAAGGATGTTTACTTTAAAGGTGAGTACAGTGCATAGAACCTCTCCTCTTATTTAAAACGAACAATCTCTTATATCAAGAAAGTCAGATGATAAAATCATTATTTATAAAAAATTTTGCTCTCATTGATGAACTTGAAGTTCACTTTGAGGCTGGCTTGAATGTCTTGACCGGACAGACTGGAGCAGGTAAGTCGATCATCATAGGAGCCCTCAACATGATTTTGGGAGAGAGGGCGGATACCGACATGATCCGTCATGGCGCAGACAAGGCGATCGCCGAGGCAGTGATTGCAGCAGGGCCGGGAGAGTGGCTGAAACCGTTCCTGGAAGAGCATGCCGTGGAGTACCGGGATGAACTGATCCTTCGCAGGGAGATACGTCAATCTGGAAGCCGTGCATTTATCAATGATACCCCGGTCAACATTTCCGTTTTGAAGGAGGCTGGAAATCATCTTGTGGACCTGCACGGGCAGCACGATCATCAGCAGCTCCTGGATGAAGAGAACCATCTCGGAGTGATCGATCAGTTTGAATCGGTTCAACCAGCGCTGAAAGCCTATTCGAAAGAGTACCAAAAAATGTTAGCTCTTCAGAAGGAGCTGCGCAACCTGAAAAAACGAGAAGCGGAACTTCGGGAAAAAACCGAACTCTACCAGTTTCAGGTGAAAGAGATTGAAGATGCCCAGCTCGATATAGAGGAAGAAGAAGCGTTGATTGCAGAAATGAATCTTCTTGACAATGCGGAAGAGCTGGATCAAAAAGCTTCCGCTATTGCCACGATTGATGAAAGGGCAGAAACGGGGCTGATCGAGATGTTGAACGATATAAAATTGAATCTGGAAGATCTGGCCCGAATCGAACCCGATTTTGAGACCTACTTGCAGGAGGTGACCACCGCAAGGATCAGCCTGCAGGAGACCATTCAGTTTGCCGAACGGTACCGAAGCAGGATCGAATTCAATCCACAGCGGCTCGAGGAGTTAAGAAAACGGCAATCAGAACTCAACCGGATACAAAAAAAGTATATGAAAAACATCGGGGAGATTCTGGCCTACTACAAAGAGATAAAAAATGAGCTCAGCCAAGCTGAAAATCTGGATGCCGAAACCAGCCATCTGAATAAGGAAATTGAAAATCAGGCGGAAAAGGTAAAGCAGTGTGCGGTGGCACTCTTCCGGGAACGGGAGCGGGTCGGGGTGAAGCTCTCCGGGGAGATTGCAAGGTCCCTTCGTGAGCTGGGTATCCTTCATGGAAAATTTGAGGCCAGAATTTCCTGGATAGAAAATTCTGACGGCTGGTTTGAGCTTGACGGCAAAAAAATAGGTTGCACAGCGGATGGGTGCAATGAGGTGCGGTTCTACATCTCCACCAACAAGGGGGAAGAACCGAAGCCCCTGGCCCGGATTGCGTCAGGGGGAGAGATCAGCCGGGTCATGCTCTCCCTGAAGTCTATACTCGCCAAAGAGCACCACCTGCCGGTTATGATCTTTGATGAGATCGATACAGGAATCAGTGGCAGCATTTCAGAAAAGGTAGGAAGAGTGATGAGAACCCTCTCGGAACACTGCCAGATCATCGCCATTACTCATCAACCACAAATCGCAAGTCAGGCCCACAAGCACTACAGAGTTGAGAAAAATGAGAAGGACGCCCGAACAACCACCCGAATCCTGCCCCTGACAAGTGAAGAGCACATTCAGGAGGTAGCCAGCCTGATGAGCGGTGAACAGATCACCGATTCGGCCCTGCGCAGTGCCAGGGAACTGATCGAACAGAGCCGAATGAGAAATTGAGGAACCTGCTGTATTACATTCCTCCAAACGTGATCTCTCCGGGGTAGCGTCCCGCTTCCGGAATCATCTTCGCATTGTCGTAATGCTCACGACAACCCTCCACGTTGGAAAACCCGTCCTTACGCACCTCATCCACGATACTCATCACGTCCCGGCTGGCAAGGCTACGGCCCAGAAACCTCAAATCAACCCCGCCGGTTACCCCATACCTGACATGCACATTCTTACAGATCGGTGCCCAGCGAAAGGAGGACCCGATATAGAACTCAGGCCTGATGAAAGGAACAATGATATTTCCGAATAGCTGCACCTCTATTACCGGCGCGGTAAAACCATACTGAGTATCCACATTGTATGCATCGAATCCACTAGGGGCTGAATCTCCTTCGCTTGCCCCAAAAAGTGGCAGCTCCAGGCCCCCGCCCACAACCGTACTGTATTTCGTGCCATCAAAAGAGACGCCGGCTGTTCCACTGTAACTGATCGTTGATTTGGCCGTTGCTGACGCTTTTGAATGTACCGTTAATCTGGCGACTGTCTGCACTTTTGCTACAATCCTTACAGGGACGGGGCCCACTGCAAACACAAACTGGAACATGGTCAGCGGGCCAAATCCGAACTCCGGATCTTCGCCTCCTCCGGCTGCGGCTAAACTCATCTCAACTTTACCCTCCATACCCGGATTGGAGAAGCTGAAGCTCTGCGTCTTGTGATCCCTGATCTGCACATTCAGATCCCCGCTCATCTCTTGTATCACCGCTTCTGTAGAAAAGGCCACGCCTCCGGGATTCATCTCTTTATGCATGACAAGTTTAACCACGGCACGGGAGCCCTGGGCCTGCACAGAGCCGCTGACCTTGTAAGCGCCCACCTGATACTCCCAGCTGGCAGTGCCATCCTCCGCATGGTTGGGTGTAAATTGTTTGCCCTGAAACTCCATCACCGCTTTTTCTACCACAGCCGGTGTGAAGCGAAGCGGTTCAGCCACCTTCAGATCCAGCTCTTTAAAAGCTTCCTCCAGAGTTACATCATCGCTAGTGGTTACCGTAATCTGGCCGTCACTCTCCGAGACCGACGTAATTCTTCTTAAAGCTTTCTTTTCCAGCAGCAGTATTCCATTTCTCTCCAGCTCAAGGCCTGCTCCGGACAGCACATCCGCATCAAAGGTATATGTGTGTTTCTCCTCATCCGCATTTCGCAGTCCGCTTTCAATGACGTGCCCGGGAATAAGGACTGTTTGATCTCCCAGTTCTGCCTTCACTCCGCTCTCATCGATCACGCCCTGATTATCAGGGCCTGTTGCGGAGGAGGAGCACCCATAGGCAAACAAAAGGCACATCATGAGTATCAGAAGGGTTTTATTTGTAGATAGATCGTGTTTCATCAGCAAGTATCAAATATTTTTCATGGTTAGCCCGTGGCAAGGCGGACGGGGATCCCGGGCACTGCAGGGGACAATTAAACGACATTTGGCAATGCGTAAAGAAGAGTTCGATCAGCTCAACCGAAAGTGCAAATTTTTGAAAAAAACGAATAGGACGTATCGTGCCTCATTTCCTGTATCAGGAGGGGATATAGAAGCAAGCCTCTTCAGAAGCCCCAAATTTAAAAATCTGTTTTTTTGACAGGCATTTGATATTATAGGCATTGATGTTATCATACTCTTTGGCACGCTTCGTGCATTGACATAGTTATAGTAACCAAAATTCCGATTTCTGTTATGGAAACAAATCCAATCAATGAGCGCCGATCTTTCCTGAAAAAAATATCTGCGGCTGCTGTGGCCGGCACCCTGATCCCGGTTACTTCACTCTCCAGCAGGCCCTCAAGTCGGGATGATATCTCCGCTTCCAGAGTCAGGCTGGGAATCTCAACCTATTCCTATTGGCACTTCTATCCAGAACTTGTACCCATACAGCACGTGATTGAAGAAGCTTCCCGGTTGGGGGTAGGAGGGGTCGATGTCCTGCACCGGCAGATGGAGAGCGAAGATCCGGATTACATAAAAGCCTTGAAAAAGCACGCACTCATTCATGGAGTGCATCTCAATTGCCTCTCTACCCACCAGCGTTTCCTCAATCCCGACACGGAAGCGCGGCAAGAAAGTATTGAAGACACAAAACGATTTATACGGCTGGCTCATGACATGGGAATTCCCTGTATCCGGATCAGTACAGGGCGCTGGGGAACAACCGGATCGTTCTCGGAATTAATGGACCTTCGCGGTGAAGAGCCGCCTATCGAAGGGTATACAGAGGAAGATGCATTTCAGTGGTGTGTCGATGCACTGGAACAGATCGTGCCGGTTGCTGAAGAGCACGGCGTGATGCTGGGGCTTGAAAATCACTGGGGGCTTACCCGAACCGCTGAGGGCCTTCTCAGGCTGATGCATGCCGTGGACTCCCCCTGGTTACGGGTCCTGCTGGATACCGGTAATTTTCTGGAAGACCCTTACGACCAGATAGAAATGCTGGCTCCCTATACGGTATTTGTACAAGCCAAGACCTATTATGGAGGCGGCCGCTACTATACTCTCGATCTGGACTACCCCAGAATTGCCCGGATTCTGGGAGATGCTGGTTACAAAGGTTACATTTCGATAGAGTTTGAAGGCCATGCAGACAACGCAGAAGCAGTAGAGGAGAGTATCGCGGTATTAAGCAGCGCATTCAGCAGTTGATTGGGCGATGCGTCTTCCCCTTAAACAGGCTCTTATTGATAATCTAACGGAGTCCACATGTCTCAATACTGGGTTCAGATAGATACCCTGATCAACCAGGCACTTGATTTGGAATCGGGCCAGAGGATTCCATTTATCAGGGAGAGGTGCGGTTCTGACACGGAGCTGCTCCGGGAAACCCTGGAATATCTCACCTATATCGAAAAAGCTGAAAAAGAGTCCTTTCTGGAGTCGGGTACCATCCGTCCAGACCTCTTTAATCAGGAGGTATTGTCACAGCTCGGTCTTGACAGCCTGGATCATATCATCGGGCAACGAATTGGCCCGTGGGTCATTAAAGAGCTGCTGGGTGAAGGAGGAATGGGTGCTGTCTACCTGGCCGAGAGGGAAGACGGCCAGTTCGAACAGAAAGTAGCAGTTAAATTTCTTCGGAGCGGATTCTACTCCCTCTATTTACGAGAACGGTTTAATCAGGAAAAGGTCATCCTCTCCAGGCTGGAGCATCCCAATATCACCAGGCTTCTCGACGGGGGTATTACAGAGGATAACACTCCTTACCTGATCATGGAATTTGTAAAAGGGTCCCCCATTCAGGATTACTGCCGGAAGAACGAGCTGAAACTAAACGCCCGCATCGAACTCTTTCTCCAGATCTGTAAAGCTGTTGAGCATGCTCACTCCCGTCTGGTGGTGCACAGGGATCTGAAGCCGGATAACATCCTCGTTACCACGGAAGGAGAGGTGAAAGTAACAGATTTTGGAATCGGCAAGCTTCTCACGCCCGAGAAGGAGCTGCAAAATCCCGATATAACCCGTGAGGGCCACTTTCTGGGCAGTCTGAATTACTCCGCTCCCGAACAGTTTCTGACAAATGAATCCACGGTCAGAACCGATATTTACGGACTTGGCCTGCTGCTCTACTCTTTAATTACTGATGAGAAAGCGTTTGACCTTAAGACAAACTCGCTGGAGCAGGTTCGCCATGCTATCTTGCACGAAGAGGCGGTACGCCCCTCACAGATTCAGAAAAGTGCAATCGGCCCGGTCTCCAGAGATCTGGAGGCCATTGTTTTAAAAGCGATCCGAAAAAATCCGGCGGACAGATACAGTTCGGTCATTCACCTGCAGGAAGACATCAAAAATTACATGATGAAACGCCCTGTAGCTGCTCGCAAAGGCACCATTCAGTACCGGGCGAAAAAATTTATTCAGCGAAATTCACTCCGGATCGGAGTCACCCTGCTTCTTTCGGTTGTAATGACGGGAGCCACGTTCTATCATCTGAAGCAGCTGAGGTATGAACACGACCTGGCAAAAGCGGAGGCTGAGAAGGTGAGTCAGATCAAAAACCTGATGATCGATATCTTTTCGGTAAACAACCCCAGAGCATCTGTGTTTGCCGGAGTAGACCTCACTGTGAGTGAGGCGATGGTCCTGGGTCTTGAACAGGTCAGGGAGAATATTGAACAGAACCCTGAAGTATACACTGAGCTCGCGTCTGCCATTGGCTTTACTCTTCTTAATATCGAGGATTACGAAAATTCATATCAGGCGTATATGCTTTCACTGGATCAGACCATTGAAACATTCGGAAAAAACAGTATCGAATACTCTTCGGCCCTCGCATCTCTTGCAAGTCTGATGGAAAAGGCAGACAGCCTCGAGCAGGCTCAAATTTATATCGAAGAGGCCCTGCAGGTCACCCAACGGGCGGAGAATGCAACCGATCTGGACCTGGCTAACAGATATGGTATATACGGATTTATCCTAGGTAAACGTGGAGAATTCGAAAAAGCTAAAATGATGCTCGAGAAAGCAGAAAAGCACTATCTTGCGGGGGGGTATGCTGAGACTGTACCCCGATACAATACACTCAGTAACCTAGCCGATCTGAATATCCGTCTTCAGAATTTCGAAGAGGCTGAAGAGATGCTCAGGCATTCTACCAGATTTTATGAATCAGTCTATGACAGCCTCCATTACAATGTAGCCTCAAATGTCAGCAAACTGGGAACTCTCTACAGAACCATGGGCCGGCACCGGGAGGCAGAAACATATATGCTCCGGGCACTTTCGCTAATGGAACAGATTTACGGAGGAATAAGTTCGTATGCAGCGAATATACATGGAGGGCTGGCCATCAACTACAGAACCCTGGGCGAGATAGAAAAAGCACTTCATCACACGGAGAAACAGTTAGAAATTCATGAGATTATTTTTGGCAAACAGAGCTACAGCTACAGTCAGGCTCTCAATAACTATGCATTGGCTGTTCAAGATCTTGGAGATCTGGAAAAGGCAGAGGAGCTCCATGCTGAATCCATTCGAATCAAGGAGCTTATCTTACCTGAATACAGTGCGAATCTCGGCATCGGGTATTACAACATGGGAGCCCTGCTCTACACGATGGAGAGATACTCTGATGCCTTGGTCTATTTTGAACGGGTGGTGGACATTGATACCACAATTTATGGCGAAGAGCATGCCGAGATCGCCCTTGATCTTAACAGGCTTGCCATGGTGCATCGCGAAATGGGTAACTTTTTAGAGGCGGAGAGTTTTTTCACGAAAGCAGGGAAACTTTTCCAGCAGCACTATCCTGAATCACATTACAGAGTCGGGGAGTATCACAGGGAGCTGGGTAAATTATATTTAATGCAAAAAAAGGAACCTTTGGCCCTGGAACATCTGAACCGGGCTCTTGATATCTTTTTGCAGAACTTTGATGAGGACCATTCGTCAACTCAGATGACGAGAGAGTACATCCAGCTGTCGCAAAATCTCCAATGACCCTGCCATCATCCGGAGATGAGAGTTACGTTGGAATGAGCCGACGACAGATACGGCTTCTGACTGACAAAGATCACCATCGGCCGGAGGCACTTCACGCCGGGCGCACCCACTCTTCTGACAAGCCGGTCACAAAAAACGTAGCACACGAGGTCAATTCTGTGAGGTACGCAGGCTACACGACACGTTCAAAATCTGCTCCCCCCGCCTTAGAGCGCGCCGGCAAGAATAACCGCAGGGTGGTTGGCCTTTCGATCCGTTCCGTCTGAAATCTGATGTCTGCATGAAAAGCCCGGAGCACAGACAACCGCATCCTGCGGTAAATTCCGAAGCATCGGAAAGAGAGTCTGTTCACCCACTTTCATAGAGACCTCATATTTATCCTTCTGGTAGCCAAAACTACCGGCCATGCCGCAGCAGCCCGTTTTCAGCTCAACCGGTTCGAAACCAAACTGTTTAAACATTTCCACTGCAGAATAGCTGCCGACCAGGGCTTTTGTGTGGCAATGATCGTGAATATAGATTTTTCTATGGTTGCCAATCTTTTGGATGTTGCCAGCGGCGAGTTCAGTATAGAGAAACTCCTCAAAAAGAAAAGATTTCGCCGCTATTTTTTCTGCCAATTGAACACTCTCATCATCGCACAGGTCCATATATTCATCTCGAAGTGTAAGGATCTCGCTCGGCTCCAGGCCAACAATGGGAATATCCATCTCTGCAAAGGCTCCAAACCTCCGGATATTCTTTTCCGCGATTGATTTTGCCTCCTCCAGAAACCCTTTAGAAATCTGGGGGCGTCCCGTGGGCCAGACACCCGGCATGACCACCTGATAACCCAGGTGAGTGAGTACCTTTAAGGCTGCGATAGCAATTTCCGGTTCATGGTAATTGGTAAAGATATCCACCAGCAGGACCACTTGCCGGCTGGCCTGTACCTGCCATTCGCTCCCATGCACTTTGTACCACCTCTCAAACGTCTGCGGGGCAAATTGAGGCAACTCTCTCCGACTGTCGATACCTGCTGCCCTTTCAACGAGCCTTTTCACTCCCTTCCGGCTGCTCATAAAGTTCACCGCGCCGGGAAACAGAGAAGCAACCGGGTAGAACTTCTCCGGATGCCCAAAGAAGTAGTCCGCTACCGTAGATCCATGCTCTTTATGCCAGCCATGGGTAAATTCCGCCTTCATCTTCGCCATATCCACATTGGCAGGGCATTCGCTTTTACACGCCTTGCAGCTAAGGCAGAGCTCCAGTGCCTCTTTCAGATCCTCCGACCGGAAAGCGTCTGCTTCTTCTCCGGCGAACAGCTGACGGAAAAGATTTGCACGGCCACGTGTGGAGTCCTTCTCTTCGCGTGTTGCGTGGTAGGAGGGGCACATTGTTCCTCCGGCAGTTGCCAGTTTACGGCACACTCCTGCACCGTTGCACTGCTCAATAGCGGCGGGAAATCCCCCCTCTTTTCTCCAGTTAAACTCCGTTTTGACCTCTAGTTGGCGGTAGTCGGGAGAGTACCTCAGATCACTGTCCATCGGGGCAGGATCTAGAATTTTACCGGGATTGAGCCGGTAGTCCGGATCCCAGATCTCTTTCACCTGACGAAGCAGAGGCATCACTTCACTCCCCAGGACGGTCTCGATGAATGGTGCGCGGGCACGGCCATCCCCATGCTCGCCCGAAAGAGATCCCCGGTATTCTCTCACCAACAAGGCTACATCCATGGCCATCTCTTTCATGATCCGAACGCCTTCTTCACTTTTGGTATCCACAATAGGGCGCAAATGGAGCTCTCCCACAGATGCGTGTGCATAAAAAACACATCTGGTTTCATACCTGGCCAGAATCTTTTTGAAATCCTTCACAAAATCGGGCAGGTCCTGAACCCGTACCGCTGTGTCCTCCACAAAAGTGGGGGACCGATTCTCACTACCGAGCCCCATCAGCAATCCCAGTCCTGCCTTTCTCAAATTCCAGACCTGCGCCATCTTCTCTCTATCCGAGACGACCTTCTGTTCATACCCCAGGCCCATCTCCATGAGTTTTTCAGACAACTGTTCTGCTTTCGAGTGAATCTCCTCTGCGGATTCCCCCTCGAACTCTATGATCAGAATGCATCTTGGCTCACCGGCAAGAAAAAAACGATTTCGCTTCTGTTCGATATTTCCTTTGGTCGCATCCAGGATAATATCGTCCACAAGCTCTACAGCCGAAGGGCCGTACCGGACAGCTTCTACGGTTGCAAGCATCGCCTCATGTAAATTGGTAAACTGAGGAATCAGAAGGATTTTATTCTTTGGCAGAGGTACCAGGTTTACCTTTGCAGAGGCGGTGATCGCCAGAGTCCCTTCGCTTCCGCACAACAGCTCCGCAAGATTGAACGGACGCCCTCCGGGTGTGATGGGGTCCATTTCACAGAGCCGGTCAATCGCATACCCTGTATTCCGCCGGGTTATTTCAGGGTGGGGGAAATTCCGGAGGATGGTTTCCTTATTCTTTTTGAGCAGATCCAGCATCTGCCGGTAGATCTGGCCTTCCAGATTTTGCAATTTGCACTTCTTCTCCAGTTCCTCTGGTTGAAGTGCCTTAAACCGGGCGGTGGAGCCGTCGCTCAACACCGCCTCCACTTCAAGCAGATGCTCCCTCGTCGTCTGATATTTAATAGAGAAAGATCCGCAGGAATTATTCCCGATCATGCCTCCCAACATACAACGATTGGTTGTTGCCGTATCGGGGCCAAACTGCAGGTTGAACCGGGAGGCTTCCAGATTCAGTGTATCCCTGATCACACCCGGCTGCACCGTAGCCGTTCTGTTTTCTGCATCCATCTCCAGAATGGTTGTCATATAGCGCGAGCCGTCCATAATCACCCCTGATCCTGTTGCCTGGCCTGCCAGACTGGTGCCGGCGCTCCGTGCGGTAATGGAAAACCCTTCTTCGATGGACCGTTTTACCAGGCTCTGGATATCGTGGAGATTTCGCGGGAAAGAAACGCCTTCCGGAATCTCTTCATACATGGAGGCGTCTGTGGCGTAAAGTCTTCGGGTCAGTGTATCGGTATGTATAGCAGACACAATATCCTGGATTCATTCATTTGGAGGTCACGCTGGTAGTGTAACCCGAAATATGTTTCCTTTCAACCCGAAGCCGGCAACTTTTTCTAATGGCATGCAACCTGAATCCACTTCCGCGATATCCTTCTCTGGTCAGGACAGGCTTCCGTGGGTGCAAACCGGCCCTGATCGCTCCCTGCTACTACTTATAGAGCAAACGTTTTTTCTGCCCGCTTTACAATCTCATCCCCAATCGCCAGCCCGGCTGTGGCTGCAGGGCTGGGGGCATTCAGTACATGAATTTCATTCTCCGTAGTCTCAAAATAGAAATCATCCAAAATTTCCCCATCTGCACCAAGTGCCATTGCCCTTACGCCCGAAGGGGAGCCGATCAGATCCTCCTTACTCACAGAGGGGATCAGTTTCTGAAGCTTTCTTAAAAATCCGGTTTTATAAAAAGATCGGTACATCTCATCCAGCCCCGTTTTCCAATGTTTCCTGGAGAGGGTCCAGAAACCGGGAAAATCAACCGTTTCTATCGTGTCTGCTACGTCGAAGGAGGTTTTTTTGTAACCCTCTCTTTTGAACGAAAAGACAGCATTGGGCCCGCACTCCACTCCGCCAAGAGCCATCCGGGTAAAATGGACACCCAGGAAGGGGAAATCAGGGTTGGGGAGGGGATAGATCAAACCGTTCACCTTGCGGGCAGCTTCCGGAGTAAGCTCAAAGTATTCGCCCCGAAAGGGTACAATTTTAACAGGGGAGTTCACTCCTGACCTTTTCGCTACCCGGTCACTGTGCAGTCCTGCACAGTTGATAAAAAACCGGGTTCTGACTGAATCTGATTTAAGTTTCACGGTGAGCAGGCCGTTCGTCTGAATCACCGCCATGACCTCACTTGAAAAGCGCACGGTATGGCCTGCCAGGGTCAGCTTTTCGGAAAGTTTCCGACAGACTCCCGGGAAGTCTACAATTCCAGCACACGGGACATGGATAGCCCGGACTCCCGCTGCATAGGGCTCTATCTGCCTGAGCTCTTCCCCGGACACCATTTTTATCCCTTCAATTTCATTTTCAATTCCGCGCTGATAGATCTCATCAAGCCGGATCATTTCCTCTTCGTTTGCGGCGACGATCACTTTCCCGCACATTTCATATTTCACACCATTCTCTTCGCTGAAACTCACGAGCTGATGTCGTCCATCCACACAATTTCTGGCCCGATAGCTTCCCGGCCTGTAGTAGATGCCCGAATGAATAACCCCCGAATTATGCCCCGTCTGATGGGCGGCCACTCTATCCTCTTTTTCCACCACGAGTATGTTGGCATCCGGGAATCTCAAAGAAAGTTTGTAGGCAGTTGAAAGCCCGACAATCCCGGCCCCTGCAATAGTAAAATCGTAGATCATGAAGCTGTTGCGTGAAATTAACAGGCAGGAATATAAGAAT
>CALKWT010000007.1 GCA_938003885.1 uncultured Balneolaceae bacterium | reverse complement strand
GGCGACCACCGAGATCTACACTCTTTCCCTACACGACGCTCTTCCGATCTAAAGGATCCGATCTGCCAGGGATGCCAGTGGTGCTCCTTCCCCCCCATGTGCTGTATGCTTCTGCCGGAAATCGGAGATGGTGAGAATTCCTGTGACAGCCGCCAGATGATCTCCGTCACCAATCTGCAGTGTCGAGTTCAGGGGGGATGAATTTCGCTGATCCCGTGCCGGCAAATGATAAACTGTCTGGCCATGGCTGGCTATGCAGTCTACTGTCACCGGATCTGTATTCCACTCCCGCAGAGCTTCTAAAATCATTTGGCCATGCAACCGGGCCAGCGCAGTGTGTTGATAACATAACAGCTCCATCGAAACCACCGGTTTTGATGAGATATCGAGAAGCTCTTGCCTCACCTGGTTTTCATAAGAGATGGTCGTAAACTGTTCCAGCTCAAACTCAGTTTGGAATCCGGCCCCTGAAATTCGGCAGAGCGCAATATCCAGGCCGTCGAGCGAAGTTCCCGACATCAGCCCTATGATTCTCCGGGTCGTTTTTGAGGAGATTTCAAGTAACTTTTTAATGTTTGGATTCATATGTTTACGTTTTCCAAATGATCTGACAAGGCAGCCAATTATTACCGATCCATACACTCCTATAGAGAGTGTGGGGCGCTCTCCTATTGTCAGGTGAAAGATAGAACTGCAGGAGATATACTTTGCTGCATAACTTACAAAATCTGAAGACAGAATGAGCGATACCACAGAACAAGAGTACCAGGAATGGATGAAGGATCTAAATTATCTTGTGGACACCCTGAAACTGAGCTTTGAATCGGCCGATGCCCGTTTCACTGTGGACGAATTAAACGACACCCTCTATATAGAGCTGGAAGGCCTGGAGGGGTACAGTGAAGAGGAGATCGAAGAGATTGCAACCCCTCTGTTAGAAATTACAGAACTTGAGTTTGAGGATATCATACTGCTGCCGCTCAGCACTCACTCAGACTGATCGGAATATTCACTGCCAGCCCTCCGTCGGAGGTCTCTTTATATTTTGAATTCATATCCTTAGCCGTATCCCACATCGTCTGGATCACACCATCCAGAGAGACCCGTGCCTTTTTGGGGTCACTGTGAAGTGCCAGCTGCGAGGCCGTGATCGCTTTGATCGCCCCCATGGTGTTCCGTTCGATACAGGGCACCTGCACCAGGCCGGCGATGGGATCACAGGTCAAACCCAGGTGATGCTCCATGGCAATTTCTGCAGCCATCAGACACTGCTCAACCGATCCATTGAGTGCTTCTGTCAAGGCGGCAGCTGCCATCGCGGAAGAGACGCCGATCTCTGCCTGACACCCTCCCATGGCCGCTGAAATGGTGGCTCTTTTTTTAAAGATGCTCCCGATTTCGGATGCCGTACAGATGAACCGAAAAATCATCTCCTCACAATGCTCTTCCCGGAAGGTGACCAGATATTGCAGAACCGCAGGAATCACCCCGGCAGCACCGTTGGTGGGTGCGGTGACTACCCGCCCGAAAGCGGCATTTTCTTCATTCACCGCCAGGGCAAAACAACTCACCCAGTCCAGGATGTAAGCAAAATCATCCCCTCCATTTTTAATGGCATGGCTCCACTCCGTATAGTTGCTGTACCTTGTACCGTTCAACAATCGTTTATTGAGCATCGATGCCCGTCTCATCACCCTCAGCCCGCCTGGAAGATAACCTTCCGTACCGCATCCCGAATAGATGCAATTGGCCATCACCTCCCAGATTCTCATCACGGCAGCCCTGGTCTCCGCCTCACTTCTCCACGCCTTTTCATTTTCGGCAACAACTCCGGAAATAGGCAATCCTGTCTTCGCACACCATTGCTCCAGTTCAGCGGCAGAATTAATCGGATAAGGCAGCACGACATCCTCCGATTCGGAGCGGTCGGTATCCCCCTCTTTAACAACGAACCCCCCACCCACCGAATAATAGGTTGATTTAATGAGTGAGGCATCGGACAGGGTACAGAGAAAGGTAAGTGCATTGGGATGAAAAGGAAGCATTTCATCTTTAAGAAAATGGATATCCCGTTCGGGGTCAAATCTAATCTCCCTCTTCCCGTTTAATAGAATCTTGTTCTCTTTTCGTATCCGGCCGATGGTACTCTCTATCTTCTTCACATCAAAGGTTACCGGATCGGCCCCTGTCAATCCCAGCTGGACAGCCATATCTGTTCCATGCCCCCTTCCGGTTTTTGCAAGGGAACCGTAGAGCTGAATCTCTATACGTTCGACGAGGGGCAGCTTCTCTCCCAGCTTATTCAGAAAGCGAATAGCGCTTTTCCAGGGCCCCAGCGTGTGAGAACTGCTGGGACCGACCCCGATTTTAAACATATCTAAAACTGAAATAGATTCCATAACAATCGCTCCATCTCTACTGATTGATTCCTCTTCAGGTTTTTAAAAATAGATACAATTCTGTTGGTAATCCATTGTTTTTGATAACATTTCAGTCCGGCCTGAAGGCAGAGATTAGTGGCTGCCACCTGCTTCAACCTGACAGGCTTTCTAACTGACCGAGTAAACCATGCAATCCTGCCAGATCGAGACCCCATCCCTTCATAAGCTTTCATGATCGCATACCAAACCCACGATACCGCCGGTACAACGAAGGCTTGATATAGAGTGTGAGCAGCATTAAACTACCTGCGTAACTTTTATAAAACGATATGGTTGAACTTTCAAATATCTCATTCTCGTTTAACAGGAAGACCCCACTGTTTCAAAACCTGACTCTCTCACTTCAGGCCGGCCGGAATTACGGGTTATTTGGGTTAAACGGTGCAGGGAAGACAACCCTACTGAACCTGATGAGCGGAATGTTATTTCCAGCTTCAGGCAGCTGCAACATAGCGGGGATGGAGGTACGTAAACGTCTTCCTTCTGTCATGAGCCAGTTGTTTATCGTACCTGAGCAATTTGAACTGCCTCCATTAACACCTGAGCGTTTTACAGTGAACCAAAAACCTTTCTACCCTCGGTTTGACAGTTCGGAAATGGAGCATCTGATGCACCAGTTCAATATCGACCCGCAAAAGGTATTGACCCAGCACTCCTATGGGCAGAGAAAGAAATTCCTGATTGCTTTTTCACTCGCTGTAAATACACCGCTGCTGCTGATGGATGAACCTACTAATGGACTGGATATTCCTTCAAAATCCCAATTCCGCAAAGTGATGTCCGAAACAGAGTCGGCCCGGAGATGTACGTTCATATCAACCCATCAGGTGCGTGATCTGGAATCCATCATCGACCATATGACTGTTTTACACTCAGGAAAGATCATTTTTAATCAGTCTGTGAGTGATATAGCTGAACGGCTGACTTTTAAAAAAACAGCCGGGGTTCCCCCCGAGTCGCTCTACTCAGAAGAGACGACAGACGGTTATCACACCCTATTCAGACGCCTGAAAGACGAGCAGGGAGAGCGAGTGGATTTGGAACTTTTGTTTAATTCCATCATCCAGAAAACTGATTCTATCAATCACGTGTTTGACAATAGCTAACAAGCCCTCACACCTATGGACCGTTACAAAGTGACCGACTCTTTTAACGCCGGAAGGGTTCTGCATCTGGCAAAACGTACAGTTGCTATTCAAGGGCGAAGCTGGTTTACAGGTTTTGCAGCAGCTATCGGTATCCTCACGTTATGGTGGTTCTATCCTCTGCTAAACAACACGCAGCCGTGGCACCACTATCATGCAGCCTCCCTGATCCCCACAGCACTTTTTCTTTTCCATCTCGGCGGTTATCTGATGACAAGTAAAATTTTCAACGAACTGCACACCCCCTCCACAGCTTTTCTTTCCCTAACCCTGCCGGCTTCCACAACTGAAAAACTGATCTGTGCTTGGCTGATTACGGCTCCACTCTATGCGTTTGTTTTTCTGATCTCTCTTGTTCTGTTTCTGAATGTTATTCAGTTTGCCACCTCCCTGTTTGCTGGTACATCCCCCTCCATCGTCTGGTCACAGATTTTTTCATCAGGTGTATTTACCAATGTGGGTACCTATTTGACATATCATGCAGCTTTCCTGCTCGGGGCAGTTATGTTCAAGTCCGGTCAATTTATCAAAACGATCCTGGCCATGATACTCATTAGTCTGTTGATCACGTTCACCATCGGTATTCTATATCTGATGCTATTGAGCGAGGGTTCCTTCAGCCTCAACATCATTTTGTCTGAACATCGGCTCTATCCATTTATCCAGGTGCCTGCAGCTCTTATTCTCCTGGTCATAGCATGGATCACTCTTAAACGAAAACAGCTTATTTGAAGTAAACAGCTTCAAAACAGAGCTGCCGGGGCGCTCTGAAAAGAGTACGAGAGGTGTGAGGATCGCTGACAGAGTGCCTGGAAGTTTACGGCTGCCGATAGCCGCACCGGTGCCGGAACGGAGCGGGACAAAAGGAGATAAAGAGGTCACTCATCAGCAACGGCATCTTCCGTCCCCGTCAGAGAAGCAGCTTCAGGCCGCTGTTTTAACCCTGTTCGCTTCACTGTCAGATGAGCTGAAACAACAAATCCAAGGCTGACAAGCGGTGAGAGGTAAAGCAGAATAAAATCGGCTATGAAGAATCCTGCCAAGATTCCGTTGAGAGCAAGCCATGTTGCTGAAACAGCCACTACTTCTGCCATCAGATGAAAAAGGATCAGATAGATATAAAAAGGTTTCGGCGGGCGGAAAAAAATCAGCCCCAGTAACGCCAGAAGAAAGAAAAAACCAAATTGCGGCGCGTAGGAGTAGACCAGTTCATTTCCACCATTCTGGAAATAGAAATTCAACGTAATGCCGTCTAACGTAATATCATTCAGGTATTTCGGCCACTCCGCGGCACGCT
>CALKWT010000006.1 GCA_938003885.1 uncultured Balneolaceae bacterium | reverse complement strand
GAATGTTGCTTTTTACTACGGGATCGGGGGACGAATTCTGTTCGCAGATGACTCCAAGATTGGGGTGAGAATTCCCTTTGGGCTCACCTATGTGATGGGGCGGCTGCCTCTGGATCTATTTGTGGAGGTCGCTCCGATTCTTGACCTGGTACCCGATACCGGCTTTGCGGGGAATGGTGCTGTGGGAGCGCGTATCTATTTTTGAGATCGTGCGCAAAGTAACGGCTGCCGACCGTATCCGGCAGCACTGGCATAGTTTAAGAAAACCGGAGCGGCGGAATAGGCCGCTTCGATTTGAGATGGATAACTACTCCGGCTGACTTTATTCTGAAATTCTTGCCTTTCTTCGCCGGAAGCTACGGGATGGTAGACGGCAAAATTGCGATCGGTTACCGACCCTGAGCAATGCCGGCTTCATAGAAACCGTTTTTGCGGGTAACGGATATCCGGCAGCCGAACAGATCGCTTAACTTTTCGGAAGTAAGCGCACTCTCCGTGGAACCATCATAGGCGATTCTTCCCTCTTTTAGTAATATTGTACGGCTGATCTCCGGGATCACTTCTTCAAGCTGATGCGTTATTAGAATCAGAGTGGTTCCGCCACGGACAATTGCCCCGATTTGCTGCATGAACGTATGCCGTGCAACCAGATCAAGTGCAGTGGTCGGCTCATCCAGAATAAGAACTTCGGGCGAGGTGACCAGCGCCCGAGCAATAAGGATCCGGCGCAACTCACCCGTCGACATCACTGAAAGCATTTTGCCGGCAAGGTGCTCCACATCCATTTTTTCGAGGGCTTCACTCGCTTTTTCCTCCATTTCCTGAGTTAATGTAAAGTGAGGAAACAGTCGCAGGCTGGAGAAGAAGCCGCTGAGCACAGCTTCCCTTCCGCTTATACGCCCCCTGCGGGTGTTGCTCAGAAAGGAAGTCTGAAGGTGGGAGGAGACAATACTCAGTTTCGATCGCAGCTGTTCAATATTCCACCGTTCTTTGCCAAACATCTTTACCGGGGGAGTCCCGTCATCATTTTTGAGGGGATAAATATCATGCATCAACACCCGGATCAGAGTCGACTTCCCGGAGCCGTTGGGCCCGATAATCGCTGTGTTTTCTCCTGCCGGCAAAGTGACTGTGATCCGGTCAAGGATGTCGGTCTGTTGACGGCGAACCGTGGCATTGTTTAATTCAAGAATGGGGGTTTGGGATGACGGCATCTGGGAGTGGCAGCGTGTTAAGGTGCATGTTCGCATTTCAGTAAAGCGTTTAATGTAGTATATAAATCGGGGAAAGTCATTGGAATTTGGCCCATGGGCCCCTTCACTCGTATACCCATTTGGCTCGCTTTTCGTTTGCAGAGAACAGATCCTATAGCCCTGTCTGCCTGTTTTCTGCCGAGATGAGCTGAGGTACGGCACCGGCCTCTGTAACACCGGCGCGTTTGCAGATTTTACGCAGCCTGCCATCTCTCCTGAACGAGAAGCCCGGACATCACAAGTGCAAATGTAAAGGCCCACAGGAACTGGAGGTTTCTGCGCTTATCCTTCAGGAGGAGCATTCCTGAAACCGGGACATAAGTTGCTTCTTCAGGAGTGCATCAAAAGGGGACACTTGCGATACCTTCTTTGGCAAGGTAGTGCTGCACAACAGAGGGATTGGGTGTATGGGTAATGTAAACTGTTTTAGGTGCAAGCCGCTTGCAGAAGGCGATCAGTTCAAAAAAATCGAGATGATCGGAGAGAGGAATCAGCGCATCCGCACCGAGCTGACTGCTTCTGTATTTGTTGGCAGCCCATCCACTGCAGTAGGCAATCCGTGTCCGTTCCAGGTGGGAAGCGAACCCTGCGGACCGTACAGAAGCGGGAGCGATCAGTATTTCATCACTTCCTGCGGTCCGGTCGTAACCGGAGTATTGGCCCAGGGAGATCCCATACTCTGTATAGAGGTCACAGAGTTTTAGGGCCGATCCATGTACCCGGACGGGTATGTTCAGCGGCTCCAGCAGATGCATAACTTCCTGAGTCTTACCGAGGCTGTAGCCCAGGAAAATGGGAGTGAATCCTTCTTCCAGAGAATCAAGAGCAAACCTTCTGACCATTTCTGCCAGTAGATGGTGGGGTTTCCATCGGTAAACCGGGAGGCTGAAGGTGGCCTCCGTGATCAGAATGTCTACATGTTCCGGAGCATCGAATCCGTCGGACGCGGGTGAGGGAGGCGTCCGATAATCCCCCGTATACAGGAAGGTGCCCCAGTCCGATTCTATAAAAATCATTGCAGACCCTAGAATGTGCCCGGCGGGATAGAGCCTGGCGCGGAAACTTCCACACTCAAGCCACTCACCGAACCGGAGAGGGGTGCCTTCCCCTTTGAAGCCCCGTGCACGCATCAAATCGAGTGTTGCCGGTGTTGCGTAGACAGACGAGCGGCGGTTAGACGGCACGTGGTCGGAATGGGCATGGCTGACAAATGAAACCTCGGCCCCGGGATGATAGCCGTCCAGTGCAATTTTCAAATCGGGCAACCAGATTCCCTGATAACCTGCTTTCTGAATATTCATAGGCTTTACCCCGCCGCTCTGGATGAATGCTAACCTGTGCCTCTGCTCTGCAGCAGATTGTAGGCCAGCAGAAAAACAATAATCCCCGTGGAGAGCAGGTTGAGTGCAGCAAACCGGATTTTTCTATTCAACTGGCCGCCCGCCTTTAGAATGGCTGCCGAGGTATGCTTCCAGAGGAGGGTAAACTGGCCTCCAAAATAGATCATGACCAGACACCAGACAGAGAAGAGGAGCTCAATCCAGGAAAAGGGGAAAAAAGATAAAATGAGTCCGGGGATGGTAAAGAGGAACAGATATTTCAGCACACACTTCCATGAAGAGGGCGGTTTCTCCTGTCTGGCTGCTTCGGTAAGCCTTGTTGCGGCCTTATCGGTTCTTACCATCAGGTAGAGGCCCGATCCGATCAGCAGGGCTCCAAGAGAGACGTAAATCGCTAAAAACCATTGTGCGGAAAAGTGTACCATTTGATGAATTCAGGTTGATGTCAGGCCAACTGAGAAATTACAATAAACTGCCGCCAATACCACGTCTTTATCCTGAGAACCGGTCATGGAACTCAGGGATGTTTCTTCCGGCCGGAGTCCTCCGGGTGATCTTTTAAATTTTGCGGATCAGCAGGCCGCTCTTCTTTTGGGAAACGGATCGAAAAGATCACTGAAAGAGTCAGGGTGATAAGAATGACGCCCAGGGTTACAAGAGTCGGAATTTCGATCAGATCTTCCAGCATCATCTTCACGCCTATATAGACAAGGATAAAGGAGAGGCCGTAGTGGAGGTAGTGAAAGAGCCGCATAACCCCTGAAAGCGCAAAATAGAGGGCTCTCAAACCCAGAATTGCAAAAGCATTCGCACTGTAGATGATAAAAGGGTCCCGGGTTATCGCCATGATGGCAGGAATGGAATCGAGGGCGAAGACGATATCGGTTGTTTCAATGACAATCAGAACAATCACCATCGGTGTGGCGATGTAACGTCCTCGTTTCTTAATAAAGAAATCGGGCCCGTGAAAATCGGAAGTGATGGGCACGAATCGCCGGAGCAGCTTTAGGAACGGGTTTTTTTCAGGCTGAATCTCCTTGTCTTTTTCCAGCCCCAGTTTAATCCCTGTAATGATGAGGAAAGCTCCAAAGATGTAAATCACCCAGTGAAACTGTTCAATGAGGGCAACACCGATGAAAATGAATATCAGCCGGAAAACAAGAGCACCGAAAATTCCCCAGAAGAGGACTTTGTGTTGAAATTGAGCCGGCACGCCGAAGTAGGTGAATACCAGCAAAAAGACAAAAATATTATCCACACTCAGGGATTTCTCAATCAGATACCCGGTGAAGTAATCGAGTGCGGGCCCCGAGCCCATAAAGAAGTAGAGTCCTGCACCGAAAATCAGCGCAAGAACAATCCAGACTCCCGTCCAGGTGAGGCTCTCCCGGATGGTGATGGTGTGAGGTTTACGGTTGAAAACGTAGAGGTCTACAATGAGCATCAGGATGATAAACGCATTGAAGACAATCCACAGAGTCAGGCTATGTTCCATTATGGGGGTGAGATTGGAAGGTATAAAATAATCTGTTATTCGATAATTTCTCAGAATTGTTGCGGCTGGCGAAGCGGGCGGGCAATCTTTCTGACCGGCGGCCTATCAATGGCCTGGTGAAAGAGACTGACATACTTCGTCAGCTTCCATACTATTCAATGAATACAGCGTTCTCACTTTTTTTCAGCGGGTCGGGGATAGATTGCTGAATCACTTCTTTAAAAGTCTGTATGATATTCTGCTTCAGGTACTTCCGGCTATAGATCAGTCGAATCTTTCGCGAGGGAACGGGTTCCTGAAACTCCTTGATCAGTGCTTTTCTTTTTTTTCCATCATCGTGGTTATCCAAAGCAGTCCATGGAAGCAGAGTCATGCCAAAATCCTGCTCAACCAGCTGTTTGAGCGTTTCCAGGTTGCCGCTGTTAAATTGGATGGCCCTGTTCTTCTTCTTGGCTGTTTCCCGGCAGATCTTTAACGTCTGATCTCTGAAACAGTGGCCCTCACTCAGCAGCCAGATGCTTGAACTGTCGAGGTCTTCCATGGTGAGCTTCTCCTGCTCTGCAAGTGGATGGCTTTCCGAAACGTACCCGACAAACGGTTCGACATAGAGATTCTCACTATAGATGGTACTTTGCAGTGGCGGGGTAGCGATGATCCCTGCATCCAACTCATCATTGCCTACCTTTTCAATGACTTCATTGGTCAGGAGCTCTTCGAATGTAAGATCGATCTCGGGATGCTGCAGAACAAAATTCCGGAGAAACATCGGGACGAGGTAGGGTGCAACTGTGGAGATAATCCCCACCCTGAACGGCCCGCGTAGGATATCCTCTCTGAAATTGGCAATATCCCGCAGATTTTTCGACTCTCTGAGAATCTCCTGCGCTTTTTTAATAACTTTCTCTCCAATTTCGGTGGGAACAACAGGAGATTTGGAACGGTCAAAGATGATGATACCGAGCTCTTCCTCCAGTTTCTGAATCTGCATACTCAGCGTCGGCTGCGTTACAAAGC
>CALKWT010000005.1 GCA_938003885.1 uncultured Balneolaceae bacterium | reverse complement strand
TTGCTGTGGCCACCTCCGCCGAGCGTTGCATCAATATATACTCCCTCCCGATCCGTGATCAAAAACTCGACGGAAGGTTCCAGCAACACGGGGATATGTGGGATGAAGTTATCCATTTTCATTATTTCCACTGTCAGTACCATTTCCCAGAACCAGTTCAAAAAGCTCCTGGTAACTTTCCTGAGAGATCTCTTCATCAAGTTTATCGAGATCCTCCGGATTCCAGACCTCTATGTAGTCACCCATTCCGATGAATATTGCAGATGAGGAGATATTGGAATAGCTCATCAGGCTGGACGGCAGGGAGAGCCTGTTCTGTTTATCCAGAGAAAGATCTTCGGCATGCCGGAGAAGATTTCTAATCACAGTTCTACCGTTTCTTGTAAAACTGTTGATTTGTTTAAGCTTGTCTTCAACCCGTTCCCACTCATCCTGCGGGTAGAGGTAAAGACAGGTTTCCAATCCTCTGATCACAGTAAACTGATCCCGGGCTTCCGGGTTGAGAAGTTTGCGTAACTTGGCAGGGAAAGCAACACGGCCTTTATTATCTACACTGTGTTCATATTGCCCTTTGAAGCTTGGCACGCTGGTTCTCTTCAGTTAAGATTGCTAAAATTAACCGATAGTTACCGGGACCCTGATTCTAAGTTCCCCACTATCTCCCACTTCTCCCCACAATGTAGTTTAAAGAGAGCCAATAAGTCAAGAGAAATGTAAATGAATTTAGAAATTAATCTTCCGGGGGTGAGCGGGTAAACACCGATTCTGCTGGTGTAGCACTTGTTTTTTGGATTTTGAGGTAGAAAACGGGAGGGAGGTGGGAGAGAGTGGAGGAGAATTCTCAGCGAGTTTCCGCAGGACGTTGTCGATGTCAGCAATTTTGGAGTCCCTGCTCTTTACCTTGCCGGGCCTTCACACGGGCATCTGTAAAAACTACAAATGAATTAGAGGATTACAACGTTTATATTTATCTGCTGTTAGATTAGAGTGTCGGAATGATCGTTGGTTAGCAACCCTATCCACTCTTGCTGACGAAAGAGTTTTGTCAGCAGCCGGAATGAACTCAGATATGGAGAATCAACAATCAGTAGTTAGTACCATTGCAGCTCTAAAAATATTCTCTCCCCAAGAGATTGAAGTTCTTGATCTTACAGGGCAGGAAGTTAGAATTCATGAGGGGGAGCGTGAGTAAGACAGAGTTAACCCACCCGATCTTTCACAGGATGGGGTAATCAAATACAAAATTTCACCTGGTTTGTACTATTCCAGGAGTGAACAGGAAATGAAAAAATGAATATAGCCGTTGCTCAATTTCAGCCAAAAGATGGTGACAAGGCGTACAATCTTTCGGTTATCCGTGAACTTACAAAACAGGCGGCAGCCAGGGGGGCTGATGTAATCAGCTTTCATGAAATGTCGGTTACAGCCTATACTTTTGCTAAAAATCTGAGTCATCGTGAGATTGCGGCTATTGCCGAGCAGGTGCCTGGCGGGCCAAGCACACGGGAACTCATGAATATCTCAAAAGAGTTTGATGTTGCTGTTCTGGCCGGATTGATCGAGAAAAGTGATGATAAGATCTACAACACTTATCTCTGTGTGTCGGGGGATGAGCTCCTTGCAAAATATCGGAAATTGCATCCGTTTATCAGTAAATATATGTCTCCCGGGAATGAATACTGCGTGTTTGATCTAAATGGGTGGAAGTGCGGAATTTTGATATGTTATGATAACAATGTTATAGAAAATGTTCGTGCCACATCCCTTTTAGGTGCAGAGCTGATTTTTGCCCCTCATGTAACCGGTTGCACGCCCTCAGCGATGCCTCATCGGGATTACGTGGATGACAAGTATTGGCAGAACCGGGTGAATGATCCGGTCTCTTTGCGTATGGAATTTGACGGCCCGAAAGGGCGGGGATGGCTGTTGCGATGGCTTCCTGCCAGGGCGTATGATAATGGCGTCTATTACGCATTTACGAACCCGATCGGTTATGACGGCGAACACCTTAAAAACGGAAACGCCATGATACTGGATCCCTATGGAGAGATCCTTTCAGAAGTACGATCTTTTGACGACGGATTCACGATCTCAAAAATCACAAAAGAGAAAATCAAACTCTCAGGCGGGTGGCGATACACGAATGCCCGAAGACCGGAATTATACAGGGACATCCTTGGGCGTGATCACGATTCCGAGACCACGCCTGTCTGGATGAAAGAGAAGCCGACTGAAAAATAGAAGAGTCGGTTCGTTATCTAATTTTCAGAATATCAGCCAGGACTCCTGCAGCGGTGACCTCCTTACCAGCACCCGGGCCCTGGATGACCAGGTTTTGATCTGAGTACCGGGAACTCTTGATCTGAATCAGGTTGTTGGTACCCGTCAGTCGTCCGATCGAAGAGTCTGCAGGAACCGATTCTACACCGATGGTGATCTTTCCATCTGCAAGTTTTCCGGTATATCTGAGCCGCTGCCCCTTTTCGGACGCTTCTTTAACTTTTTCAGCCCAGAGAGTGTCATATTTATGCAGATTTTCCAGGAAGTCCGTGGCATCCACGTCGCGCAATTTCTCCGGAATCAGAGATTCTACCTCAAGATCTTCCCGCTCCAGCCTGTGACCGCATATCCGGGCCAGAATCATAAATTTTCGGGCGACATCTTCTCCTGAAAGATCATCTCTGGGATCGGGCTCCGCATATCCAAGTGCCCGTGCCTGGATGACGGCTTTGCTGAACGATCGGCCCTGGTCCAGCTCTGAAAACAGATAGGTCATGGTGCCGGACAAAACACCCGATATCTCCTGGATGACATCTCCAGTGATTAACAGATTCTGAATGGTTTCAATAATTGGCAGGCCGGCGCCCACATTCGTTTCAAACAGAAACCTGGCTCCCTTGATCCGTGCAGTTTTATGGAGGTGATCATACTCCTTCTGAGTCCGGGTGTTTGCCAATTTACTGGCCGTCACCACATGGATTTTTTTGGAAAGGAGGCGTACATAGAGATCACTTACCTCTTGATTTCCCGTGGTATCCACAAAGACTACAGACCTCTTCTCATAGGCGGATAACTTTTCTATAATCTCTTCCCAGTCGCTGGCAGGACCCCGAAGCAGGCTTCTCAGGGAGTAGTTCTGCTGAGAGTGGTCGAACCAGAGCATATGTTTGGAGTTACAGACCCCGATGACTCGGATCTGATTGCCGTTGGGCTGGAAGCCGGCTATCTGTTTCAGCAGGGTGCTGCCGACTGCACCCACTCCCGCTATAAATATTTTCATCACTTTTTTTGCAGTACGGGTTTCCGGTACTTTAAAAGCTTTAAGTTGAGACATTGTATTTTTCGTTTTTGACTGTTTGCAGGGTTTGTCTGAATCGTTTGATGGCATTATTAATTTTTTTAAACTCTATCAAAAAGGCGTCGTGCCCATATTCGGAATCTATGATTTCAAGGGTAGAGAGGGGTAACAAACGGGATAGCTCCTGCTGGCTGGTAAGGGGATAGAGCAGGTCGGAAGAGACCCCGACCACCAGGGCCGGAATGGTGACATCCCCAAGGACTTCTGCATGGGTACCTCTCTCTCTTGCTACATCGTGGGTATCCATCGCCTGCGTCAGTTTGACGTAGGAGAGGGCATCAAATCGTGAAGATAATTTCTTTCCCTGATAGTTGAGGTAGGATTCAACCTGGAACTGTCCCTTTTCGTTTTGAAGTTTTCGTCCGAATTTGTGCTCATAATTCTCAGGAGTTCTGTAGGTGATCATCGCCATCATCCTGGCTGCAGCGAGGCCACTAGCCGGGGGGGACTCTCGATTGTAATAGCCGTTATTCCAGTTGGGATCTGCATAGATAGCTGCGCGTTGGGCTTCGCTGATCCCGATCGCCCAGGGGTTGTGGGCCATTCCCATCGCCATCAGGATGGTGGATTTAACCCGGGGATCCATGATTGCGAACTCCAGTGCCTGCATACCTCCCAGTGATCCGCCGATCACCGTTTCAATTTCCCTGATTCCCAGTTGATCCAGTAAAAGCATCTGAAACTTGACCATATCCCGGATGGAAATCGAAGGGAAGCCGGCCCGGTAAGGCTCTCCGGTTTCGGGATTCAGGGACCACGGCCCCACAGATCCGTAACAGCTTCCAGGAACATTGATGCAGATTATAAACTTTTCATTTTCATCGCAGAGCCTTCCAGGCCCGAATATTCCACCAAACCACTCGTCTGCAGCAGCATGACCGGTGAGAGCGTGGCAGATAACCACGACATTGCTCCTTTTTTCATTCAGGGTGCCCCATGTTTTATAGGCCACCTCCGCATTTTTTATTTCAGTTCCCCTTTCTGTTACAAACGGGGCTTCCAATACCGTTTTAGTTACACCTTTGTTCATAAAGACTCAAACAATGAAGACTGGTGCCGCTCGCAAGATCTATGCAGGATATTCTCAATCTGTCTTACAAGGTCGTGCTACCCAGAGGCACCAGGTTTGCAAACTTTAATTGTTCCATTTTTGTATATTGTGTTTGTGTGATGCCGGTGGATCCCGCTAAAAGTTCCACCCGGCGTTGTGTGAATAGAGCCGGCTCAGTTTTTCTGAGCCGGTTTTTTTGTTTTAAAACTGGAATCAGTCAGCTGTGATTTTATTCAATGACTGTTCAAAATCGGCCTTGATATCATCGATATGCTCAATTCCGACCGCGACGCGTATCAGGTCCTTGGCCGCTCCACTCGCTTCCTGAGCCTCATCTGAAAGCTGCTGGTGAGTGGTGGAAGCAGGGTGAATTACCAGTGTCTTGGCATCCCCTACGTTGGCCACATGGCTGGAGAGTTCAACACCGTTGATAAACTGTTTCGCAGCTTCATAACCGCCTTTTACGCCAAAGGTAAACACGGCACCGTAGCGGCCGTCCTGGAGATACTTTTTGGCGTTGGCATGGCTCGGATGATCTTCCAGCCCGGTATAACTCACCCAGGCGACCTTGTCGTGATCTTTCAGCCAGCTGGCCAGTTTCAGCGTATTTTCTGTGTGCCTCTCGACCCTCAGGGAGAGTGTTTCAAGCCCCTGAAGAAGGAGAAAACTGTTAAAAGGTGATATGGCCGGCCCCAGATCTCGCAAGCCTTCTACGCGAACCCGTGTGGCCAGGGCGATATTGCCAAAAGGTCCGTCTGTACCGAAGACTTCCCAGAAGTTAAGTCCATGATATCCCGGAGCCGGCTCTGTAAAGAGGGGATAGCGGCCGTTTCCATAATCGAAATTACCCGCATCAACAATGACTCCTCCGATGCTGTTTCCATGACCGCCGATCCACTTGGTTGCAGAGTGCAGTACAATATTGGCTCCGTGCTCGATCGGTCGCGCGATGGCGCCCGCAGCTCCGAATGTGTTGTCAACGATCAGAGCCACACCATGCTTCTTTGCCACAGCTGAAATCGATTCGAAATCAGGGACATTGCCCCGTGGATTTCCGATACTTTCCAGATAGATCGCTTTTGTATTGTCGTCGATGGCTGCTTCGATCTCCTCTGCACGATCATCACTTCCGACAAATCTCACTTCAATTCCAAATCGGGGAAAGGAGACGTGAAACTGATTGTAGGTACCACCATAAAGATTAGATGTAGAGATAATGTTATCTCCCGCCTGTGCGAGTGCTGTAACAGCCAGCAGCTGGGCTGCCTGGCCGGAGGCCGTGGCTACTGCAGCTACGCCCCCTTCCAGCGCCGCTACTCTTTTTTCAAAAACATCTGTGGTTGGATTCATGATACGGGTATAGATGTTCCCGAAGTCTTTCAACCCGAAAAGGTCAGCGGCATGATCGGTATCATTAAACTGATAAGAGGTCGTCTGGTAAATGGGTACAGCTCTGGAGCCAGTGGTCGGATCAGGTTCCTGGCCGGCATGCAGCTGTAATGTTTCAAACTTATAATTTTTGTTATTGCTCATGGCGTTATGTGTGGGTGTTCGTTATTTATGGTTAGGTTATTGTGTGATGCACGTTCGTCTCAATCTGTCTGACCTCTGGCTTCCGGGTTGCTCAGGCAGAAGTGCAGAAACAAAAAAAGCCTCTTCCAAAATCCTGCAGGGAAAATTTCAGAAGAGGCTTTATTCAAATATTCAAAAAAGAGCCGGTCTTCTTATCTTTCCCTGGTTCAAGCAGTGCCGAACCGGGCAGGAGTTAGCACCTAACATTTTGGGTATTCGCCAAAACTGGTTGCTAAGGTTTCACAGGGCCTTTCCCTCCACCTTTCTGGATAAGAGTTAAAATTATTAAAGAACGAAAGTGATACAAAAAAAGCCCGCTGGATTTCCAAAGGGCTTTTCATATTGTGAATATACAGTTATACCCTTTGCATCATGTGAGACAACAAATGCACATCATACAACAGGATACAGTGAAAATATGTCGGTCTGATTTTTTCATTGCCTTAATGATAACACTAAAAATAGGATGAATGCAACAAAAATGTTTCAGGTGATGATGATTTTTTTAATGGGCGTAACTGTAAGTTCATACAGAGCTTGTGACCTATCAGTAGCCCAGGTTTCTGACCCATTTTTCGTTTTCTCTCCACTTTTCTCTCACTTTTATGTGCAGTTCCAGGTAGACCTTCTTGTCCAGAAATTGCTCAATCGATTCTCTGGAGCGGATGCCCAGCTCTTTTATGGCTTTGCCCCCTTTTCCGATAAGCATCCCTTTCTGTGAGCTTCGGTTCACAATAATATCTGCATGGATCCTGTCCAGTTCGGGGCCTGCTTGATAATCGATCACCTCTACCGTGCAGGAGTAGGGGATCTCTTCATGGAACAGAAGAAAAAGCTGCTCCCGGATCAGTTCGGAGACAAAAAAGCGGATAGGGTGCTCACTCAGATCCTCTTTGGGATAATATGGAGGCCCGGCAGGAAGGTATTGCCGGATCTGCTCAAGCAGTTCCTCCATGCCGTCACCCTGAAGAGCTGAGACAAACAGGGTTTCCTCGAAACGGAGTTTCTCTTTCAGTGGCGCGATTTTTTTTTCTGCCTCCTCCCGGCGGGTCTGATCCATCTTATTTACCACCAGGAAGATCGGCTTCTGTATGGTTCTGAGCAGTTCTATGACCTCATCCGGAGGGGTCCGGTCGGTCGGGTCAACAATAAATAGAATGAGATCTGCATCACTGCGGGCCCGCTCGACGGTCTTCATCATCGCTTTCTGCAGCTCATATTTCGGGGAGATGACCCCGGGTGTATCTAAAAAGACAATCTGGGTATCGTCGTCAGAATAGATTCCGACAACCTGATGCCGCGTCGTCTGAGGTTTATGGGTGGTGATCGATATTTTACTCCTCAGCAGGCGGTTCATCAGGGTGGACTTCCCCACATTGGGTTTACCGATGATCGTTGCATATCCGGATTTGTGAGGTCTGTCTGTCATCACTCTGGTGGTTGTCAGGTTCAGGAGTTCATAATCTTGAGGTACTCTCCAATGGTTCTCTCAAGTCCCCAAAAAATAGATTTTGAGATGAGGGCGTGGCCGATACTTACATCTGCAAGGTGCGGTACGTGACGGACGAGATCGGGCAGGTTATCCAGATTTAACCCATGCCCCGCATTCACGATCATTCCATGATTGTGAACCAGCTCGGCTGCTTTCTTCAGGCGGTCAAGTTCCTTCTTTCTCTCTATGCTATCTTGTGCATTTGCATAGGTTCCGGTGTGTAACTCGATCGTATCAGCTCCCAGTTCTGCAGCCAGTTCAATATCTTTCTCAACCGGATCCAGAAAAAGGCTGATCTTAATTCCCGCTTTCCGGATGGCAGGAAAAACCCGCTCCTTGAAATCATCATAGACGGCAGACATATTCAGCCCACCCTCCGTGGTCAGCTCCTCACGAGTTTCGGGAACAAGAGTACAGTAGTCAGGTTGTACATCCACTAAAATCCCAATCATCTCTTCAGTCGCAGCCATTTCAAAATTCAGTACACCGCTGACAGCCTCTTTAAGTTTGTAAACATCCTCATCATGAATGTGACGACGGTCCAAAACGACAAACTCGATGTCGTTTTCCTCAGCTGCTT
>CALKWT010000004.1 GCA_938003885.1 uncultured Balneolaceae bacterium | reverse complement strand
TCTCGTGCCTCACGTCCTAACTGCACATCTTCCAGAACCCTCTTGTTTACACGGGTATGCCCGCCTCTCTCCTCATAAGCTGTTCTGAGAAACCCGATGCATTGGCCATTCGCAACAGCAAAGGCGGGCCTCATCGGTTTCCGCAATCTTGCAGGCAGCCACCCGGGGTCTTTGTAAGTATAATCGACGGGCAGAAGTGAGACAAGAGCGTAATAGACAAATGGCAGTACCGTTTGCTCCCAAAACGTTTTCAGAATCTGATAGGGCCAGACGGTGATCATCTCTGCCCCGGTTGTTTCCATAGAATGGACGATTCTGGCGAGGGTTTCTTTTTCCAGACGAGTGTCAGCATCCAGAAACAGAATAATCTCCCCATCTGACAGCTCTCCTAGTTGCTGGCAGGCCCACGATTTTCCCAGCCACTCTGCCGGTTTGGGAAGTCCCTTGTGTATGTTCAGAAGTTCTGGCTGCCGTTCCCTGAAAAGCTCTGCAATTTCACCAGTCCGGTCTTCCGAATCATCGTCAAGAAGATGGATATCGTAGTTGGTGTACGTCTGATGCATGAGGCTCTCAAGGAGAGTGGCGATATTCCTCTCTTCATTCCGGGCGGGGATACACACCGAAACTTTTTTAAAGCTGGACCTCTGCCCGCTCACTGGGTCAAGAAGGGGCAATTGACGCCGGTTCCGGAGCATGATCACAGAGGTGATAAAGAGAGAGATGACAGAGAATGTAAGCAGCCAGTATAAAATCATAAAATCGGGTACATTACAGGGTGTCAGATCAAAGTATCAAACCTTTGTTGAAAATGTATGAAAATCATCTCAGATATTGATCAGGATTGCCGCTCACCCTACAAGGTACACGGGGGGTACGAATGGTGGTATTTCGATATGTTATCGTATAACGGCCTCTCTGTTGTAATTATTTTTTATGATGGAAATCCATTCTCCCGGAGATACCTTCAGGCTGAGGAACGAGGCGAAAAGCCCTCTCCATCTGACTTTCCGGGTATCACCATCTCCATCTGCAGAGATGGGAAACCGCTCTTCTACTCATTTGAGGAGGTGCAGCCGGATCAGGCAGAATTTTCTGAAAATGAGCCATTCGGGAGAGTGAGAGAAAACAGTTTCAGGCTTAGTCGGGAATCGGATCACCACTACACCTACACTATTCAGCTCAGGCAGAAACTTCCAAACGGTGAACACCTCTCCGGCACTCTGAAACTGGGGTTTAATCCCCATGAAGCTCCAGATCTGGAGACCGATTCCATCCAGTCCGGCAGCTCGTCTCTGCACGAGTGGAATCTGGTTGTACCGAGGGCGGCCGTGACCGGAACCCTCATTCTGAATGGAGACAAGTCAGATTTTAACGGCTCGGGCTACCATGACCATAACCGGGGGCAGACGCCTCTGAAAGCGACGTTCGAGGAGTGGTATTGGGGGAGATACCATTTTGATACAGGTATGTTGATCTATTATCTGATGTACGAAAAAGGGGGCTGGAGAGAGAAAGCCTGGCTGTTAGATAAGGAGGGAAAAGTGAGGACTAACAAGATCACTGCTCATCTTGAAGACAGGGAGTACAATCTTTTTGGACTTCTTGCAGCCAGAAAGATCAGACTTGAGTCTGAACATGGCCAGTTGATTCTTCAGAAGGAGAGGCGGGTTGACAACGGGCCGTTCTATCAGCGCTATGAAGGAGTGCTGTTGGGTACTCTCGGGGAGACACCAATTCGGGGACATGGCCTCTCCGAATATATAAGGCCGCCGCGAATCAACGCCTCCATTTTTCGGCCACTCGTTGATATGAGAATTAAATATCCCGGTAAACCGCACTGGGTACAGAAAAGCAGGCGTCTCTACCGTTGGACCTGGCTTCACTCCTGATCCGCAGGAACATTCCCCTCATCAGAACCTGCTGCCCGATCGATGCGGTCTCTGAGAGCCTGGATCACTGGATTTCCTGAATTCTCAGGCAGATCCTCAATGAGGATATATTTTTTTTTCTGATAATCTGCCGTCCGGAAAATGTCGTAGAGATCCCGGGCAAGTGTGTCGAAATCCCCGTCATAAGAAAGGATGTCATCCCTGTCTTCCACTTGAGATGAGGTATGAAGTACGAGGGTGGCTTCCTCCGGTATCTCCTCATCCGGCTGAAGCCAGCGAACCTCCGCTTCAGGTTTGTAATGTGTGTATCGTGTACCCGGACTCCTCCGCAGATCTCCGTCGGTTCTAAACAGGGTTTCTATCCCTGTTGCTCTTTCTATCTCTTCGGCTCCAACGACCCCTTTTCGCAGGATAACAAAAGGCGTCTCTGTTATATCGAGTACGGTGGATTCCAGGCCTACTTTACAGTACCCACCGTCGAGTACCGCCAGTCGGTCTCCAAAATCCTGAAGGATATGAATCGCCCGTGTCGGGCTGGGCCCACCGGAACGATTAGCACTTGGGGCTGTCAGAGGGCCTGTTTTCTCAATCAGCTGAAGGGCGATTTCATGATCGGGCATACGGACGGCAACCGTGGATAGCCCGCCGGTAACCATATCGGGCAGGTGTGGTGATCTGGGCATGACCAGGGTCAGGGGGCCAGGCCAAAATTCTGAAGCAAGCAGTTCCACCCGCTTCTGCTCTTCCTCATTGAGCTGACTGACCTGAGGCAATTGAGAAGTATTTGAAATATGGACAATCAACGGATTATCTGCAGGCCTGCCTTTCATCTGAAAGGCCTTTTTTACGGCCTGCATCTGAAATGCATCTGCTGCAAGGCCGTAGACTGTTTCAGTGGGGATGGCAACAACGTTCCCCGACTTCAGAAGAGCCACTGCACTATTCAGGTCTACCATCATAAGGCGGGTTCAGGCTTGTGGAGCAACTTTTCGGAGAGCCGGTTTAGATAGGATACTGCTTTGTAGACAGAGCCTATATTTTTGATAACCAGAGTAACAGAATCATCATTTTGAACCACTTGATAGGGGTGTTCCGTCTCTTCTTGTATTTCCCGGATCAACTGCTGAAAAAGACCGCCATTGTAGAAAAAGTCCCCCTGACTGCTGCTGTTTTTCACACATACCAGCCACATCCTGTCTGCCCGGATGGTAATTTTCTCCATAAAAAGCTTTGAACCATACTGTTTGATCAGAGCTGCTTTCAACAGGTTCAGGCCGCTTTTCGGAAGCGGGCCAAATCGATCCTCCAGTTCTTCTTTCCACTCTTTAACCTGTTCAGTTGTTGCGGCATCGGACAATTTACGGTAGAGATTCAGCCTCTCCACATTATCCTGAACATATTCGCTGTCCAGATAAGCTGAAGCATCAAACTCCACTTTTGTCTCGGGATAGGTGGCAGATGGTGCCTCCTTATCAAAAAGATCCTTGAAGTCATTTTCTTTCAGCTCACGGACGGCATCATCCAGAATCTTCGTATACATCTCGAAGCCGATATCTGAGATATATCCACTCTGTTCAGCGCCCAGAATATCCCCTGCACCCCGAATATCGAGATCCCGCATGGCGATATTAAAACCGGACCCCAGGTCTGAGTACTCCTCAAGAGCGGTGAGCCTTTTGCGAGCATCAGGCGTCAGCTGCTGTATATGTGGAGCGATCAGATAACAGTACGCCTTTCTGTTGGAACGGCCAACACGCCCTCTTAGTTGATGAAGTTCCGAAAGCCCAAATTGATCTGCATTGTTGATCAGGATCGTATTTGCATTGGAGATATCGATGCCATTCTCCACAATATTTGTAGAGACCAGCAGATCAAATTTGTGATGATAAAAATCATGGATAATTTCTTCCAGCTGGGCTGGCGCCATCTGCCCGTGAGCATACCGGATAGAAAGCCCGGGGACCAGATCTCCTATCATCGCGGCCACCTGATCTATATTTTTTACCCGGTTGTGTATAAAAAAGGATTGGCCTCCCCGGGACTTCTCCCGAAGAAGAGCCTCTTTTATGAGCTCCGGGGAAAAGCTGTGAATTTCTGTATAAACCGGCTGCCTGTTGGGTGGCGGTGTGTTGATGATGCTCAGATCTCTGGCACCCATGAGGGAGAACTGAAGTGTTCGGGGAATGGGCGTTGCTGTGAGCGTTAACACATCGATATTGGCTCTGTAGGTTTTCAGCTTCTCTTTGACCGCCACTCCGAATCGCTGCTCCTCATCTATGATAAGCAGGCCGATATCCTTGAATTGAACATCCTTGGATATGATCCGGTGTGTACCAATCAAGATGTCAGTTTTCCCTGTCGAGACATTTTCCAGAATCTCTTTTTGCTCCTTCCTGGATCGGAACCGGGAAATGGCTTCAATCTTGATTGGAAAATCTTTCATCCGCTCCGAAAAAGTGGTGAAGTGCTGGTCGGCAAGAATGGTCGTGGGAACCAGGACAGCAACCTGCTTCTGACTCATCACAGCTTTAAATGCGGCGCGGATTGCAATCTCGGTTTTACCAAATCCGACATCTCCGCATATAAGTCTGTCCATCGGCCTGGAAGATTCCATATCCGCTTTTACGGCCTGTATCGCTGTCATCTGGTCGGGAGTCTCTTCAAATTCAAATCGGGCCTCCATTTCAGTCTGCCAGGCGTTATCCGGATCAAACTCAAACGCTTGCTGTGCCTTGCGTTTTGCATAGAGTTCGATTAAATCTCTGGCGATATCTTTGACTTTTTTCTTGGTCGTCGCCTTTTTCCTTGCCCATTCTCCCGAACCCAATTTGGTGATTCGGGGAACCTTTCCCTCCTTACCGGAATACTTCTGAATTTTATGGAGACTGCTGACATTCACATAGAGAATTGAGTCTCCTTTGTAGTGCAGTACAGCCGCTTCCTGTATGTTGCCGCGGACCTCAATCTTCTTAAAACCCATGAACTTGCCAATCCCGTAGTCCACATGAACGACAAAGTCCCCGATATTGAGTTCCTTCAGCTCTTTGATCGAGATGCCTCCCCGTACCTGTTTTCGTTTGATCCTGGGCCGGTGGTACCGATTGAAGATCTCATGATCTGTCAGAAGGTGAATACCGGCATCAGGGAGAATAAACCCCTGATAGAGGTTGTGGATGATAATTTTATAATTAAAATCCCCGGAAGGCTCTCCTAATAACTCTTCGAAACGCTCTTTTTGATGAGTGCTGTCCGTGCAGATCAAGGTTAGATGCGACTTCTGGCTCTGCATCGTAATATATTCCCGAAGCAGTTTAAAGCTGCCGTTAAAGGAGGGATGTGGTGAGGTCTGAAAGGTGATCTCCTTTTCAGCTTTCAGTTGATTGCCAAATGATCCGATTGAAATAATTCCATAATTCTTCAAGACCTCATTCCACTCATCTGGTGAAAGATACTCTTCAGACGGTGCCGGAACCTCTCTGTCATCTGATCTTATCGAATCGTACGTCTCTTCCGCCTGAGCAAAGAGAGTGGCAATCTGGTTCTCAACATGATCTGCATCTTCCAACACCACGACCGTATCGGATGGCAAATAGGAGGGGAGCCCCTCTTTGTTCCCATTTTCCGAGTAGGTAGCATTGGGTACCAGCCTGGTTTTATCCAAAAAAGCAATCGAGCGCTGCGAATCTGGATCAAACTCACGAATCGAATCGATTTCATCTCCAAAGAACTCTAGTCGGACGGGGTATTCGCCTGAATAGGGGAAGACGTCGAAGATCCCGCCCCGGACAGCAAACTCTCCCGGTTGATCCACAAACCGGACGGCTGTATAACCCTGTTCCGTCAAACGATCTGAGAGTTCATCCGGCGGAAAGTGACCGTTTTTATTAATTTCAATGGAAGAGCTGTGAAAATGTTCAGCCGGGACCAGCTTCTCCGCAATCGCATCTGCCGAGGCCACAATGACCGACGGCTTCTCATCACGAAGCCTCTCCAGTACTTCCGAGCGTTGAACCATCGCATTCAGGTCATCCATTTTACCGCTCTCGTAAGGTTTTTTTCGGGTAGGAGGGAAGAGATAGATGTCAAAAACTCCGATATTTTCAAAATCGGAAGCAATTGCAGCGGCTTTCTCAAAATCTCCTGTTACGATGAGCAGCGTTTTGCCGACGTGACTGATTTCCCTCATCACGAAGGCTGGTGAAGAACCGGAAAGTCCTTTTAGGCGGAGGGTCTGTTTTCGGTTTAATAACTCAAGTACAGAGTCAAGTTGAAACTGCTCATTGACAGCAGCAGATATATTATCCAGCATGTAATTCCGGGTTGTTCATTAAAAATTTTGTGCAGGGATTACTCTGCAAATAGTGCTGATCGGGTCAGAACTCTCTCATTTATAAAAGCAAGGATAATTAGAAGAAGTCCCCCTCCCAGGTAGCCCGGGTAGAGATCTTCATGGTCGATGTAGATAATCTCATCAATTTCGGAGCGCTCCAACTGGTCAATTTCGTCGTAAATTGCGATCAGCTCATCCAGATCTGTAGCGCGCCAGTACTGCCCGCCTGTAATTCCTGCAATCTGTGTCAGCATCTCTTCGTCAATGTTTACCTGTACATTCTGATATCTCCGCCCGAAAAGAGGGTCATCTACCGGATAGGGAGCTGTACCCCGGCTTCCGATACCGAGTGTGTATAGTGTGATTCCGAGGGAAGCCGCCATCTCACCTGCAGTTACAGGATCCACTTCACCTGCATTGTTCATTCCATCGGTGAGAAGTATAATCACCTTGCTCACCGCTTCACTCTCTCTCAGCCGGTTAATCGAAGTTGCAATTCCCATCCCGATGGCTGTCCCGTCCCGAACCATGCCGACATCCACACTCTGCAGCATGTTCTGAACCAGATTGTGATCCAGAGTAGGCGGAACTACCGTAAAACTCTCTCTTGCGAAGACGTTAATACCAATTCTGTCACTCGGACGGCGGGATATAAAATCGGACGCGACCTCTTTAGCAGCGATCAGCCGGTTAGGCTGCAGATCCTCAGCAAGCATCGATGTAGATATATCAATGCTGATCATAATATCAATACCTTCCGCACTCTGTTCTACGTGGCTGTTCATTAACTGGGGCCGGGCCATTGCAACGACCAGAAGAGTGTAACCGATCAGATAGATCAGCGGTGTGCTTCGGGCCAGCCAGGAGCGGTAGTTCCCGGGCAACCCCCGCAAATTCGAGACCGATGAAAAAGTAAGAGAAGGTGAACGTCTTTTATAGAGCTTCCACACTTCCCGGATCAGATAGACCGGAATGAGTGAGAGCAGCCAAAAATATTCGGGATTTGCCCAGCTCATCGTCACTCCTTTCTCCCTTTTTCGGAGCTCTGCAAGATCTCCGTCTCTTTAATAAGTCCGTTTTTAACCTCATAACGATACTTCAGATAGCGAATTTGCTCTGCATTTACCACCGCTGCGGTCTGGGCAAACTGTTCTGCCCGCTGATAAACAGAAAGAGCCATCCCTTGATCGGGTGTGAAATTTGCAAATTTCACCATATCTGCTTCATTCAATACTTTGCGTGTAATGGTAATAATTTCTTGTGAGGCCAGATCTCTGCGCAACGACTCGATAATTTCACGCGTTGTCATTTCAAGTGCCTGAAATTCATAGACCTGCTTCAAATAGCGTCGAATTGCATCTCCCAGTGTGACATAATACTCTTCAAACTCCTGTCTCTGTTGTAACGCTGAGGGGCGGGGCATTGTTTTGAGAGTATTTCTAAGGGTGTCCAACGGGCTGACAAAGGGTTCAGGACGGACTTCGGGCGGAGCCGCATCTCTTCTCTCCTGATGTCTCTTATAAGCCCGGTACCCGTACCAGAAGGCTGCAAGCAGCATAAGAAGGGCCAATAACAGTGGCCACCAGTTTCGGGTAAATTCAAAAATAGGTTTCAGAGCCTTGAACTCCTCTTCCGCAGGATCACTGACCAGGGGCCTGAAATAGAGCGGTACCAGTGAGGTGGTCATCAAGGTGTCCTGCTCAGGAAGATAGATATCAAGACGAGGAATCGTATAATTTTCCGTACCGAAAAACTGCATACGGTAGACCAGGCTGTCCCGCGTAGCGGTAACCTGAAAACGCTGCCGGGATATAAATTCAAGCGGGTCCTCAAACTCTGTCCCATCAGGATAAACAGCTTCGTCAGAATTGCTTTCCAGCACGATACTGTAATGTATGATCTGGCCAACTTCAACAGAATCAGCATCAACGTATGTGTGAACCTGTTGCGAGGATGCGCTTTGGAATGCCCCCGAATGGAAGGTTCCCCATAGCAGTAAAAGGCAGATTCTTAGTATACCGCAGAATTTCATGTAAACTTTTAGTGTATAACTTTTAACATAGGAAGATACAAAAACCGGAGGCTTAATCGGAATTGAAAATAGTTATAAAAATCAGCGAATTTATTATGATAAAAATTAGTTTTGCCCTATTTTCAAGACGTTTATTACTGACCGCCTTAACCAAACATTTTATTCCAGATGATCAAGAAACTTGCCGGAATCTTCTTGTTGCTGTTCTTTGTTGTTTTTTCATTATTTAAGCTCAGCAGCAGGGAGGTCGTCATTGAAGAATCTGAACCTCTTTCCATTGAAAATTTAAATGAAATTCCTCCGGCTCCCTCTTCTGACCGGTACGGCATACAGATTGCGGATCATCAGATCATCGAAAGTACCATAAAACGGAATGAGTCACTATATATTATTCTAAGCCGCCACGGAGTCTCCCCGGATACCATCCACCAAATACAACTGGCTGCACGAGACAAAGTCAATCTGACAAGAATGGTACCGGGCCAGTCCTATAATATTTACAAAAACGCAGATGATACGGTCAGCTCATTTGTCTGGAGAAACGCTCCGACAGAATATACCGCCATTCATCTTGGGGATGAGATTCAGATCGAACAAAACACCATTCCTGTGGAAACCCGTATGAGCGCGGTCTCCGGCTCGATCAACAGTTCCCTTGCGGCTTCGATCATGGAGCAGGGGGTCTCTCAGCGACTGGTTGTGGAACTGGCTAATATCTACGCCTGGACGATCGACTTTTACGGCTTACGCAAGGGTGATCAGTATAAGATCCTCTATGAAAATCGGTATATCGAGGATGAGTATATCGGTATAGGAAAGATTGAAGCTGTTGAATTTGTACATAGGGGAGAGGTCAAGAAAGCTTATTATTTTGATAACGGCGAACAAGGGGGCTATTATGATGAAGAGGGAAACAGTCTCCGTCGGGCGATGATGCGGGTTCCGTTTGAATACAACCCCCGGATCAGTTCCAGCTTTTCACACAGCCGTATGCACCCAATCCTTAATACCAGACGTCCTCATTACGGGACGGATTACGCGGCTCCCACCGGCACCCCAATTCTGGCAGCAGGTGACGGTGTTGTAACGGAAGCTCAGTATCGCGGCGGTAATGGAAATATTGTGCAGATCAAGCACAACAGCGTCTACAGGACAGCTTATCTCCATATGAGCCGGTTTGCACCGGGTATCCGGCCGGGAGTGAATGTTAAGCAGGGCCAGGTGATTGGATATGTAGGACAGACAGGCCTTGCAACGGGGCCGCACCTCTGCTACCGACTCTATAAAAATGATACGCCTGTCAACTCTGTGACCTATGATTTTCCGGCACATGAAGGGATCAGTGATGAGCACATTGCAGACTTTCTGGCGGAAGTGGAGCGACTGGACAGGATGATGGATCAGATTTTGGTAACAGAGTCAGACGATCTGGTGCTCAATTTCTAATTTCGACAGCAGTGGAAGAGCCTCACGAGTTTGAATGAGGCAGAAGAATCTGATAGTATTGCAGTACCCGGTACGATAACTTATTCTCGGTGGCCGCCCGGGATAGCGCCATGCAGTCAGATGGTATGAACGAACCGGGAGCTGTGAACGAACGCTGCTTCGTACTCCGGCCATCATAGAGAGTCCTTGCATCGCTCACCATTCCCAATTGATTCGAGCGGCTCATCTGCTCTTCCGGTATGCGGATTTTTAGAATCTGGATGTTCTACGCTGAAAAAATGAGATCAAAGGCCGGATATAGGATTCATTGGTATAGACCTCAATCGAGTCCATTTTATTCTTGACCATATACTCCTGCAGTTCCGCTTTTCTCTCTCTTGTCTTCGCCTTAAATTCTGATCTTACCTTTTTACTCGATGTATCGACCCAGACCTGCTCCCCTGTTTCCGCATCGGTAAAAGGTACGACCCCGACGCGAGGAAGAGACTCCTCGAGGGAGTCGTGGATGATCAGGTTCACCAGATCATGTTTCTGAGAAGTAATTCTGTGCTCTTTATCAAAATCCTTATCCTGAAAATCGGAAGCCAGAATAACGATAGACCTTCTGTTCAGCAGCCTGTAAACATAGGAGAGAGCCGTAGAGATCGATGTCCGGGTTCCTGATGGACGGGTCGTATAGAGCTCCCTGATCAGCCTGAGAACGTGAGTTCGTCCTTTTTTTGGGGGAATGACCTTCTCAATACGGTCGCTGAACAAAACCAGGCCCACCTTATCTCCATTTTTGATGGCGCTGAAGGCCATGACGGCACAGATCTCAATTGCGAGCTCCATTTTTGTCTGAGATCGGCTTCCAAAAAAACCGCTGGGTGAAATATCCACACAAAGCATCAGGGTCTGCTCCCGCTCTTCCTCAAATACTTTGATATAGGGCTCCCCGTTTCTTGCCGTGACATTCCAGTCGATCTGCCGGATATCATCCCCAAAATTGTAGGCTCTTACTTCAGCAAACTCCATACCCCGCCCCTTGAAGGCCGATTGATACTCTCCGCCAAAGATATTATTAACCAGGCCTTTCGTATGGATTTCCAGTTTTCGAATCTTTTTTAAAATGTCTTTGGAGATCATAATCAGATTATATGCAGGTTCATGTCACCAACCGAACTTTGGAAAGATACAAATTTGTTCTTTGATCTGTAGCGCTTTCAATAGAGTGCCCGAAGTTTTCAAACTCGGATTTCAAACTCCTCTTTGTGGTGAAAGGCAAGCTTTGCCGTCTCTTGAAGATCGTTGCAAAGCCTCTCTTCCAGCATCCTGTTAAGTTCAGAAATTTCCATCTCTGGGGAATAGGGGACCGGCTCTCCGATATGGATATTGAGTTGAGGCCGGGAGGAGAAAGCCGTATGCATATAGATGGAAACTGGCACAGTATCTACCAAGGCCGGATCGCATCGCTTCAGGATCCACGCCAACCCTTTTTCAAAGGTGAGATCCTGGCTGGAGAAGGGACGGATTTCCCCTTCAGGATAGAGGTAGAGAGCCCCCTTTTCCCTTTTTAACGTATCCAGGCTCTGGGAGAGCGTCGAAGGGAGAGATCTTTTGTCAGAAAGGTTCACGGAGAATGCACCCAGCTTGCGGAAGAACGGATATCTGCGCATCTGTTTATCCTCCATGAGTGCCCTGGCTCTCTGACGGAATATTTTTCGATTCAGGAGTAAGGGGATCAAACCGTCCCACCACGAGGTGTGGTTGGCGTAGTAGAGTGTTCTGCGGTTGTGGTAACCACGATAACGGTTTGCAATAAGTACCTGATGAAAATGAAAGCGGAACAGAATCTGTGCGGTCAGTCCAAAAAAGAGAAGGTAGAGGGGCGATTCGTCAGCGGGAATAAAAGAATCAACGTCTTTTTTTGCTGCCTTTGTAGAGTTCATATTCAAACAGCCTGCATTCAATGGTAGAGTTGTAGAATGTGGTACGCGAAGATGCCCTCAGGCCCACCTTTTTTGCGAGTGCAGGATTTCCGGTAAATAGATACCCCGTTTTCCCTGCACATGAATTTTTCATAAAATCTCCAATCGATTGGTAGAGGGGCCTCAGATCCTCACCGGATCCGATTCGAATACCGTAGGGAGGATTAAAAACGACAACACCTTCTCCTTCGGGCACAACTGTCTCTTCAAAACTGCATGTTTCAAATTCAATGAGATGATCCACGCCTGCACTTTGGGCATTCTTTTTAGCCTGCACCACCGCCACAGGATCACGATCGGTTGCTATGAACCGTCCTTCCGGACGCTTGATCACATTCTGCCGTGCTTCACTTCGAAGCTGCTGGTAGTATTCCTCATCGAAACCAAGAATATGCATGAAGCCGAAATTGTTTCTCAGGGATGCAGGTGCCCGGTTTGTCGCTTTCAAGACCGCTTCAATAACCAGTGTACCGCTTCCTGTCATCGGGTTCAGAAAATGCATACCAGGCTTCCAGCGGGTGGTCTCAACGATAGCAGCTGCCAGTGTTTCCTGCATCGGCGCCGAGGCGGATCTGGATCTGTAGTTTCTTCTTGAGAGGGATTCACCCGATGTATCGATAAAAATTCTGGCGATCTCTTCCGTCCAATAGAGAAAAATAACACTTTTATTCAGGTCAGGGCCACTGTCGGGCCGCACATCTTCTTTAAAACGGATCCGGTCTGCGATCGCATCTTTTACAACCAGGTTTGCATACTGGTCGTTTTCAATGGCGGGGTGATCTACACGAGAAGTAACGCTGAAATAGCCATCAGGGGATATCCACTCTTCCCAAGGCAGGGTTTTCAGCCAGAGAGTCAATTTATCGGGGCTGGTAATCGGACGCTCTGCAATAAGATAGTGAACCCGGTGTGCAGTCCTAAGCCAGTAGTTCAGCCGGATACAATCTCTCAGAGATGCAGTTAACTCAATCCCGGTTTCACGTTTGTTATCGATTTTATAGCCCAGATCGGATACTTCTTTGGAAAGAATATCGGCTAAACCCAGAGGACAGGTGATATTGACTGTACTTTTTATTGAAAAGTCTGCCACAAATGATCAGTTCATTACTTAATAGATATTATCTGATGAGAGCATACGGTTCATACAGAAAGCTGTTCCGCTGCCGCTTACGCTCTCTATTCCGGCCGGATGTACTCCCGGAGCTCGATCTATGCTTCGTTAACTCAGTTTCGAACAGGGAATCGTACCCCATTGGGCAAGCAGAGAGCAGAAAAGGCCCATTAACCAGGTTGCCTGCATCCGCTCTTTTGGACTCTGCCCGCCAGTGCTGTATCTCAGGCTACCTCAATCAGTTTGATTTCAAACGTCAGATCTTCGCCGGCCAGAGGATGATTGGCATCGAGTGTCAGGTTTTCATCGGTGATCTCTACAATTCTGACAGGAACAGGCTGTCCATTCTCCTGATTCACCTGCAGCTGCATACCCAATTCTGGAGTTATATCGGCCGGAAGCTGATTTTTCGGAACACTGATGATAAGATCATCCCTCAGCTCCCCGTACGCTTCTTCACTTGGGATATTGACTGTTGTGGATTCACCCACTTCCAGGTTTTCGACCGCTTTTTCAAAGCCGGGAATTAATTGCCCTTGGCCCATTGTAAACTCGAGGGGTTCCTTGTTTTGTGAACTGTCAAAAATCTCTCCATTTTTTAACGTTCCGGTATAGTGAACTTTTACGGTGTCGCCTTTTTTTACTTTTGACAAAATGTTTTTGATTTTTTTACTAATTTCAATGTAGGAAAAAAATAAGAATTTTTCCGGCCAAAATGGAATCGAATATCATCAGGGAGACCATCTATGTTATCAATGAGAGAGTATTTTAATCAGTTCAAAACCATTGTGGTGCTAGGCGCATCATCTGATCCTTACCGTACAAGTTACCACATTGCGAGATATCTGCAGAAGAACGGTTACAGGATAGTACCAGTTAATCCGAACGAAGAGGAGGTTCTTGGTGAGAAGAGCTACCCTACTCTGGCTGACCTCCCCCAGGATATTGAGGCAGATGCGGTGGTGATCTTCAGAAATAAAATCTATTCAGAAGAGATGGTGCAGCAAATCATTGACTGGAATCTACAGAGGGGAGGGAAGAAGCCCGTCATCTGGACACAGCTAGATGTGAGCAGCAAAGAGGCCAGGGAGCTTGCTGTGAGTGCCGGATTTCCGTACGTGGAGAACCGCTGCATGATGGTGGAACACAGATCTCTCTCCTAACTGTCCGGTAACTGGTCTTATGGCTGTCAATTGCCGGGAAATCCTCTCATTTTCGGGCTCAGAAGGGGGGAGGTTCGCCCAAAACAGATCCTCTTCTTCTACTCCTTTTCATCGGAATCTGAACTTAAAATCTTAAGGCGGAGTTCTGAGAAGTCATCCGTTCTCTCCTGCAAGATTCGCTCGACATTTTTTTTATCCTCTTCCGGAATATAGGTACTCAGTTCCGTTATACGAAGCTCCTCCTCACCTTTCGCTTTCTGTTTCAACATGTAATCTATATGCAGAATTGTTTCGGAGTACCAGTTCCATGAGACCACATACTCCCAGGGAATCAAAGTGTCGAGAAAAAAAATTCCACGAACCCGAAATTCAGGAACAGCTTTTAACGTCCAGATAGAGAGTCCGAAACAGATGAGGGACATTCCCGATGTTAACCGAATGCCGGTAACCGGAGTTTCGAGCAGGATAGATGTCCGGTAAATTCCAAATAAAATCAGTATGACGGCGAGTAGATTGGGGGCATGGTCGATCCAGAAGGAGCGGTATTGAAAAAGGATCTTGCCGGAGCGGACCCGCAGGGTATAGATTCGAAAAGCGTAGCCGAGAAAAAATCCCCCGGCCAGACTATAGACACCCATCATGAAGGGCGCTGCAATCCACTGTGGAAAATAACCGAAATTATGCAGGATGATCAGCAGGGTAAAAAGGGCCAGCGTTATGAGGCTGGCATTCAAAAGAGTGTTTTTATCCAGCGTTTGTAGCTGAAAGCCCGCACTCTGTCCGATATACAGACCTGCAAAGGTTACAATTAGCATCAGAAGGATGATGATCCACATGGTAGAAGAACACGCATTAAGTAGTTAAAAAACCGTAAACTGAAAGTTCAACATGGTAAAAAGGGCGGACAAGAAGTGCAAATTATTTTGAAATCCATCCGCTCTTCTCTCGAAGCTCTGATGATGTGCAGAGATAAATAAGATGAAAATTCCTTACCTTTGATCAGAGCAGTCAACAACGTTCCAGTCAATAAAACTATGGATTTTAAAAAATTTCAGCCCCTCTCTGTTGATATAGGAAACAGCGAACAAAATTTGACCATCGGGTGGGCTGACGGACACACTTCCGTATTTCCCCTGTTCGGACTTAGAAAGAACTGCCCCTGTGTCTCGTGCAGAGGCGGTCACGCTTTAATGGGGCAGTACGAGCCTCAACTTTTTCTGGTCGAGCCTGTGCGCACCTATAAAATCATCAAAGCAGAACCTGTCGGGAATCATGCTTTAAAAATAACGTGGGATGACGGACACAACTCTGGCATGTATAAATGGGAGTTGCTGCGGAGCATGGATGATGCGGTCGAACGCCTTCGTCAGCACCCTCATTAGATCCCCGGCTGCACTTTGACCCGGATGGAGCTGTCCTGTCCGGCATGTTTCATCAGGTTCAGTTCGATTGAATTCGTTGGGAGTCTTTCGACCATCTGAGATTGGTCAGGTACAGCTCACTTTTTATCCCGTGGTAATAAGCCGATCATACCTGCGATTGCTGCAACCGCTCCTCCTGTAAGCATCCAGATCGCACTGCTGTCTGGGGAGCCGGTAAAAAACTCTTCAACCTCCGAGGTGATAGATTGGTATTCCTGATATCCGAAGTAGAGGAGGATGAGGCCTCCTACGAGTAAACCGCCTGAAATCATTTTTCGCATAATGATCCGTTTCTGTTAGGTAATGGTTTTATGTTATAAAGATGAACACCTGTTTGCTCTGTATCATTCAACTTTGTTTATCAACATGAAAAGTTGGCAAACATAATACTGATGATGTATTCATCTTACTCTGTGATTCTGGAAATAGTTGATATGTGGTCACTAGAATAGATATAAAATCGATTCATAGTTATTGTATCAAAGGTGTTTACTCGCTAATTACTGGATTTGTTTCTGAAAAAGTTCGGTTTATCAGGTTTCGGTTCGGTTTAAACTCTTCATGCAGGTAGATGTCGGGCAAGATCTTAACCCCGGTAGTCACTGTGAAGGGTTCAAACGATTCGCTGTGGAATATCGCTTCTGCAAACCAGGCGGTAAATCCTGCTTCAGGGGTTTCAATGGGTATAAAAAGTGAACCGGAGGGATCGGCGTCCACTCTGCTTGCCAGCCAGATCCGGTCAATCACATAGAGCCGGAAATCCCTGCTGTCAGGATTGTGGGCATTCCAGAGATAGATCTCGTCTGGAATTCTGGCCGGATCATACTGCAGAGTGAAACCAGAATCTGAAACAGTCCACACAAATTCCGGGAGCTCCGTATCTGTCAGAATATGCTGATAAAAAGAAGTGAGCGACTGGAAAGCGTCTGAGTTGCTGATGGAGTGGCCACTGTTCGGGATATATCTGATCGCTTTGGTGCGCGGAAGCTCATCCCAATAAAATTGCCAGGAATCAGGCAGAAAAAACTCGTCACTCGCGGCATTGATCAGGTACACCGGTTTGTCAAACTCATCCAGGTAGGAGTAGGGGTCAGTAAGCTCCATCAGACGATCAAACTCAGGAGTGCCCAACCACTCCATGATATTTTCGCGGGAGTAGTCAGCAATGGCGGGAGACCACTCTCCGAGCGCCCGCCAGTGATGCAGAAAGGAGGGGGTGATGTTGAGCAGATCGATGACAGCTGGTGCAACAGCGATCACCCGGTCATCAAAGATAGCGGTCGTCCATGCCGTCCAACCTCTCTTGGAGGCACCACTGACAACAAAGTTCTCGATTTCGGGGCCGGATTTCAAGCGGGTGAACTCGGTGACGATATCCATAGCCTGTACCACTGCTCTTGTCATGGGAAGCCGGCTGAGCCACTCGGTATCTTCATCTCCGGCACCCTCTTCCATAAAACGGCGCCAGCCATAGGCGATCAGATCATCCTCCGAACGCAGACTCCCTGAAGGATCATCGAGGAATTGGGCCGGCTGAAAGGGTACGTTATGCAGATAGGCAGTCACACTGCCCGTTCTTTCGGCAGCCCCGACGGCGATCTCATTTGCTGTTTCAGGAATGTCGCTACTTGTACTTCCTCCGCCGATATAGATCAGGCTGGTGGACTGGTCAGCTGCCTCAGGAATCACGACAGTAAGGTAGTGCCACCACCTATCTCCCGTTGGCTGCCATTTACCCGATTCCATCCGGATTACGTAAGCTGTATAGGAATCATTTTCCAGAACCTTGATCTCTTCATAGACCAGGCTGGTATCTCTGTTTGCCAGATAGGCCTCCAACGGGTGGAGGTTCCGGTCTGACAGGTCCGGTTCAAATTCCCGGATCTCACTGTTGCAAGCGAGTGTGATCACTGTAAGTAGTGATAAAAGGAGAGGTTTCTTCATAGAAATGTACAGGTTGAGATGGTTGAATTTGAATACTATTAAATCTCAACTACTTGTACAAATCTATTTGTTTCGGGCAATTCATACGTTGTGTACACTTCAGAAGGAGGGGAGGAGTTCACTCCGGGATGCCCCGTTGCCCAATCCGTGCTGCTCTTTTTCTGTAGAGCGGACAGTTCCGTATGTGGCTCCGCGGCACCTGCTATTCCATCCCCGCGCGCCACTTGCGGCGCTGCTGAGCGAACTGAGCAGCGAGCTGGCGCTACTTGTGCTTGACGA
>CALKWT010000003.1 GCA_938003885.1 uncultured Balneolaceae bacterium | reverse complement strand
ATTTATAAGGAGGGCCTGTTCTCTTTCGGGCAGGGAGCGGCTGGTCAGAATACAAGAGCGTTTGCAGAGTATTTTGGCTATGAGGTGATCCGATTGAGATGTTGTCCGGTCACAAAGAGTGGAAACCCTGCAGGATGTGCGGTGCGGTTATCTCCTGTTCACGCTATTTCTTCTCCATATCATCAATCATCCGCAGGATCGACTTCCGTAGCCTGTCGGGGGCTTTAATCTTTGGTAAATCTTCGGACAGATACCGCTTCAGACGGAGTGCATCCTCATACTCCTGTTGTAGATCAGGGTGGGATCTGATAAACTGTAAAAAAGTGTCTCTCTCCGTTTCGCTCACTTCGTTATCGATAACGCTGGGTATGAGCATCCTTGCTTGGCATCTGTTCATAGACGGTCTGACGAGATCTTAGGGCTGTCTTGCTGATGTCTGAGTCTAACAACCCGGACAGCAAAATCATTCATAGATAGAGATGGTTATCTTGAAAAAAGATTCCACGGCCGGCCGTCGGGCAGAGGAGCTGTGATGGTGATCTTCTTCTGTGTAACGGGATGGGTAAATAGTAGCTGGTATGCAAAAAGTGCGAGGGGGTGATCACTCTTGCGGCCATATTTTGAATCTCCTGCCAGGGGATAGCCCTCGTGAGAAAACTGGACACGAATCTGATGGGCCCGGCCCGTAATCAGGGAGATGGTCACCAGGGAGAGGTTCTTTTCCTGTTCGTTGGTAAAAAATGTGAGCTCCGCTTTTTTCGCTCCCGGAGCTCCCTCATGGCAAACGGATACCCGGTTGGCTTCCCGGACTTTGCAGAGGTAGTGAGAGAAGAGCCCGTTACCCGGCGGGGTTCCTTCTACAACTGCCAGGTAGCGTTTTTGAATCTCACGCTGCCGGATCAGCGCACTCATCCTTGCGGCTGCTTTAGAGGTCTTTGCAAAGAGCATCACACCGCCTGTCGGGCGATCGAGCCGGTGCAAAAGCCCCAGAAATACATTTCCGCTTTTGTTGTACTCGCGACGCAGGTACTCCCGCCCGAGGGTCAATATATCGGGGTCTCCGCTAGAATCTTCCTGGGAGAGCAGGCCCGCCGGTTTATTGAGGGCCAGCAGGTGGTTGTCTTCATATAGTACCTCTATGTCGGGGCGGGTCCCAGTGAATTTCATCTGAATTTTCACGATCTTGTAATGATATATTGTGCATTCGGCAAGATAGAAAAGTAGGAAATTCTCATGTCACTATCTCTGGAAGAAAAAATTGCGAACCTGCCTTTCTCCCCGGGGGTTTATCAATTCAGGGATAAATCGGGGAGCTTGCTCTATGTAGGCAAGGCAAAAAGGCTTCGTAACCGCGTCCGGTCCTATTTTCAGGAATCGGCAGCGCATGATGGCAGAATCCTTGTGATGATCAAGAAGATTCATGACGTGGAAGTGATTGTGACCGATTCGGAGTCGGAAGCGCTTATTCTGGAGAACAATCTGATCAAAGAGAATCAGCCGCGCTACAACATCATGTACCGCGACGATAAATCTTACCCCTATATCTGCGTCACCAAAGAGCAACGGCCGCGCGTCTATCCTACCCGGACAGTGATCCGGGACGGAAGTAAGTATTACGGCCCGTACGATCACGTGGGCCATATGAGGCGGATGCTGGAGACCATTCGAAAAACTTTCGGTCTCTGTACCTGTGCCGTCTCCCCGAAGACGATCGATAAATCGCGGGGGGTTCCCAAATGGCACTCCTGCTTTGATGATTATCTGCAGAACTGTTCGGGCGACTGGCCTCTTGAGGAGTATCGCGCAGCGATTGAAAAAGTGGAACGCCTCCTTACCGGAAAAACGGAAGGGCTGATGCGCGATCTGAAAGAGGAGATGGCGATCGCCTCGGATGCCCTTGCATTCGAGGAGGCTGCCAAACTCCGCGACAGCCTGCACGCACTGCAAAGGTACAATCAGAAGATGAAAATTGTCGACAACTCTCTGGCCAACCGGGACCTCTTTGCGATCGATGTGGATTCCGATCTGGGAGAGGCGTGCGGTGTGCTCTTTAAGATTCGGGAGGGAAAACTGATCGGTAAATTTCACAGATTCCTTCGAAATATCGAAGGGGTATCACGCTCTGCCATGATTCAGTCGTTCGTTGAGGATTACTACACCGATTCGCGGGATGTGGGGGCGTCCACCATCCCCGATGAAGTCTACCTGAGTGATGCGATGGAGGATGATGAACCGCTGAGCCAGTATCTGTGGGAAATGCGAGGGCTGAAGGTGCCGATAAAGGTTCCCGTCATCGGGGAAAAGAGACACTTTGTGGAGATGGCTATCTCCAACGCACGGTTGAAACTGAGTGAGAGGTGGCTTGCAAAAGAGAAAGCGGAAAGGGAGAGAATTCCAAAGGGAGTGAAAGATCTGAAGGAGTATCTGCGCCTGGAACGGCTGCCCCGGAGAATTGAGTGTTTCGACAACTCCAACATTCAGGGAAGTGATCCCGTCGCCTCTATGGTAACCTTTGTAGATTCAAAACCGCGAAAGGGTGCATATAAGAAGTTTCATATCAAAACGGTGGTGGGGGCAGACGATTACGCTTCTATGCGGGAGGTGATCACCCGGCGGTACACCCATGTGATTCAGAATGAACTGCAGCCCCCGGATCTTATTCTGGTGGATGGGGGGAGAGGGCAGCTGAATTCAGCACTTGAAGCTCTGGAAGCCATCGGGTATGACGGAAGGAGCGAAGTTGCCGGACTGGCAGAGCGGCTGGAGGAGGTCTATCTGCCCGGAAAACAGGATCCGGTCATGATTCCAAAAACATCTCCTGCCCTTAAACTGCTTCAACAGGTGCGGGATGAGGCTCACCGCTTTGCTCTGGAATTTCACCGCCAGGTACGCTCCAGGCGAACCCTTTCGACGGAACTCACCTCTATTCCCGGTATCGGAGAAAAGCGTGCGGCGCAGCTTCTTACCCATTTTGGCTCCGTGGCCAACATCAAAAAAGCCGACATTGAAACATTACAGGAGTTCCTCGGTAAAAAAAAGTGGACAGGTGGTGCATGACTACTTTCACAACCATACGTGAATAGTAAATAGACGTAAATCGTTAGAGCAGGTGATATGATAAACTGGGGGGAATGTCTACATTACTTCCAGATGGTGAAATTTCGGCATGCATCTCCTTTTTGGCATGATTCATGTTTGGAAAGCCAGAAAGGGACAGATTCATCTGATGATGCATCTGTTTGAATATTTGTTACTTATTATGTGGCAATCATACAATATCCAGAGCTATGAGATTCTATAAAAACGACCATATACCGAAAAATTACGAAGAGATGATGGACAGAGAATTGGTCCATCTGTTTCGTAAGCAGAACGATCAGCTTGCATTCCAGGAACTGATGAACAGGCACCAGTCGAAAGTCTATTCCTACATTTTCAGCATGATCCAGAACCGGGAAACTGCCAATGATATCTTCCAGGAGACCTTTACCAAGGTCATTACCAAGATGGACGATACCTACAATGAGCAGGGCAAATGGATCGCCTGGGTAATGAGAATTGCACATAATGCAACAATTGATCATATCAGAAAACAAAAACGGTTTGTAGACGTTAAGAGTTCGTACGACGAAGATTCGAAGACCGATTTCTATGACAGATTGCCTGACGACTCCCTTCTTGACCAGCAGGAAAAGATGGAGTTGGATGAATCTGCATCAGATCTGTTGAGACATATAGGGAATCTTCCCGAAGAGCAACGAACGGTGGTGATGCTGCGCCACTTCTATGAAATGCCTTTCAAGGAGATCGCAGAAATTACAGATGTTTCAATCAACACAGCTCTGGGAAGAATGAGATACGCCCTGATCAATCTTCGTAAAATGTTTGATGAGGAAAGTGCGAAGGAATCTAAAAATCTATGAACAACAAATCAGATCGTTGCATAAGCTACATTTATAATGAAATGGATCCCTCTGAACAGATGGAGTTTGAGAGGGAGCTTGAGCAGAATCAAAATCTTTTAATCGAGGTGGAAACCCTCCGGAAGGTATCCGGGAGACTGCAGGACATCCGGTTGATGGATCCTCCGGCGGAACTGGTTGAACAAATTTACGACCAGGCCTCCCGTGCACACGCCTCCGGAACCCGCAGCAGGAACTGGTGGCGATGGGGGAGTGCAGCGGCGATACTGCTGATTTCCGTTTCAATGAGTTCTTATATGCTGCTGCCCATGGCGGATAGTGAGGATCAGCCTGCAGAAGAGAACGGGATCCTGATGGGTGCCCCTGCTGCCCCTCAGTGGAGTGTTGAACAAGAGCAGGTCCCGGAGGAAGGGAGTTCTGCAACAGAGAGTGCTGTACCGCAGGAAACCAGGGAGGCCCGGATTGCCCCTCTGATCAATACACCAGCTCCTGCTACCATGGTTTCAGCACCGGGAGATGAAACGGGTTCTCCCTGGATTGATCATAACAACGTTCTCCATTTTCAAGATCGGCTCTACTCACCAAACGCCAGCAAGCTTGATTCGATCCGGAACCAGAGTCTGAAAAAACTGACACCGGTGGAGCATTCAAATGAACGGATGGAAGTCCGCCACAGACTGCATCTTACAGGTTCAAACCGAACGCCGTAAGACCGTCTAAAGCTTGTGATATTATGATTTTCAGAGGCTGTTCTTATAGAGTTTTCCACGTCCGGATGTGAATAACTATTTTTGATAAGGTAGGAGCTGAGGGTTATATTGCAATATTGTTTTAATTTAGATAACTCCTTAGCAGAATGGGTAAAATAATTTCGATTGCCAATCAAAAAGGCGGTGTTGGAAAGACAACAACTGCGATCAACCTTGCGGCAAGCCTCGCCGTCATTGAGCATCCCACACTTCTGATTGATATTGATCCTCAAAGTAACAGTACCAGCGGCCTGGGTATTGAAGCGAAATCTGTGACGACCTCCATTTATGAAGTGATGGTCGGGGGTGCGGATATCAGTGAAACGATCCGTGAAACCGAACTCCCGATGCTGAATCTCGTTCCTGCCCATATCAACCTGGTGGGGGCAGAGATCGAAATGGTGGACCGAAATGAGCGAGAGAGGATTCTGCATAAGGCGCTGGCACCTCTGAAGGAGAAGTACGATTTTATCATCATCGACTGTCCGCCCTCGCTTGGGCTGCTGACGATCAACGCACTGACGGCATCGGACTCGGTACTGATCCCGGTTCAGTGTGAGTATTATGCACTGGAAGGGCTTGGACAGCTGCTTAATACAATTAAAATAGTGCGTCAGCATCTGAACCGCGAACTCGACATCGAAGGCGTTTTACTGACCATGTACGATACACGGACAAGATTGTCGAATCAGGTGGCTGAGGAAGTAAAGAGATACTTCGATGAGAAGGTATTTAATACCATCATCGCAAGAAATATACGGCTTGCAGAAGCCCCCAGTTTTGGGAAACCGGCCATTCTCTACGATGCATCCAGTGCGGGGGCAAAAAATTATCTCTCTCTGGCAAGTGAAATTATTCATCTCAATAAGAAATTATTTAAATCGAGCCCTGTTTTATCGTAAACCTCGTTTATTATGGCAAAAAAAGTTTTAGGCAGAGGCCTTGGAGCCTTCTTCCCGGATTATGAGGATTCTGACAAACCGAAAGATATAGATCAGACTCCCTTTCCCGATATAAAAACTGCCGTACCGATAGACCCGGCAGAGAGGGTGAATGTGGTGTTGGATATTCCCATCGATCATATTCGTCCCAACCCTCACCAGCCGAGAACCGATTTTAATGAAGAAGCGCTGGAGCAGCTTGCGGCTTCCATCGAGCGTCACGGCATTATACAGCCGGTGACCGTACGTTATCTGGGCCAGAAGCGCTTTGAACTGATCAGCGGTGAGCGGCGTCTGCGGGCATCCCGCCTGGCAGGGAAAAGCGAGATTCCCGCCTATATCCGTGAGGTAAATGACGAAGAGATTATCGCATTTGCACTGATCGAGAACATCCAGCGTGAAGAGTTGAACCCTCTCGAGATTGCGCTCGGATATCAGCGGCTGATTGATGAATGCAACTATACGCAGAGCGAGGTGGCCGAACGAGTTGCCAAGAACCGAAGTACCATCACCAATATGTTGCGTCTTCTGCAGCTGCCCGACTTTATCCAGGCTGCCCTGCGGGATGAAAGCATTACAGCCGGGCATGCCAGAGCGTTGATCAATCTGAAGCGCGAGGATGATCAGCGTAAAATTCTTTCCTCCATTCTGAAAAAATCCCTGTCTGTCCGCCAGACGGAAGAGCTGGTCCGGAATTTTGACAAGAAGCGGGATCAGAAAACGAAAGTGCGGCAGGAACGGAAAGAGAATCTCTATCTGCGGGATATTGCCGGTAAGATGAGGAACAAATTTGGCACGAAAGTGGAGATTCAGGAAAAAGCAAAAGGGAAGGGAGGGGAGATCCGCATCGAATACTACTCAGATGATGACCTGGAACGATTGATCCAGATTTTTGATGAAATGGGTTAGAATTATTTTATTAATAGGGCTTTTAGGAATTGGTACACAGGGGGTTGGGCTATCTCAGAATAGATGGCCCGGGCAGCTTTCAGGGGGGCAGGTAGACAGGGGGCTGATGCAGGAGACTGACTTTTTTCCACCATCCCTCCGTGCTACAGGGTCGACCTATACGAATCGTCTTTCTTCAGACGTTCTACCTGATACATTGGGCAGCCATTCATCAGAGTTTCCATCCCCCCGGTCAGTCTTGTTTAAATCGATGATGGTACCGGGCTGGGGGCAGATCGAAAACGATCAGATCTGGAAAGTTCCTTTGATCTATGGGATGTTTGCAGGAGTAGGCATCTACACCTCCTATCTGAATAATCGCTATAAAGATTACAGAGCTGCCTATTACAACAGTCATCAGACCGAAGAGAGTGATTATAAATTTGGGCCCACACCCGATTATCTGGTTGGTGTGAATCCCTCGCAGTTACAATCCAACCGGAATAGTTTACGAAACCAGCGTGATTTTATGTTTATTGTTATGGGTTTAGCCTATGGGCTGAATGCTCTGGACGCCTATATCTTCGCACATATGCGAAGTTTTGATGTGTCGGAGGATCTGAGCGCATCTACCTATATAGGCCCTGCGGTCCTGGAGGGGCCCAATCCGGGAATCCGGGTGCGAATTAATCTCTATTAATCATCTTAATATAGTTTTATGAAGAACAATTACTACGACGATAAGAACAGGCCGGAAGATTGCTTTGAGGAGTCGAATAACGATCTGTGGAGCGTCTTTAAAATTATGGGGGAGTTTGTGGATGGCTACGACTCCCTGTTAAAGATCGGCCCCTGTATTTCGGTTTATGGATCGGCCCGGCTGAAACCGGGGTCTAAATATTATGAAGAAGCAGTAAAGGTTTCGGAACTTATTGTCGAAAACGGATTTGGAGTGATTACGGGCGGCGGGCCCGGGATCATGGAAGCTGGCAATAAAGGTGCATACAACCGAGGTGGGAAATCGGTCGGCCTGGGTATCGATCTTCCTCACGAGCAGGGGGTAAACATCTATGTATCGCCGGAGTATGTGATCAACTTTAAATACTTTTTTGTGCGAAAAGTGATGTTTGTAAAGTACGCCCAGGCGTTTATCTCCTTTCCAGGCGGGTTCGGAACGCTGGATGAACTTTTTGAAACATTAACCCTTGTTCAAACTCAGAAAATTGCAAATATTCCGATCGTCCTTTTCGGCACGGAATATTGGGAAGGTCTTGTAGACTGGATAGAAAAGCGTCTGATAACCGACGGTTATATCAGCAAGGAGGACAGGGATTTGTTCTACCTGACGGACGATCCGGAGGACGCCGTAGAGCATGTGCTGGAATTCTATAAGAACAAGAAGCTCCAGCCTAACTTCTCCTATTAGAAATAAAATTGTTAACTCTGCGTTAATGAAATTAGGTGAAGAGATAGTGAAATTATAATAAAATTTTCTTTATGTTAATCACGTTTGTTCTGTAAATCATAAAAAACAATATTAGTATGAAATCATTCAAATCTATCATATCGGCCGGGTTGTTACTCTTTGTATCACTCGGAATATCTCAAATTGCTGAAGCTCAGGATGAAGCAAGAACCGAAGCGATTGAGTTATACAATAACGCTCAGGATCTTGCCCAAAACAGCAATTTTGCTGAGGCCATTGAACTATACAGAGAGGCTCTGACTGTCGCCCGTGCAAATCAGCTGGATGATATCAGTGATCTGGTTGTAGAGCGTCTGCCCCGGGTTCATCTCAGTCAGGCATCTGAAGCGTACAGAGCCTACCAGGCAAATCAGAATGTAGCCAATATAGATGTAGCTATAGAACGTTTCAACGAAGCGGCAGAAGTGGCTGGTGAGTTTAATGATCAGGAAGTGCAGCGCCAGGCGATGAATGCGATTCCGCAGCTCTACTATGTGCGCGGTGTACTGAATTACAGGCTGGAGAACTATCAGGAAGCGATGGCCGCTCTGGACCAGGCCATTGAAATGAATGCCAACTATGCAGCCGCCTATTACCAGAAAGGGCTTACACAGAAGCAGCTGACACCCAATGACGTTGACGCATTCCTGCAGTGGTACGACCGCGCCATTATGATTGCGGAGCAAACGAATGACAACCGGACCCTGCAAAGTGCAACGAACGCAGCCCGTGACGAACTCATTTACCGTGGTGTGACCCTGGGCGAAGATCGTCAGTTCGGGCAGGCTATCGAGTTGTTGAACAGAGTTGAGCAGTACGACAACGCTTCAGACGAGCAGCAGTACCGACTCGCTGAAATCTATAACATGAGAAGCGACTGGTCATCTGCTGAAACCCACGCACGGCGGGCCCTGGAGCTGCACGATGGCGGTGTGGCAGATAAAGCTAAAATCTACTTTGAACTCGGAATGGCACTGAAAGGCCTTGGAGAATATACCGATGCCTGCTCCGCTTTTGAAAATGCACGCTACGGAAACTTTACCGGGCCTGCAAATCATGAGCTGCAATTCGAATTAAAGTGTGAAGGATATGCCGCTAACTGAGCTGTCCCTTGAAATTTGAACAAACATTTTGCAGTAAGCAAAATAAGCGAGAAAAGCCGCGTAATAATACGTGGCTTTTTTTGTTTCTGCTTTTAGCTTGCCACGATCTTCTCTATCTTTAGCTATTGCTAAAAATTTCAACCTTTTCAATCTATTTACCAGTTTAATGAGCAACATTAAAGAAAAAGAGACTCTGTGTGTTAATACGATACGGGCCCTGTCGATGGATGCGGTTCAAAAAGCCAATTCAGGCCACCCCGGAATGCCTATGGGTATGGCAGATGTAGCCTTTGTCCTGTGGGACAAAATACTGAAGCATAACCCTGCCAATCCGAAATGGATCAACCGGGATAGATTTATACTCTCAGCCGGTCACGGCTCCATGTTGCTCTATTCACTACTGCACCTCTATGGATATGAGGTCTCTCTGGAGGATCTGAAAAACTTTCGGCAGTATGGAAGCAATACTCCCGGACACCCTGAATTTGGCCACACACCCGGAGTGGAAACAACAACGGGCCCTCTCGGGCAGGGCTTCGCCACAGGTGTAGGGATGGCTATTGCAGAACAGTTCATGGGAGGGATCTTTAACAAAGAGGAGATCCGCCTGGTAGATCACTACATCTACGCCATCGTGAGTGATGGGGACCTGATGGAGGGAATCTCTCATGAGGCTGCATCTCTGGCAGGGCATCTCAAGCTAAACAAACTGATCTACCTGTACGATTCAAACCGAATCTCCATTGACGGATCTACAGACCTCTCCTTCTCAGACAAAACAGCTGAAAGGTTTAAGGCGTACGGCTGGGAAGTACAGCAGATTGATGGCCATGACCGTGAGGAGATTGAAAAAGCGATCCTGGCCGCTCAGAAGTCAGACAAACCTTCTCTGATTGAGTGCCGCACTACCATCGGATTCGGTAGTCCAAACAAGCAGGGGTCCGCTTCATCTCACGGTTCTCCGCTTGGGGATGATGAGATCCTGCTCACAAAGAAAAAACTTGAATTCCCATCGGATGAACCTTTTTTCATCCCTGAAGAGGTGAAAGAGCATATGTCCGGTGCGGTTGAAAGGGGCCGGAAAGTTGAAGAGGAGTGGAATGAGCTCTTCGAGAAATATAAAAAATCCTATCCGGAAGAAGGGGAGGAGTTCAGGAAGTTTTTCTCCAGAACACTTCCGGAGAACTGGGATGAGATTCTGCCGGCGTTTGAAGCGGATGAAAAAGGGATCGCCACCCGTAAGGCTTCAGGAATTGTTTTAAATGCGATTGCTGACCATCTGAACAATCTGATAGGGGGATCTGCTGACCTGACTGGAAGCAACAATACCGATCTGGAAGGGAAAGGTATTTTCAACGCCCAAAACCGGGCCGGGCGGTATATCCACTACGGTGTACGAGAGCATGCAATGGGTGCCGCAATGAACGGGATGGCTCAGTATGGGGGAATCATCCCTTATGGCGGGACCTTCCTGGTCTTCTCTGACTATAACAAACCGGCCATCCGGATTGCAGCCCTCTCTAAAACGCCGGCTATTCATGTGTTTACTCACGACAGTATCGGACTAGGGGAGGACGGGCCTACACACCAGCCGATCGAACATCTGTCAGCAATGCGGGCCACACCCAATGTGACGGTCCTGCGCCCGGCTGACGCCAATGAAGTAGCCTACTGCTGGAAGATGGCCACCCAAAATGAGGAAGGCCCATCTCGCATGATTCTGACCCGGCAGGCACTGCCTACCCTCGACCGTTCGGTCTATGCTGATGCATCGGGTGCAGAGAAAGGAGCCTATATCCTTAAAAAGGAGGAAGGGAGCACACCAGACTATCTGCTGATCGCTACCGGATCCGAAGTCTCTATTGCTCTGGAGGCAGCGAAGATTCTTGAAGAGGAGGGGAACTCTGTCCGTGTGGTCAGTATGCCGAGCATGGAGCTTTTCAGTAAGCAGGATCTGAGTTACCGGCAGGAGGTTCTCCCGCCTGAGGTCAAGAACCGTGTCTCTATCGAAGCGGCCTCCACACAGAGCTGGTACAGATGGGTAGACACGGAAGGGCTTGCCCTGGGGATCAATCAATTTGGCATGTCGGCACCCTACCAGGAGATCTACGACCATTTC
>CALKWT010000002.1 GCA_938003885.1 uncultured Balneolaceae bacterium | reverse complement strand
AAAAAATACAGGGCAGCAACCATCTTCACCCCTTTATGGAAGTGGCGCTGAGCCGCGTCTGCCAGATTATATGAGCTCGGCAGGTGCCATGGACGGGGAGGTGAATCATGATGATTACTATGTTAACCCAAACTATACAAGCACGGCAGACCTCGGAAGCTTTGTTCGTATAACTCGTGCCAATCATGAAGGAACCAACTATTTCCAGGAAATATTCAAACCTGCCTTTACAACCAACTCCAACCTTGCCATCAGTGGCGGTTCGGAAGATGCAACCTATCTGTTATCGCTCAACTATGTTAACCAGGAAGGGACCCTGATCCGTACCTATAATGAGCGGACAACGTTGCGGGTTAACACCCAGTTCAATGTGAGGGACAATTTCCGGATTGGCCAAAATGCTTCTCTTTCTCTTTGGGACAACCCTCAGGTAGGATCACTCGAGGAAGGTTCTGCAATCGGGATGTCCTATAGACAACAGCCTATCATCCCGGTTTATGATATTGCCGGAAACTTTGCCGGTAACTTTGGCGCCCCCCTGGGCCAGGCTGCAAACCCGGTAGCCCAGCGTGAGCGTACAAAGCAGAATACCGGAGAGGAGATTCGTATTTTTGGTAATGTTTTTGCCGAATATGACCTGCTGGACAAACTTACATTCCGTACCAATTTCGGGGGTAGTTACGGTTCGAGCAACTGGAGCTGGTTCCAGTTTCCTGAGTATGAAAGAGCTGAGAATACGGTAACCAACCTCTACGGGGATGCTTCCTGGAACGGGTACAACTGGACCTGGACCAACACACTGGCCTATACAGATCTTCTTGCGGAAGTCCATAACATCTCCATTGTGATCGGTACGGAAGCCAACGAAGACACAGGAAGGGAGCGAGGAGGTACGCGTACAGACTACTTCTCTTTCAATCCCAACTATGTAAACCTGAGCACAGGTGCCGGAGATCCAACCAACTATAGCAGCAGATATGAAGTAGCCCTCTTCTCTATTTTCGGCCGGGTAGAGTATAACTATGACAACCGGTATCTGTTAAATGCAACCATCAGGCGAGACGGCTCATCCAGATTTCTGGAGAACCGTTATGGAGTGTTTCCATCCGCCAGTATCGGATGGCGTATCTCCCAGGAGTCTTTCATGAGTGATATTGATTGGCTCTCCAACCTCCAGTTTCGTGCAGGGTATGGGGTGATGGGGAACCAGCTCAACGTGGCAGCTGCGAATGCCTTTACGCTCTATGGGGGGAACCTGAACTCATCGTTCTATGCCATCGCCGGTGGCAACACCATCCATCAGGGTTTTTCTAAAACCAGGATCGGTAACCCTGCTGCCCGCTGGGAAGAGGCCCATAGCATGAATATCGGATTCAACGCTATGTTCTTCCAGGGCGGACTTGAAATTGATATGGACTATTACCAGAATGATGTCCGGGATCTGCTCTATGATCCGGAACTTCCGGCACAGGCAGGGCTCGCCTCCCGTCCCTATGTAAACGTCGGAAACATTCAGAACCGGGGCCTGGACGTCTCCATAACTGGGCGTCGTAATATCAACCAGGATTTTAACATAAGTGCAACAGCCAATATTACAACCTACAATAACGAGATTGTTAAAATTGCGGAAGGTATCGAGCACTTCGACGGAACCACCCGAAGATTCGGTGCGGGTAACCCGATCATCCGAAATCAGATTGGCTGGCCTATCTCTACCTTCTTCGGATATCAGATCGAAGGGTTCTGGAACAGTGAGTCGGAGATAGAGCAGGCAGATGCCTCCGTCCGAAATAATCAAAATCTCTCCCAGAGTGTCTACCAGGAAGAAGCTTCCCCCGGACGTTTCCGGTATGCCGATGTAAACGGAGATGGTGTGATCACACCAGATGACCGGACAAGGCTTGGCGATCCGCATCCTGACTTCACATACGGTTTGAATATCTCTGCAAACTACAAAAACATTGACGCCAGCATGTTCTTCTATGGATCCCAGGGCAATGATATCTGGAACCAGGTAAAATGGTGGACCGATTTTTATCCATCTTTCCAGGGTGCAAAAAGCAAGACCGCACTCTATGATTCCTGGACGCCGGATAACCATAATGCTACGGCTCCAATACAGGAAAATGCCGCCTCTACCGCTACCAACAACGTTCCCAACTCTTATTACATAGAAGACGGATCGTTCCTGAGGCTCAGATCAGTACAGGTTGGCTACTCATTTCCAACCAATCTGCTCTCACAGGTGGGCATCAACCAGCTTAGGGTTTATGTGCAGGGCCAGAATCTGTTTACTCTCACCGGGTATTCAGGCCCCGATCCGGAGATTGGCAATACACAGTCTGCCAACGCAAGCACGACCAGTTTCGGTGTAGACGAAGGAGCGTATCCTACTTCGAGACAATTTCTGTTTGGCATAAACCTTGGTTTTTAAAAATATTAAATATACAGAGGTCTAACTATTATGAAGAACTCAAAAAAAGCATTTTATATCATTGCCTTGATGATTTTTACAGGGATGTTTACCAAGGCGTGTGGAGATGAATTTCTGACTCGCCCGGCACTGGGCTCCCTGAGTGAAGAAGTTCTGGCCGATCGTGTCGGTGCGGAAACCCTCCTGATGGGAGCCTATGGAGTACTGAGCCAAAGTGCGGCAGTAGCCGGTGACAACTGGGCCACTTGCCCATCCAACTGGCTGTATGGCAGCGTTCTGGGAACAGAGGCACACAAAGGAAGTGATGCAGGTGACCAGCCCCAGATGAATACGCTCGGAGGGATGAACGTATCCCCTACCGTCGGATTCCTGAATACCAAATATATCGGCCTCTACGAAGGGGTTACAAGAGCGAACTCCGTATTGGCTCTTCTGCCCGAGATTCCACAAAGTGATCTCTTTTCAGAGGCGGATCGTACCCAGTATGAAGCTGAAGCGCGTTTCATCCGCGGACATTTCTACTTTGAACTGCGGCGATTCTTTAATCGGGTCCCCTGGATTGATGAAACCATGGATCCGACCGTCCCTCAGCCGAATGACCAGGAGATCTGGCCGATGATCGAGGCGGACTTCCAGTTTGCCTACAACAACCTGCCTGATACTCAGAGTCAGGTCGGCCGGCCAAATAGCTGGGCTGCGGCATCCTACCTTGCGAAAACCTACATGTATCAGGATAAGTTTTCTGAGGCGAAGGCACTCTATGACCAGATCATTCCAAACGGGCAAACCTCCAACGGCCTCCCCTATGAACTGGTGAACCTGGATGAAATCCACAATCCGATTCATAAAAACCATTCGGAATCTGTATTTGCCATACAGGCTTCTGCCAATGACGGAACCGGGGGCAACATTGCAAA
>CALKWT010000001.1 GCA_938003885.1 uncultured Balneolaceae bacterium | reverse complement strand
GGGGATATCGGTTTCTCAAAGGAATCATTCCGGATCTATTTTGGAACGGGATATACCTTTTGATGCAGCCTGTGGGTGAGGTACAGCCGGAGGAGAGCTGGTAAAGGTTCGGGCGCCACGTTTTGCACTGGCGGACTGGCCCGCAGCTCCTCTTCACCCTTTTGATGCGAGTTGTCGCCGGGGGGTGGAGCGGGTTCGATCTCCTCTGCTCCTGAAGATGCAGGCCGGGTGGTGAAATTCAGGCCGGCCGGCAGCCATTTAATTCCTGTAATCCATCTCTCTACCGCAGGCAACCATCGTTGTTGTGGCGATGCGGTGGAGAACGAACAGTTATTTATAAAGATTATTAGAGCCATGAAAACCGTACTATTTACCGGAGAAGTGTTGAACAGCCAGGCGTTCAGAGAGCTACTGGGAAAGGAAGCAGAGAAGCATCTGTTACACATCCCTCTGGAGAGAACCCGATACCACACCTTTGAGGAGGAGGAGAAACTCATTGCCGGTTCGCTGAACGAGTACACATTTACGATCTATGGCGGCCTGAAAAACGCACACTACTTTCTGAAGTATGTGGAGCAGCAGCATTTGGAAAAACAGGTTCTGAATCAGATTCACCTGGTGACAGATCATCCCACAAGACGCTTTCTGGAGGAGAACGGTATCCCGGCAATTCTGCCCCGCGAGCGGGTAAAGGGGATCGATATCCTGGAATTCTTATTGCGGATTTCAACACAAGGAAATGTTCTCTATCCCACAACAGATCAGCATACGGAGGAGATTCCGGGCCTGCTGAATGAGTTGAAGATGGGTGTAACGGAGTTCACCGTCTGTGCTGAGCGCTCCCTTACAGAGGAGGAGCTCAGTGGTGCGCGCAGAGAGGTGGAAGAGGGAAAGCCGGACGGTGTGATCTTTCATGACCGGGCTTCCGTCAATCGTGTGCGGATCGCTTTTCCCGATCTGGAACTGGCGAAAGTTCAGATCATTTCGGCAAGCAGGGGAGTCACAGAGTTTCTGGAGGGTGAAGGGCTTTCGGTGGATCAGGAGGCGGAAGGGACCTGGTTCTCACTGGCAGAACTTCTGAAGAGGGAGACGGGCATCTGATCAGCAAGGCACGTCGCTCCCGGAGAGGCTCGCACCCACAGGGCGATGGAAGAGAACCGGGGCTTCTCTTTAAAAGTAGAGACTGTTGAGGGGTGGTTTGCTACATGAAGCAGGGTAAATCGCAGGCCGCGTGCGTGCGCGGAATGTTGAAATCTTGCATCGCCGGATGCGAAATTTCGGATGAAACCGGCCAAAAAACTCCTTTTTTCACGCATTCAAAAAAAATAAAAAAAGATTTTTCTTTGCAGATCTTTTTCGACGAAATCACAAAGGTATAAAAATCAGGGGTGTACACTGATTTTGGGTTGAATATTTTTTTCTAAAACAGATGCTTTCTATTTAAAAAAATTAATATCTTTACTCATTCGGGAACATTGCTTCTCGTCTCACGTAGAAGAAGTTGTAATATCTCCCCAGATATTACAATTGTACCCCGAAAAGCCAACGTAGTTAGAAAAGCCCGGTTGATAGCCGGGCTTTTTCATTTCAGCCTGTCTCTCTCTCTCTAAGTTGGTGTTAACCCACCCCCACTAATTCCTCAAAATTTAATCGTGCAGATCCCGGTAGGTGACGACCCGGTTCCACATCAGAGTGATAAAGAGGAGGATGGAGATCAGAAGAGAGCCTCTCGCCAGAACCCTGAGAATTGGCAGGGTAGCCAGCAGATGGCCACCCACCAGCAGTAGCACTCCCGCGTTGAAGAGCAGAAAGACGATCCAGCCCCGGGCGTCTGCACCCCGCGCTTCTCCGGTGAGATGCCTTGGAAACATCCAGTAGGCTGTACCCATTACAAACTGTACGAGCCATCCCCAGATGGCCAGTTCAAAATGAACCGGCAGCAGAGCCCAGACTCCGGGATGAAGAGGTGTAGATTTGTGGATCAGAAGCACGCCACCGATTGTGATAGCGATCAGCAGATAGATCATCGAGAGGCGGATCATCCAGACGGATTGTTCAGGCATATCTATCCTTTCGCCTTTTTGGGTTGGCCTTTTCTGGTCGGACGCGGACGGACGCGCGGCCAGATCTCTGCGGTGTAGAAACCGATGGCTGCTATCTGAAGAAAAGAAGAGAGCACGATGACCAGAACAATCCACGATTCATTGAAATAGAACGGGAGAAAGGGTTCTGCCAGGAATCTGAGAACCAGCCCGATGTTCAGGCACCAGAATGCGGCATTGGCCGCAAAGGTTTCCTCTTTTCTCTTTCCCCTCTTTTTTCGGGGAAACATCCAGATAGAGACCCCCATGATCACCTGCGTAATCCATCCTATAACGATCATATGCCAGTAGACGGGCAAGAGAAGGGCTCCGGTGGAGACGTCGGGAAGTTCGGCAATCAGAGCCAGTAGGATTCCCGCAAGGAAGTAGATCATTCCTGACTTAATAAAAAGACGGGTGATTCGAGGCATAACTGAGCTTGGTTAGTAAACAGAGTGATTCCGGATATTGCTTCAGATCTGAGGCCTTTGCTGATATGGAAACATGAACCGGCAGTATGGAGGGAGCGGCTCCGGCCTCATCCCGCACAGCGGCCTTTCAGAAGCGTACCAGCCTGACCGCAAAATAGAGGATAGCCAGGCCAAGTACCAGATTTATTCTGCCGACCCAGCTGGTCGCTTTTCTGTAACGCTCCGTTGACTTTTTGCCCGGTTCCCGCTCCATCAGCAGAGAAGCTTTGGGGCCTAGCCAGAAGTCGTGAACGCCGCTCACGATCAGCATGAGTCCAAAAAATGAGAGTTTCCAGGCCAGCCGGCTTCCATAGATCGATTCCCAGAAAGGGGCAGAGAGAAGGTAGGGCCAGGAGTACCCTTTCCCGAGAAGGGCGGTAACACCGGTTAAAATCAGGATGGGGAAGGCGACCCATGAGAGTCGGCTGAAACGGGTTCCAAGCTCGGTAAAGAGCATGCCTCGCTGGGATACCAGTTTTTTACGAGTTGCAGGAACCAGCACAGCGGCGGTAAAGAGCATGCCTCCGAGCCAGAATGCTGCAAAGATCAGATGAATAAAGATTGCCCAGGCGTACATATCAGAGACGCTTTCATCGGTTTAAAATTATAGAAGGGGGCTCCCGAACAACATATCAAATTGAAACAGGAGCCCCCGAATAAACGATTCAGGCCGGCTGCATCGTCATGCAGCAACCAGCTCTTCCATCTTCTGGAAAAGGATGTTGTTTTCGAGATGGACATGCTTATGCAGATCGGCCTCAAATCCTTCCAGATTCTGGTAGAGGATCCGGTAGGTTGCACAGGCATCGGCAGGCGGGGTAAACTGGTGGCTCAGGCTTCGGATCTCTGCCATGAGATCTCCTGCATGCTCATGCTCGCTCACCATCTTCACCAGCTCTTCTTTCAGCTCGCTCAGCTCAGTTTCTGTCGGGCGTTCACCGCTCTCTTTTTTAGCGGCGACTCTTTTTATGAGAGGAAACACATCCTGCTCTTCCTCTTGCAGGTGTTCCAGAAGTTCCATGATGAGCTCTTGAAACGTCTGATGGATCTCTACATTCTCAGGATAGCGATCCCCATGGACTCTTGCCACTTTGGCAGCGTAGGCCGCGATCTCATCCGATTTTTGTTTCACAAACTGATGATGGGTGTTGACGATATAGTCAATCAGAAAAGCGGGGGTCCAGGCGGCATAGTTGTCGCCAGTGTAGGGATTTGTGGCGGACAGATTTTCCAGGCGTGAGGAGACATCTGTGAGCTCCACGCCATTCTTCTCACACGCTTCCTGAAGGGAGATCCCGCCGCCGCAGCAGAAGTCGATTCCGAACTCCCGGAAGATCGCTGCTGCATTGTAGTTCTCGGAGACAATGTCGCCTATTCTTTTGTTACTGTAACTGGTTTCTATGGACATGATATCAGAATTAGGATAGGGTTGAATGGATGTCTGAGCGAGATGGATGGTTGTAAAGGTGGTACGTAAGTCGTTTCCGGGTTGTTGTTGTAAAAGGGTGATCTCTGTTTGATGCTTCGAAGTAGAAAGCACCATTTACAAGCGGGAACAGAATGGTGATTGGTTTGTTGATGGTGGACGTGGGATTGTCCCCATCAGATGGCTACGTTTCGGTTTACAGTTCAGGATCCGACAGGATCGATCCCGGGATTCCTGAAGGTGACGTGCTTCTTGTTGAGTTCAGGCAGCCGGGTTGTGAAAAGATCCGGCCTGCAGTCGTTACAACCACAGGCCGATCCCTTTGCTGAAAATTATTCAGCCACGCGGAGTATACCTCTCATTCCGCCAAAATAGTGGCCCGGGAATGTGCAGACGTACTCATAGTCTCCGGTTACTTCCGGTACAGTGAAGTCCACACTGTCTACTTCGCCGCCGCCGATCATTTTGGTAAAGGCGATTACCTGATCTTCATATTCCGGTGCGATATATTCATTCTCTGTGGCTGTCATCGATTCCATGACAAACTCCTGAACATCCACATCCAGATCCACAATGGCCACGTTGTGAGCCATCACCTGTGCCGGCATATTGCTGACTGTTTCAAGGGTGATTCGGAGCTTCTCGCCTGGCTTTGCTTCAATCAGCGTCACATCAAACTTCATATCGTCGGTGCCTCTGATGATGATGGTTCGGACGTCTTCGTCGGTATCGGTTGAAGTGGCATAAGAAGGAATGGCCATTCCGATGAGAAGTAGAGCAATAAAAAGTGAGTTTAAAGTTTTCATAATATTCGGGGTTAAATGTTGTCTGGTCTGTTAATTTAATTTTCCTATGATGTCAACAGTGTTATGAGTGTTGGACCTTTTCAGATGTTCCTCAATCCAGGCAGCGGCTTCCTCCACAGGCTGATTAAGTCCTTCGAGGGTATGGACTATGACTCCTTCGTCGTCGAGTACAAAAACCTGATTTGAATGAGAGTAATGTCCGTAGCTGTCTTTCCGGTACTGTACACCCAGCAGCATCGCAAGTTCACGAATGGGTGCCGGGCTTCCCGTCAGGAAATGCCACTGAGGATGATTTAATTCATACCGGTTGGCATAATCCCGAAGTGCTTCGGGGGTATCGTTTTCAGGATCAAACGTAATGGCAAGAACCTGTACCTGATCCCGCAGAGATTCATCTACAGCTTCGTAGATCCGGTTGGCGTCCCGGATCAGGATCGGGCAGACCTGCAGGCAGTTCCCATAAAACATGGTGACCACTGCAGGCTTTCCGATAAAATAACGTAACTGAACGATCTCGTTGCGCTGATTTGTCCATTGTGCATCACTCTGATAAACAGAGTATTCGTTGATTGAGGCCTCCGCCCGGGCTGGCATCCTGTCAGGCTGCTGGCCCAAAACATCGGCGATTAGAAATGTAAGTAAAATTGGAAGCAGGATGGTAAATTTTTTCATGGCAGTACCTCCCGGAGCGCAGGCTCACTGTAAAGGTTACGGGTTAGCGGAGCGTCATACGCACAGCGGAAACCGATCATCCCGGTCGTGGTTTGAGGGGTGAAGCTCATCCGGGTCATATAGCGGACCGAAGCGGCGTAGCTATAGAGGTTTCCGGCCTGTTGCATGCGTCCCATGCTGCCGCAGTTCAACTGAAAATCAGATCCCATAGGCGGCTCAAAATCTTCGACCCACTCCATGATCAGGCCGAACTGATCGCGGACGCCATATTTGTTGACGATACCGGTACTTCCGACGGATCGGATATTGTCTGTATTGACGGTAGAGTACCAGCCCATCAACTCACTGGCAAAGGCATTGGATTGGGCCGGTGTGTCAAACTCCATCAGCTGGGCAGAATACTCCCACTCGTCGAGTGTCGGCAGCCGTCCGCCTTTCCAACCGCAATAGGCATTTGCCGCGAACCAGGAGACCCGTGTGACCGGTGCATCTGCAGGGGACTCTTCCCCGGGCGTCAAATCATCCTGCCAGTGTCGGAGATACCCTTCCCCTGCAAAAGCAGCAGGAATCTGCGAGCGTCTCCATCGAGGATTCTCCATTAAAAACTCCGTGAACTCCGAATTGGTTACAGCGGTAACATCCATGTAGAAGCTCTCCACTTCGAGCGGCTTTCCTTCCACTTCAGGAAGAATCGAGTGGAAGGAGCCCCCCGGAATCTCCACTGCCTCCTGGGCCATGGATGGCCGGGCACTCAGCAGGAGTGCCGCGGCGAGGGTCAGGATATGGAGGATTCTGTTTTTCATGGAGCTGGAGTTCAGCGGGTTTAAAGGATTCTGTCTGTTTACTTTCGGGGTCCGGCAATCAGGGTACCTGTGGCGCCTTTCTCCGCATCTGCGAATTCGTGGTCAATCAGGGTGTAAGAACCCTCTTCAGGCACGATGAAATCAATGGTTGCTGAGCTGGAGGCACCGAGCAGGACTGTCTGCATTCCCCTCATCTCATTGAAAGGGTGTCCTTCCATCCAGACTCTGTCGAAGATGGCACCAATGATGTGGAAGCTGGACGTGCCGCTTGGGCCGTTGTTGGAGAAGTGAATTCTCACACGCTCTCCGGCGTTGGCTTTCAGAGGCTGGTCGTGCAGGATGCTCTGGTGGCCGTTAAATACGACGTGGGAAGGATTCACATTCTGGGCACCTTCAAAGTCGTACTGATAGAGTTCACCGGCACCAGGTCGCAGATAGTACTCGGACTGAACAACAACATACTCGCGATCCACTTCATAATCGTCTGTGTAGCCATCTTTAGGGGAAACCACCATCACGCCGTGCTGGCCCATCGCGGTGTGCATTAACACACTTGGGGTGCCGCAGTGGTAGATGTAGGTACCGGGGTAGTTGGCAACAAAGTCGAATTCAATTGTCTGGCCGGGAGCAATGGTTCTCCATTTGTCACTCGCAGCTACAGTACCGGAGTGGAAGTCCATAGAGTGAGGCATCGGCATAATCGAAGGCTGCGCATCCATAAAGTTGTTAGCTGCAGTCTGCTCCAGGAATTGAGAGCTTGCCACACCGGGCTCTGTAATGGTGACCATCTCATCCGAACGGTTGGTCATGGTAAAGGTGATTCGGTCTCCCTCTTTCACATGGATGACCGGTCCGGGAACTGTACCGCCAAAGGTCCAGGCACGGTAACGAACCCCGTTGGCTACTTCAATTTCCTGTACCATCGTGTCCATTCGAATATGGTGATGTTTGTTTCCTTCATAATCTAATGGGACGAGATTGGGCAGCATGCTGATGTAGTCTCCCACCACCGGCGGGCCGTCATAATCATCGGTATACACTCTGGCTTCTGGCATACCGAAGGTCATTCCATCTATTTGATATTCAAGGGATTGGGCTTGCAATGCTGTAAATGAGCAGAGAAGCATAAGTAAAACTAGGGTTAAATTTCTTTTCACTGAGTACATGATATCTCCAATTAAGTTTGTTGAAATGTAGGTGTAGAATAAATCTTAATTAAGGGTAGAATTCATCTTAATTAATAACTGAGTGACGTTTTAAAATAAAATATAATCCGGGTCACACAAACTTTGGAGGGGGAGGAATTGTACTATAATAGAAGTCTGTTAACTGATCTTCGACTGCTGAATAGATGACAGCAGATTCATAGAGAATATGAGCACTTGACGAACTTGTAACCTGAAGAGGAATGGGATAGTACTCTATATCCAGAAGATCTTCTGCATCCGGATAGTCACAGAGTTTGCACTCTTCCCCGTCCATCTCTTCAGTGGTCATTGAACAGATCGTATCACAGCTCCCGTTGAAGAGTGCAGCAATTTCTCCTTCTTCCGAGAAGATATACTCTGCCATCGGCAAAACCGGCTGAATGGCGCCGGTAAAGAAGGATAAGAGCAATATGTAGGAGTAAAGTTTTTTCATATCTGTTCTGACTTTATCTGTCTATACGCAAGTTATAAAAAAAAGTTTTAAGATAAAAGAGTAATTTGTCTTTTATTATCTGTACGATGTTGTAAGCTCTTGACATAAATAGGTTACGAGATAGGGGTGAAAAAAAATTTTTAAACTTTTGTAAAATTGGGCTTTAAAAAGCGGTGAATTCCAGTTTCAGCC